>JBDTKT010000169.1:0-4761 GCA_039935195.1 Mycobacterium sp.
GGCGTGAGGGTCGGCCGTCCACCGACGCGATCCTGACCTGTCGGCTCATAGACCGGCCGTTGCGCCCGTCGTTCGTTGCCGGTCTGCGCAATGAGATTCAGGTCGTGGTGACCATCATGAGCCTGGATCCCAAGGACCTCTACGACGTGCTGGCGATCAACGCGGCGTCGGCTTCTACCCAGCTGAGCGGGCTGCCGTTCTCCGGCCCGGTCGGCGCCGTGCGGGTGGCGCTCATCGACGGCACCTGGGTGGCGTTCCCCACCGTCGAGCAGTTGCAGGGGGCCGTATTCGACATGGTGGTGGCCGGCCGCGTGGTCGGCGATGGCTCCGAAAAAGGTGACGTGGCGATCATGATGGTCGAGGCCGAGGCCACCGACAACGTCATCGCGCTCATCGACGGCGGAGCGCAGGCGCCGACGGAAGCCGTGGTTTCCGAGGGGCTGGAGGCGGCCAAGCCGTTTATCGCCGTGCTGTGCAAGACGCAGCAGGAACTCGCCGATGCGGCGGCCAAGCCGACCGCTGACTACCCGCTCTTTCCGCCGTATGGCGACGACGTGTACTACTCGGTGGCCTCGGTGGCCACCGATGAGCTGGTCAAGGCGCTGACCATCGCCGGCAAGGCCGAGCGGGATGGCCGCACCGATGAGATCAAGGCCGAGGTGCTCGAGCGACTGGCCGACACTTACACCGGCCGGGAGAAAGAGATCAGCGCGGCCTACCGCTCGCTGACCAAGAAGTTGGTGCGCCAGCGCATCCTGACCGACCACTTCCGCATCGACGGACGCGGCATCACCGACATCCGGGCGCTCTCCGCTGAGGTAGCGGTGGTGCCCCGGGCGCACGGCAGTGCCCTGTTCGAGCGTGGTGAGACCCAGATCCTCGGGGTGACCACGCTGGACATGATCAAGCTGTCCCAGCAGATCGACTCGCTCGGGCCGGAGAAGACCAAGCGTTACATGCACCACTACAACTTCCCGCCGTATTCGACCGGTGAGACCGGCCGGGTCGGTTCGCCCAAGCGCCGCGAGATCGGACACGGTGCGCTGGCTGAGCGGGCGCTGATGCCGGTGCTGCCCAGCGTCGAGGAATTCCCCTACGCCATCCGCCAGGTTTCCGAAGCGCTGAGCTCCAACGGCTCCACGTCGATGGGTTCGGTGTGTGCCTCCACGATGGCGCTGCTCAACGCCGGGGTGCCGCTCAAGGCGCCGGTGGCCGGCATCGCGATGGGCCTGGTCTCCGATGACATAGAAATCGAAGCGGTTGATGGCACCAAGAGCACCGAACGCCGGTTCGTCGCGTTGACCGACATCCTGGGCGCCGAGGACGCATTCGGTGACATGGACTTCAAGGTCGCCGGTACCAAGGACTTCGTCACCGCGCTGCAGCTGGACACCAAACTCGACGGCATCCCGTCGCAGGTGCTGGCCAAGGCACTGTCGCAGGCCAAGGACGCCCGGTTCACGATCCTCGAGGTGATGGCCGAGGCCATCGACGCCCCCGACGAGATGAGTCCGTACGCACCGCGGGTCACCACGATCAAGGTGCCGGTGGACAAGATCGGCGAGGTGATCGGGCCGAAGGGCAAGATGATCAACTCGATCACCGAGCAGACCGGCGCGCAGATCTCGATCGAGGACGACGGGACCGTGTTCGTCGGCGCAGTCGACGGGCCGTCCGCGCAGGCCGCGATCGACATGATCAACGCGATCGCCAACCCGCAGCTGCCCAAGATCGGGGAGCGGTTCCTGGGCACGGTCGTCAAGACCACTGACTTCGGCGCGTTCGTGTCGCTGTTGCCGGGTCGCGACGGCCTGGTGCACATCTCGAAACTGGGTCAGGGCAAGCGGGTCGCCAAGGTCGAGGATGTGGTCAAGGTCGGCGACAAGTTGCGGGTGGAGATCGCCGACATCGACAACCGCGGGAAGATCTCGCTGGTACCGGTCGCCGACGCCGACACCGCTGAGGCCGCCGGAGTTGCGCCAGCCGATGCCGCGCTTGCCGACAGCTGACAGGGCGGCGCTGCGTCGCACCACCCTGCCCGGCGGGCTGCGGGTAGTCACCGAGTACCTGCCGTCGGTGCGTTCCGCGTCGGTGGGGGTGTGGGTCGGCGTCGGCTCACGTGACGAGGGAGTCACCGTCGCCGGTGCGGCGCACTTCCTGGAGCATCTGCTGTTCAAGGCCACCCCGACCCGCACGGCGGCCGGGATGGCGCAGTCGGTGGACGCGGTTGGGGGTGAGCTCAACGCGTTCACCGGCAAGGAGCACACCTGCTACTACGCCCACGTGCTCGACACCGATCTGGAACTGGCGCTGGACCTGGTGAGCGACGTGGTGCTCAACGGTTCCTGTGCCGCGGCCGACGTTGAACTCGAACGCGACGTCGTCCTCGAGGAACTCGCAATGCGCGACGACGACCCCGAGGACGCGCTGGGTGATGTGTTCCTGTCGACGCTCTTCGGCGACCACCCGATCGGGCGGCCGGTGATCGGCAACGAGGCTTCGGTGTCGGCGCTGACCCGCGCCCAGCTGCGCTCGTTTCACCTGCGCCGCTACACTCCCGAGCGGATGGTGGTGGCGGTGGCCGGCAACGTCGACCACAAAACGGTGGTGACTTTGGTGCGAGACCGCTTCCGGCCCAGGTTGATTCGCGGACATGATCCGGCCGCACCCCGCCGGGGTGCGGCCCGGGTGCCGGGCACGCCCGCGTTGACGGTGGTCAACCGGAACGCCGAGCAGACCCACATGTCGCTGGGTGTACGCACCCCGGGTCGGTACTGGCAGCACCGCCAGGCGCTGGCGGTGCTGAACACCGCACTCGGTGGGGGGCTCAGTTCGCGTCTGTTCCAACAGATTCGGGAATCCCGCGGCCTGGCGTACTCGATCTACTCATCGGTGGACACCTTCGCCGATGCCGGTGCGCTGTCGGTGTACACGGCCTGCCAGCCGGAGCGGTTCGCCGAGGTGGTCCGAGTGAGTGCGGAGGTGCTCGAAACGGTGGCGCGTGACGGCATCACCGAGGCCGAGTGCCGGATCGCCAAGGGATCGCTACGTGGCGGTCTGGTGCTGGGACTGGAGGACTCCGGCTCGCGGATGAACCGGCTCGGCCGCTGTGAGCTGAACTACGGCGAACACCGCACTATCGCCCGCACGCTGCGGGAACTCAACGCGGTGACCCTCGACGAGGTCAACGCGGTGGCCCGGCGACTGCTGGGCAACCCCTTCGGTGTTGCGGTCCTCGGGCCGTACCGGTCGAAGGGATCGCTTCCGCGGCGCTTGCGGTCGATGGCAGGCTAGACGGATGGCATTCACCTTCACGGAGTTGGCAGTACCGGTGGTGGCCGCGCCGATGGCCGGTGGCCCGAGCACGCCGGCGCTGGCGGCCGCGGTGTCCAATGCAGGCGGGCTGGGTTTCGTCGCGGGCGGCTACCGGAGCCCGCGGCAGTTGGCCGACGACATCACCGCAGCGCGGTCGAGCACATCCGGACCGCTCGGCGTCAACCTGTTCGTCCCCCAGCCCAGCGAAGCCGACATGGTGTTGCTCGACGACTACGCCGAACTGCTGGAATCCCTGGCGGAGCATTACGGCGTGGAGGTGGGGCGGCCGCGTCAGGGCGACGACGACTGCTGGTCGGAGAAGTTGGAGGTAATCGCCGACCTGCGACCCACCGTGGTGTCGTTCACGTTCGGCACGCCGCGGCCCGAGGATCTGGCGATGCTGCGGGAGCTGCGCATCCTGACCCTGGTCACGGTGACGTCGGTGTACGAAGCCGGCGTCGCGATCGGCCACGGGGCCGACGGACTGGTCGTGCAGGGGCCCGGGGCCGGGGGCCATCGTGGCACGTTCGCTCCGGATGTGCGGCCCGGAACCGAGTCTCTGGACGAGCTGCTCGAGGCCATCGGCGCGGCCCACGGCGACGTCCCATTGGTCGCGACGGGCGGTCTTTCCGTCGCGGCCGACGTCACTCGGGTGCTGCGTCGCGGTGCGGCGGCCGCCCAGGTCGGCACCGCGCTGCTGCTGGCCGACGAAGCCGGGACCAACCCGGTGCACCGCGCGGCGCTGCAGCATCCGGAGTTCAGCAACACGGTGGTGACGTGCGCCTTCTCCGGGCGGTATGCGCGCAGTCTGGAGAACGACTTCACCCGCGCCCTCGACGACGGGGCGCCGCTCGGGTACCCGGAGGTCAACCACATGACGGCGCCGATCCGGGCCGCCGCGGTGGGGTGCGACGATCCGCACGGGACGAGTCTGTGGGCCGGGGTCGGCTACCGGGCCGCGCGGTCG
Source organism: Mycobacterium sp. (assembly GCA_039935195.1). Taxonomy (GTDB): domain Bacteria; phylum Actinomycetota; class Actinomycetes; order Mycobacteriales; family Mycobacteriaceae; genus Mycobacterium. The sequence continues at coordinate 4,283 of JBDTKT010000169.1, forward strand.
GGCGCTGCCGCCGATATCGTCGCTGCCCTGGTGGCGGGCTGAACGTCGGGGCGGAGCATTCGCGGGATAAACCTCTGGCAGGGTCTGGTGGGGTTGGAGTGACTAATGAATCGCTGCAGTTGTTGGCGTGATCGGGGATGGCAGGGCGGTTTTGTCCATCAGGTATCGGTCGACGGCGGCGGCGGCGGCGCGGCCTTCGGCGATTGCCCAGACGATCAGTGATTGGCCGCGGCCTATGTCGCCGGCGACGTAGATGCCGGGGACGGTGCTGGCGAAGTCGGTGTTGCGTGCGACGGTGCCCCGCTCGGTGAATGCCACTCCGAGGTCGGTGAGCAGGCCGGGCCGCTCGGGTCCGACGAACCCCAGCGCCAGCAGCACCAGGTCGGCTGCCAGCTCGAAGTCGGTGCCGTCGACCTTCTCGAAGGTGCCGTGGCGGCGGCGCACTTCGTGGCCTCGCAGCCCGGTGACATGACCGTCGC
>JBDTKT010000170.1:0-3743 GCA_039935195.1 Mycobacterium sp.
CAAGAGCTGGATCGGCTTGGCGATGGGCGACGCCGGTGGCTACAAGAAGGAAGACATGTGGGGTCCCGACAGTGACCCTGCGTGGGAGCGCAACGACCCGACCATCAACGTCAGCAAGCTGGTCGCCAACAACACCCGTCTCTGGGTTTACTGCGGCAACGGGAAGCCCAACGAACTGGGCGGCGACAACCTGCCGGCCACGTTCCTTGAGGGCAACTTCATGATCGGCCAGAACAAGAAGTTCCAGGAGCTGTACACCGGCGCGGGCGGCAGCAACGCGGTGTTCAACTTCCCGGAATACGGCACCCACAGCTGGGAGTACTGGGGTGCGCAGCTGCAGGCGATGAAGCCCGACCTGCAGAGCAGCCTGGGCGCCACCCCCGGTGGCGGCGCCTCGGAGAGTGGCACCTCGAACGGCTAAACCCCGTAACAGCCTCGAGTGCGCCCCATCCGATCTGCGCTGCACCTGCGCAGTATCGGGTGGGGCGCATCGGTGTCCGGGTGTCCCGGCCGGTTCCCGCAGGCCACCGGCACCGACGATGCGGATCGGCCCCGGCGCGCAACCGCGGCCAATGACCTGCGAGCACAACATTCCTGGTATCGATGATCCTCACCCCCCAGCCGTCAAGGCGACGACAAGGTAGCGTGCATCGACTTATCGGACAAGGACCCACGGCCGCACCGCACACCTGCAACGCTGCGGCCCTTCCGAGTTTTCCGACGCTCGCCCGACATGCTTGAATCAGATGCATGCAGGGTTCAGCAACGGTTCGCATGGCAGCTCCGGCCGATCGGATCTGGGATCTGATCGCAGACGTCCGCAACACCGGGCGGTTCTCCCCCGAGACCTTCGAAGCGGAATGGCTCGACGGCGCCACCGGTCCGGCACTCGGTGCCCGCTTTCGCGGCCACGTCCGGCGCAACGGAATCGGGCCGGTCTACTGGACTACCTGCCGGGTCACCGACTGCGAACCCGGCAGGGTGTTCGGGTTCGAGGTTCTGGCCGGGGACCGGCCGGTGAACCGCTGGCGCTACCGGCTGAAATCCGCCCCGGACGGCACCGACGGCACCGATGTCACCGAGTCGTTCCGGATGTCCACCTCCGTGTTGACCACTGTCTACTACTGGGCGTTCGGCGGCTTCCTGCGGCAGCGCAACAACATCCGTGACATGCGGCGCACCCTGGAGCGAATCCGGGACGTCGTCGAAGGGGACTGATCTCCCGGCCCGGTCAGGCCAGGGCATCCGGATCGAGCAGCGGTAGCAGCAGAAACGACGGGGTGGGTCCACCCTCGTGCAGGCGGTAGCTGCCGCCTTCCAGCGCGTTGCGCGCAGGCGTGGTGGGCACCAGTTGCGGGAAGTCGTAGGTGGTGACGGTCAGCCGAATCCGGTGCCCGGCGGCGATCAACGCGGCGGTGGGGAAGATCTCGATGTCGTAGCGGGTCAGCTCACCGGGTACGACGGGGCATACCGCGTCACGGGTGCTGATGTGGTGCGGGCGCAGCACACTGCCATCGGGCAGATACCAGGTGCGGTCAGTGTCCAGTGTGCGCAGCGAGCCGAGCAGCGCGCCCTCGGTCAGCGGGCGGTCGACCCCGTCCGGGGCGACGTCGCCGAGGTGGGCGACCCATAGCGTTTCGGTCGTGTTCGCCGCCGCGTACAGGGTGAGCGTGATCGGTCCGGCCACCAGGGTGGTCGAGGCGAACGGCTCGGTGGTGTAGGTCAGCGCCCCGCGCTGCACCCGGCGGTTGCCCTGGTCGTAACGGGTCCGTCCACCGGCCTGGGTGGCGATGAAGCTGTTCAGGCCGAGGGACCACTGTTCCAGGCTGCGGCCCGACACCGCCCCTCGAGACCGATACGGCAGTACTGAAATCGTCTCCGCCGCGGGTGTGTCCGCGGTGAGTAGGCCGGCGCCGGCCAGGTGCAGACGTGTTGGGGTGGCCTCTGCGATGGGGTATTGCCTAGCCCGGAACCATCGGCTGTCGCCGATCGCCTGGAAGGTGAACTCCGATCCGGCGATCGCCGCGGCCGGCTCGTCTTTGAGCCAGTGGTCGAACCAGCGCAGCTGCAGGCTCTGTAGGTGCAGCCCGCCGAAATCCGAGACGTGGTACCACGGACCCATCATCAGCCGGATTCGGTCCGACAGCGGCGGACCCGGCTGCATCGGGGCGGTCGCCGGCCTGCCCGCGCAGGCGTTCTGCAGGCCGGCGTAGTTGAGCGGCGCGCCCCGCTGGAACGCGTCGTGCCACCCGCCGACCAGGAAGACCGCCACCCCGTTGGCGGCGATGTCAGGCAGCACCTGCTCGGGCCGCATGGTGCCCCAGAACGGCCCGTCAAAGGACGCCTCGCCGCCCTCCCTGGCCTGCTTGACCAACGGTTGGAAGTAGTTGCGTTGGTCCCTCCCCCGCTGCCGCACCGCGGCGCGACCGCCGGCCCGCGGCCGCGGGTGCCCACCCCGGGCGAAGAACTCCAGCGTCGGGTTGATGACATTGAGCAGCGTGTAAGCCGCACCGTAGGACCGCACGGTGTGCAGGTGGGGCACCCCTCCCATCGCGGCCGCATCGCGGTAGAAGTCGTGTGCGGCCATCACGGGGAATATCGCTTTCAGCGGTGAATCCGGCCCGACAGCGGCGGCGGTGAACAGCTGGTTGATCGCCAGGTAGGAGATTCCGAACATGCCGACCCGGCCGTTCGAGTTCGGCAGCGTCGCCGCCCAAGCCACCAGATCCACCCCGTCGCGGGTCTGGTCGGGACCGAACATTTCGAATGACCCACCCGAAACCCCGGTGCCGCGGACGTCGACCATCACCTCGATGTAGCCGCGTGTGATCAGGTAGGGAGTCGCACCGCCACCGATCTGCGCGGCCGGCGGCGGAGCCATTTTGCCGTACGGGGTCAGCGACAGTAGCACCGGGAACGGACCGGCGGCCGGCAAGCCGGTCTCCGGCACCGTCGGATAGTGGATATCGGCGCGCAGTTGCACCCCGTCGCTCATCGGGACCGCGACGTTACGCCGCACACCCACCCCGTAGCGCGCGGGCGGTACGGTCCAGTCCGGCGTGAACGGCGACGGATTGTGCTTGCGAGTCCGCTTCGCCGCGGCAATCCTGCTGACCACCATCCCGGCCGCCCCGGCGGTCCCGGCGGTCCCGGCCGCCGCCAGCGCCCACCCGGCTTTCCGTCCGACCCGCTGTCCCGCCACCCCGATACCTCCCACGTCCATTACCGACCCAACGACTCTAGAACGCGCCCTGAACGCTTGGACATCTGTCCAACCTGGTCGCTATGCTTGCCGTTTGACTCTGGAACACCGCCGGTCTCGCTCCAGCCGTGCCCGGAACCGGCTCGGGCGAGGCGAAACGGGTTACGCGCATGCCAGCTGACGTCAAGGATACCGTTCTGGGGCTGTGGAGCGCGCTGTCGCGGCGCGACTGGGATGTGGTGAAAACCTTTCTGGCGCAAGACTGCATCTACGTCGACATGCCGGTGGGTCCGACCGCGGCCGCCCGTGGCCCCAAAGACATCGTCAAGCGGCTCCAGATCGGGTTGGGACCACTGGCCGGGTACCAGAACCACCCGGGGCTGTTGCTGTCCGAGGGTCCCGACGTCCTCTTCGAGCATTCCGAGACGTGGAATTGGTCCACCGGGGAAACCGCCTTGCTGCGGTTCGTCACGGTGCACAAGGTGGTCGACGGCAAGGTCACACTGTGGAAGGACTACTGGGACATGGCCGGCCTGACGGC
>JBDTKT010000171.1:0-16646 GCA_039935195.1 Mycobacterium sp.
GTGGCCACCGTTACCGGACTCGGTGCCACCGGCACCACCAACACCCCCGGTGCCGCCGTTGTTGCCATCACCACCATCACCGGCATTACCACCGGTGCCGATCGTGCCACCGGTACCGCCAGCACCACCGTTGCCACCGTCCACGGTCGGATCGGTCGAGGTGTAACCGTCACCACCATCGCCGCCATGGGTCGCGGCCGGATCCGGCAACGTGCCACCGGCACCCTGGTTGCCCGCGTTGCCGGTACCGGTCGCACCACCACTACCGGCCGCGCCGCCACCACCGCCGGTGCCGGCCGAACCGGCAGCACCGGCATTACCGCCCTTGCCGCCATCGGGGGTGTTGGCGTCACCGTTCGCGCCCGCACCACCGTTGCCGCCCGCACCGGCGTTACCACCGACACCACCATCGGCGCCGTTACCGTTGGCGCCAGCCGTACCGGTCGTCGACGTGGTCGCACCACCATTGCCACCGACGCCACCGGCGCCGGCATTGCCACCGGAACCACCCGCGGTACCCGCGGTGCCGTCAGCACCGGGGAGGACACCGGCACCACCATGACTACCGGCGGCACCGTTACCACCGGAGCCACCAACACCGGCATTGCCGCCAACCCCACCAATGGTGCCCGCGCCACCGGCACCACCACCACCACCGATTGCACCGTTACCACCGGAGGTACCCGGCGCAGCGGTCGGGTCACCGGCCGCGTTATAGCCGGAACCACCGATACCGCCGTCTGCACCAGCACCACCATCACCATCAGCGGCATGCGTCGTGCCATCGACCTGCAAACCACCCACACCACCGGCGCCGCCGGCACCACCCGCGGTGCCCGCGGTGCCATCGTGATGACCCGCGTTGCCAGCGGTCCCGTCCGCACCAGCGGAACCATCACCACCGTTACCGCCGATACCGGCCGCACCCGCCGCCCCATGGGTGCCGTCGGCCTGCAAGCCGCCAGCACCAGCGTTACCGCCGATACCACCAGCACTACCGTCGGTACCCGCCGACGCAGTCGGATCGGTGGCCGCGTCATAACCCAGCCCACCGACGCCACCATTGCCACCCAAACCAGCGGCACCCTGGACGTCACCGACACCGTCAGCACCGGTCACACCGAACAGAGCGCCGCCCTTGCCGCCGATACCGGCCGTCCCACCGACACCACCACCGGCGCCGACGCCACCGTTACCACCCGTACCACCGGCAACACCGGCGACCGTCGCATCCGTGCCGTCAGCACCATTGCCACCGTTACCACCCGTGCCACCGACACCGCCGGCACCACCATCACCGCCGTTGCCGAACCACAGTGAGCCCTGACCACCAGCGCCGCCATTACCACCAGCAGTGCCGACCAGACCATCGCCACCGGAACCACCGGGCGCAGTCCCCTCGGCGCCATTACCGCCGGTATAACCGGCGCCACCCTTACCACCGACGCCACCGTTGCCGGTCGCACCAATACCGAACAAGTCCTGAACATGACCGGTGTCACCACCGGCACCACCATTACCGGCCGCCGACAACAGACCGTTGACTAGACCTGCGGCGCCACCATCGCCACCGGCACCGCCATCACCGATCCACTCACCACCGGGACCACCGGCGCCACCATCAGCACCCAAGCCACCAGCGCCACCGTCACCACCATTGCCCAAACCACCCGTGATGCCACCATCACCGCCGGCTACCCCAGCCTCAGTGCTCGACCAACCCGCCCCACCATCACCGAAAAACAGCCCGCCCCCGCCACCATCAGGAGCAAGCTCCGTCCCGGCGACACCATCACAAATCAACCCACAAAAACCGGCCGGAACCAGCGGAGCGAACAGCTGGTTGAGCATCTCGTTAACCTGCTGGCCGAACGGACTGGCGATCCAATCCTCCAGCGCCGTATGCGTCGGCAACCAGACGTCGTTGTGCCACAAATCAACCAACGAACCCGACGGAGCTGCCGAACCCGCCGAAAACAGATCCTCCAAACCCGCCGACGAACCCACACCACCTGCCGACAGATCAAACAACCCACCCGTATCGCCCACATCAGCAGCACCGGTCGTCATACCCGGATCAAGCCAACTAAACATGTCATCGAACCCGTCAGCGTGCGCCACGGGCGTTACTGCCAACGGCGCCATCCCAAACGCCAAAAACGCCGCGATCGCACTACCCGCACCTACCCCGCGCCGACCAGCACCACCGCCGGTCCCAGCCCCACCACGACGCGCTCCACCAAACCGACGGCTCATGAGTAGACACCCTTCACTGAAGATCATTTAATAAAAAGCTAAGCAGTCTCACCCAACGATGGATCATTCTTTAAGCCAGCGCCAAGATGTGTCCACGCTCACTATAAACATAGTTACTGGGTTTCACGAACGTATCGAAGGACGGAAAAACATCCGGTCAGGTCACCTTGCTTGCATGCGCGCTTGCATGATCTCGTTGCTTCCATACGCGTTTGCATGATCCCGCAACGATCCATGCCGTCGGGGCGCGACAGGCCCTCGGCGGAGGCCACAACCATCGCCACCAGCGTCGATGAGCACACGGCGAACAACCTCGGCGCTGCGGTCGCCCCGAAACCGAGTGACTCGGACTGCAGTTGCCACGGCCACCCGACCGGGTCGAGGCGGCCTGTGCTCCCGCTGGGTGCCGTTCAGCAAGACCGGAGCTTCGTCGCCGGCCCAGCGTCGATCTACAGTCGCGACGCACCCAGCCACAGCACACTGGCCCCGGTCAGCGATTGTCGTGTCTGGTCGAATACACCCAGGATCGACCGGCCGATGAGGCTACCCACAGCATCTGGCAGCGACGCCGCTGCCGGCTGCGACGACGGCCGTGGCCGCAGAAAGTCCCACACCGACGAACCCGGGTAGCTCAGGGTGCGCACCTCGGAATCGGCATCTAGCCCGGCCAGTACCTTGGCGCGACGGACCGCGGTGCGCAGCCCGCCCAACTCGTCGACCAGGCCACGCTCCGACGCATCAGCGCCGGTCCACACCCGGCCTCGAGCCACGGCTTCCACCGCGTCAACCGACAGGTTGCGGCCCTGCGCGACCCGGGCAACGAAGTCCGCATAGAACAGGTCGGCCTCCGCCTCAACCTGATCCTGCTGGGCGGCGGTGAACGGCGCGTTGGTCGACCATGCGTCGGCGTTGGCGTTGGTGCGTACCGCATCGGTGCCGACCCCGAGTCGGCCCTTGAGTTCGCGGGCCACCAGTTTGCCGGTCACCACACCGATCGAACCGGTGATGGTGCCAGGGTTGGCGACGATCGTGTCGGTGCCCGCCGAGATGTAGTAGCCCCCGGAGGCGGCCACCGCACCCATCGACGCCACCACCGGCTTGCCGTCCTTGCGCGCCCGGCTCACGGCCCGCCAGATCGTCTCCGACCCGGTCACCGACCCGCCCGGGCTGTCCACCCGCAGCACGATCGCGGCGACGTCCGGGTCGGCGGCGGCCTCCCGCAGCGCCGCGGCGATCGTGTCCGCGCCGACGCTGCGATTGCCCAACGGCAACCCCTGCGGTCCCCCGTGGCCACTGACGATCGGACCGGCCACCGTCACCACCGCGATCGCCGGCTTAGCCTTGCGGCCCGGGATCGGCGGCGTCGGCACGACCGGACGCCCGGCGGTGGCGTTGGCGTAGCGGGACAGGTACAGCCGCGGCGGCGCGGAGTCGGAGTCCGGGTCAGCAGCGTCGTCACCGTCAGCAGCGTCATCAGCGTCACCAGGGGCGAAGCCCTCAGCTCCAACCATTTCGGCGATCCGGGCGTAGGCCTGGTCGCGGAACCCGATCCGGTCGATCAGCCCGGAGGAGAGCGCATCATCGCGCAGCAGTGGCGCCCGGTCGGCCAGTTCATCAACGACGCCGGCAGCCAGGCCGCGAGATTCGGCGACCGCCTGACGCACCTGGGCGTGCAGGCTCTCCACCAGCGCGGTGTCGGCCTCCCGGTGGGCGTCGGTGTAGCCGTCCTGGGTGAACAGGTTCGCCGCCGACTTATATTCACCGCGCGCCACAAACTGCGCCTCGATGCCGGCCTTGTCGAGCGCGGAACGCAGGAACATCGCATTGGTGGCGAACCCGACCAGACCGACCGTGCCCGAGGGCTGCATCCAAACCTCGCCGAACGCCGACGCCAGGTAATAGGACAGCGTGCCGGGGTAGGTCTCGGCCCAGGCCAGCGACGGCTTGGCCGCGGTGAACGCGGCGATCGCCTCGCGCAGTTCCTGGACCGGCCCCGCCGACGCCGCCGGCAGTTGCACCCGGGCGACCAGGCCTGCCACCCGCGGATCCTCGGCCGCGCGGTGGATCGCGGCGACCACGTCACGCAGCAGGGGCGGGCGCCCGGCGCCGCCGATCAAGGCCAGCGGGTCGAAGGTGCCGGTCTCGGGTGGCGCCGACTGCAGGTCTAGTTCGAGCACACAGCCGTCGGGCACGCCGTGGTGCCAAGCCGTGTCGATGCGGCGGTAGGCCCCGCGTAGGTCGGGCAGGCCGGGCAGTCCAGGCAGCAATGCAAGCATGGATCGAGCCTACCGACGCCGTACGTACCGCACCCATGCACAGCGATCCCCGGGTTACGTACCCTCGGGTGAAAGTGTCGATCCGACGTTGCCCGCCGCGCGGTCGCGGTATAAACGCCCGATGGTGCTCAAGGTCACGGTGTCACCCGCCCTGATCGGCGGCGACGTCGCTGAGGGCTACGGCAAGGTCGCCGACGCGTTTCGGGCCAACTTCGCCCGCGGCACTGAAGTCGGCGCCGCGGTCGCCGTCTACCGCGACGGCGTCAAGGTCGTCGACCTGTGGGGCGGCTACCGCAACGGCCTCAGCAAACAGCCGTGGCAGCACGACACCATGGTCAACATGTTCTCCACAACCAAAGGCGTTGCCGCCCTTACCGTTGCGGTGGCGGTGTCGCGGGGACTCTTCGGCTACGACGACACAGTGGCTGATCACTGGCCGGAATTCGCCCAGGCCGGCAAGGCCGAGGTGACAGTGCGGCAACTGCTCGGCCATCAGGCCGGCCTGTGCGCGCCGAAACCGGCGCCCAGCGTGCGGGATGTCGCCGACCCGGCCCGGCTGTCGCCGATACTCGCGGCCCAGAAACCGGCCTGGCCGCCGGGCACCCGACACGGATATCACGCGGTCACCCTGGGTTGGTACGAGTCCGAGCTCATCCGCCGCACCGATCCGGCCGGCCGCACCCTGGGCCGGTTTCTCGCCGACGAGATCGCTGCACCGCTCGGGCTGGACCTGTATATCGGGCTTCCGGACTCGGTGTCCCGCGACCGGGTAGCGCACCTGCACAACTGGTCGCGCGCGGAATCTCTGCTGCACCTTAATGTGATGCCGGCCGCTCTCGTGGCCGCGTCGTTAAACCCGATGGGACTGCTCGCCCGAACGGGTTCCCTTCCGCGCGGCGTCAACCCTTGGGCGGGCGACTACAACCGCGACGACGTGCGCGCCATCGAGATCCCGTCGGCCAATGGGATCGGGACAGCCGCCGCGGTGGCCCGACTTTACGGCGCCGCTGCGGCCGGGGATGCTGCGTTGGACATCAACGCCGGCGTGCTGGGCCAGCTCGCGACGATGCCAGTCCCGCCGACCCGCGGGACGCGGGACCGGGTGCTGAAGGTCGACGTCGACTACTCGTTGGGACTGAGCAAACCTGGCTCGCTATGTCGGTTCGGGTCTTCCGATAAAGCGTTCGGCACGCCGGGTTTCGGCGGCTCGTTCGGCTTCGCCGACCCCGACACCGGCATCGGGTTCGCCTACGTAATGAACCGGTTGGGTTTTCACCTGTGTAGCGACCCCAGGGAGCTCGCCTTGCGGCAAGCCCTGTTCCACGACGCGCTGGGCGCCCGCCCGCAGGCATAGCGGGCCTCGCCGCCCAGCAGTCCCCCGCAAGCGGGCGGTACCCCCAGCAAAATCGCACCCGGCGCGGACGCGGGGTGCGATTTTGTGTCTGCTCGCGCAGAAAAATTCTCGCGCAGAAAAACTACAGCTCGGTGGCTGAACCGCCTGCTCCGGAGATTTTCTCCCGGGCGCTGCCGCTGAACTTGTGCGCGGTGACGTCGGCCTTGACGCTGATCTTGCCGTCTCCGAGCACCTTCACCAGGGTGTTCTTGCGGACCGCACCCTTATCCACCAGTTCCTCGATGCCGACCGTGCCGCCGGTGGGGAACAACCGGTTGATGTCGCCGACGTTGACTACCTGGTACTCGGTGCGGAACCGGTTCCGGAAGCCCTTCAGCTTCGGCAGCCGCATGTGGATGGGCATCTGCCCACCCTCGAACCGCACCGGAACGTTCTTGCGAGCCTTCGTGCCCTTGGTACCGCGACCCGCGGTCTTACCCTTGGAGCCCTCACCGCGACCGACGCGGGTGCGCTTGGTATTCGAACCCGGCGCGGGGCGCAGGTCGTGAAGCTTGATGGTCATTTGACCTCCTCCACTTTCACCATGTGGTCAACAACCTTGATCAGACCGCGAGTCTGGGGGTTGTCCTCACGCACCACCGACTGGCGGATCTTGCGCAGTCCGAGGGTGCGCAGGCTCTCCCGCTGATTCCAGCGGGCACCGATGACGCCGCGCATCTGGGTGATCTTCAGCTCTGCCATGGTTACGCCGTTCCCTCACGGTCAGCACGCCTGGCACTCGATGCCAGCGCTTCGCTTTCGCGGCGAGCCTTGAGCATCGAGGCCGGCGCCACATCTTCGATCGGCAGACCACGACGGGCCGCGACCTCTTCGGGACGCTGGATCATCTTCAGCGCGGCCACCGTGGCGTGGACGACGTTGATCGCGTTGTCGCTGCCCAGTGACTTGGACAGGATGTCGCGCACGCCGGCGCATTCCAGCACCGCACGCACCGCGCCGCCGGCGATCACACCGGTACCGGGGCTGGCCGGGCGCAGGAACACCACGCCCGCCGCGGCCTCACCCTGCACCGGGTGGACGATGGTGCCGCCGATCAGCGGCACGCGGAAGAACCCCTTGCGAGCCTCCTCGACGCCCTTGGCGATCGCGGCCGGAACCTCTTTAGCCTTGCCGTAACCGACGCCGACCAGACCGTTGCCGTCGCCGACGATCACCAGCGCGGTGAAGCTGAACCGACGACCGCCCTTGACAACCTTGGAGACCCGGTTGATGGCGACGACGCGCTCCAGGAAGTTGCTCTTGTCGCCATCCCGGCCACCGCGACCACCATCCCGGCCACCGCGGCCACCGTCGCGACCACCACCACCGCGGTTGTCACGGTTGTCGGTACGTGTCGTGCCGGTGTCCCGTGTTGCGGGCGCCGATGAGGCCCCTACAGTCGGCTCCGCCATCATGCGGTCCTTCCAGTCATGTTCATGAAGTCAGTCATCTAGAACTTCAATCCGCCTTCGCGCACGGCGTCGGCCAGCGCCGCGATCCGCCCGCCGTAGGTGTAGCCGCCCCGGTCGAAGACCACGGTGTCGATACCGGCTGCTTTGGCCCGCTCGGCGATCAGTTGGCCCACCCGCACGCTGTGCACCTTCTTGTCGCCGTCCACACCGCGCACGTCGGCCTCGATCGAGGACGCGGCGGCCAGCGTGGTGCCGGTCATGTCGTCGATGAGCTGGACGTGGATGTGCCGCGAGGAGCGGTGCACCATCAGTCGTGGCCGATCGGCGGTGCCGGAGATCTTCTTGCGCAGCCGGGCGTGCCTGCGCAGCCGGGCGATGCGCCGCGTCTCCGAGGCGCTCTGCCCTACCGGCTTATGCACCGTGGTACCTGCTTGTGTTTGCGCCATCGCTACTTACCTGTCTTTCCGACCTTGCGGCGGACTTGCTCACCCTCGTAACGCACGCCCTTGCCCTTGTACGGGTCGGGGCGGCGCAGGCGCCGGATGTTCGACGAGATCTGACCGACCTTCTGCTTGTCGATGCCCGCGATCGAGAACTTGGTGGGCGTCTCCACCGCGAAGGTGATTCCGTCCGGCGCCTCGATCACCACGGGGTGGCTGTAGCCCAGCGCGAACTCCAGGTTGGAGCCCTTGAGCACCACCCGGTAGCCGACGCCGAAGATTTCCATCTTGCGGACGTACCCCTGGCTGACACCGTCGATCAGGTTGGCCACCAAGGTGCGGCTCAGGCCGTGCAATGACCGACTGCGACGCTCGTCGTCGGGACGGGTCACCACGAGGGTGCCGTCGTCGTTGCGCGCCACCCGGATCGGGTCCGCCACCGCGAGCTCCAAGGCACCCTTCGGTCCCTTGACTGACACGAGCTGACCGTCGATGGTCACGTCGACCCCGGCCGGAACCGAGATCGGCTGCTTACCAATACGCGACATAGTCCTGTTCCCTACTCCGCTACCACACGTACGCGAGGACTTCGCCGCCCACGCCCTGCCTGGCCGCCTGGCGATCGGTGAGCAGGCCCGACGACGTCGAGATGATCGCCACGCCCAGGCCACCGAGCACCCGCGGCAGTCCGGTCGACTTCACGTACACCCGCAGACCGGGCTTGGAAACCCGGCGCAGGCCGTCCAGGCTGCGCTCCCGGTTCGGTCCGTACTTGAGTTGCACCACCAACGACTGGCCCACCCGGGCGTCCTCGACGTGGTAACTGGTGATGTAGCCCTCCCGCTTGAGGATCGCGGCGATATTAACCTTGATCTTCGAGTGCGGCAGGGTCACTTCGTCGTGATACGCCGAGTTGGCGTTGCGCAGACGGGTCAAGAAGTCTGCAATCGGGTCCGTCATCGTCATGGCTGGGGGGTTACCTTCCTCGCAGCGGTTCCCATCTCGGGCCTACCGCGTTTCACCAGCTGCTCTTCTGCACGCCGGGAAGTTCGCCGGCATGGGCCATCTCGCGCAGGCAAATCCGGCAGAGGCCGAACTTGCGGAGCACCGCGCGCGGGCGACCGCACTTGTTACAGCGGGTGTAGCCGCGCACCGCAAATTTGGGCTTGCGAGCCGCCTTGATAACCAACGCCTTCTTCGCCATCTGGTCAGTTCTCCTTGAACGGAAAGCCGAGGGCCCGCAGCAGGGCTCGTCCTTCGTCGTCGGTCGTCGCCGAAGTGACGACGGTGATGTTCATCCCGCGGGGGCGGTCGATGGAGTCCACGTCGATCTCGTGGAACACCGACTGTTCGGCCAGCCCGAAGGTGTAGTTGCCGGCACCGTCGAACTGCTTGGGCGACAGGCCGCGGAAGTCGCGGATACGGGGCAGCGCGATCGAGGTGAGGCGGTCCAGGAACTCCCACATCCGATCGCCGCGCAGCGTCACCCGCGCCCCGATCGGCATGCCCTCGCGCAGTTTGAACTGGGCGATGGACACGCGGGCCTTGCGGATCTCCGGCCGCTGACCGGTGATCAACGCCAGGTCGCTGACGGCGTTGTTGATCAGCTTGGCGTCCCGGGCTGCTTCGCCGACGCCCATGTTGACGACGACCTTGACCACGCCCGGGATCTGCATGACGTTCGCGTAGGCGAACTTCTCCTGCAGGGTGTTGCGGATCTCTTCGCGGTAACGCACCTTTAACCGCGGCGGGGTTTTCGTGGAGTCGGCCGTCGTCGCGGCGACTGCTGTGTCTTCTGCCGTCGTCATCAGATGTCCTTGCCATTGCGCTTGGAGATGCGGACCCGCTTGCGGGTCTCTTCGTCCAGTCGGTAACCCACCCGGGTCGGCTTGCCGTCGGAGTCGACCACCATCACGTTGGAGACGTGGACTGACGCCTCCTGGGTGACGATCCCGCCCGAGGAGGCACCGGCCTCAGTGGACGAGATCGGGGTGTGCTTCTTGATGCGGTTGACGCCCTGCACCAGCACCCGGTTGCGTTCGGGGTAGGCGTGGAGCACTTTGCCCTTCGCACCCTTGTCCTTGCCGGCGACGACGAGCACCATGTCGCCCTTGTGGACCTTCATCTACAGCACCTCCGGGGCCAGCGAGACGATCTTCATAAACCGCTTCTCGCGCAGTTCGCGGCCCACCGGACCGAAGATGCGGGTCCCGCGCGGGTCGTGGTCCGCCTTGAGGATCACCGCGGCGTTCTCGTCGAACCTGATGTAACTTCCGTCGGCGCGGCGACGCTCCTTGACGGTGCGCACCACCACGGCCTTGACGACGTCACCGCGTTTGACGTTGCCACCCGGGATGGCGTCCTTGACGGTCGCGACGATGATGTCGCCGATACCGGCATACCGTCGTCCCGACCCACCGAGCACCCGGATGCACAAGGTCTCCTTGGCGCCGGTGTTATCGGCGACCTTCAACCGCGATTCCTGTTGAATCACCAGATCTCCTCAATCATCCGAGCTGAACGTACGCAGGCAAGCGAGAACGCCCAGGTCGTGCTTGGTCTTTGTCACCGAGAGGCACGCAGGGCCGACTTGCGCCGGCCGAGGTCTGCCCACGGCAACCCCTGAAGTCTAGGTGACGACCAGTCGAGCACCAAATTGCCACCAGTTGCCTTGAGCCGATCCACCCGGGCGAGACAGTCGGCCGGCAAGGTTGTGGATGAACTCGTGACTGTGGATAACCGCAGTTCCAAGGCCTTCGGATGCGAAAACCTGTCACCTCCCGGCGATAGTGTTCGAATATGAGTTCGATATCCGTCTCGGTTCCGCCGGAGGTGGCGGCCGCGTTCGATGCGTACGACGCGGCGGTGGAGGCCATCGGCGAGCTGGACTTCGGCTCGATAACGCCGGCGGTGCGGCTGCGCGCGCTGGAACGGATAGAGACCTCCCGGCGCCTGCAGACGGCCCAGAGCCACAGCATCATCGCGGGCCTGGCCAAAGAAGACCCGGCCGACCTGGGCGGGCTGCTGCACAGGGTGCTCGCCGACTGGCTGCGGATCAGCTGCGTCGAAGCACGCCACCGGATGCGCGACGCCGCACAGCTGTCCCCCCGGATCACACTGACCGGCGAGCAGGTCCCACCCGAGCTGCCCGCCGCCGCCCGAGCCTGGAATGCCGGCCTCCTCGATGGGGGGCACCTGCGGGTCATTCAGGAGTTCATCCGCGATCTGCCCGCTGACATAGCGGCCAGAAAAGTTGAGCGCGCCGAGCGGTTTCTCGCCAAGAGCGCCACCAAGCTGCGCCCGGACCAGTTGAAGAAAGTCGCCGATCGCTACGCCGTAGTGATCAATCCCGATGGCAGATTCACCGACGGCGACCGCGCCCGCCACCGCGGCTTCAGCTGGTGCGCTCAGCGCCGCGACGGGATGAGCATCGGCAGGCTGGTCGCCTCCCCCGAACTGCGCGCCGGCCTCGATGCGTGGCTGGCTCGGTTCGCCGCGTTCGGCATGTGCAACCCGTCCGATGAAACGCCCTGCGTCACCGGCGAGCCCACCGAAGACAGTAGAAGCAGAGATCTGCGCACCCATGCCCAACGTCAGCACGACGCGCTGTGCGCCTTGGTCCGCGGTCAGTTGGGCGACCCGAAACTGGGTGTGCACAACGGGCTGCCGGTGACGGTGATCGTGTCGACCACGCTCAACGAGCTGAACTGCGGCGCGGGATTCGCAGTGACCGGGGGCGGGTCGCAGCTGCCGATGCGCGACCTGATCCGGATGGCCAGCCACGCCCACCACTACCTGGCCGTCTTCGACGACCACCAGAGCCGGCCCTTGTACCTCGGCCGTTCCCGCCGGGTCGCCACACCGGATCAACGTGTCGTCCTCTACGCAAGGGACCGTGGGTGCACGCATCCGGGCTGCGACGTACCCGGCTACCACACCGAGGTGCACCACGTGCAGGAGTGGCGCAGCGGCGGACCCACCGATCTCGACAACCTGGCGTTGGCCTGTCGCCCGGACCACAGGTTGATGGAGAAAGGCTGGCGGACAAGGAAACTGGCGAATGGCCGGACCGAGTGGATTCCACCCCCGCAACTCGGCCTGCCTGGAGCCACCAATGATTTCCACCACCCCGAACGCTACTTGCCCGACGACGACGGCGCGTGAGGCGCGGCCACCGCGGCTCACGCGTGCCCGAAGCCAGTCAGATCCCGCAGCGAAACCCGATGTGGATGGTGGCGCTGTCTTGCGACTGCGGTGAGCGGGCCGCCGGTCGGTAGCGGTGGCAATACTCCGGCGCGCACAGGTGCGAACCGCCCTTAAGGGTCTGACTGATACCCGGATCAGCGGTTGCCAGGGGCGCGCAGCACGCGGTGGGCGGTTCCGCCAGTCGGTGCTGCGCACTGAACTCGGTCGTCGTCCACTCCCATACGTTGCCGATCATGTCGACCAGCCCGAACCCGTTCGGCGGGAAGGTCCCCACCGGCGAAGAACCGGTCCAGCCGAGGGCACCGTCGTTGCGGTACGGAAAGCGGCCCTGCCAGGTGTTGGCCATCAACTGCCCGCCGGGCCGTTCCTCATCGCCCCACGGATAGCTGGTGACGGTGCCAGCGCGGGCGGCATACTCCCACTCGGCCTCGGTCAGGAGCCGACGACCGGCCCACCGGGCGTAGGCCGCGGCGTCCGGGTAGGCCACCTGCACCACCGGGTGATCCGCGGAATCGGAGATGTCACTGCCCGGCCCGAACGGGTGCCGCCAGCACGCACCCGGCACCCAGGCCCACCACTGCCGCCAATCGCGCAGATCCACCGGACCTGGCGTAGGGACGAAAACCATTGCGCCAGAATGGACCTCGTTCGACGCGGGGTAGAGCGCCGGATCGACGGGCTGTTCGGCGACGGTGCGATAGCCGGTCTCGGTAACAAATTCCGCGAACTGCGCATTGGTCACCGGATGCCGCTCGACCGCGAACGGGGCCACCGTGACGGTGTGGATCGGCGCCTCTTCCGGGTAGAAGCTGGTTGAACCCATCCGGTATGCGCCGCCCGGCACCTCGACCAGGTCGGTCAGCATCGGCTCAGTCCCGCGAGAACGCCGCTGCCAGCGCCCTTTCCACGTCCACGTAGGGCTCGCCGCTGAGGTCGACCGTGACGTCGGCGATGGTTCCGCCGGTGAACGCAAACGGCGCCTTGTACGCCGACGACACCGACTGCCCGGTGTTGCGCCCGACGCTGACACCGCCGCCGGCCAGCGCGAACGCGCCCGGTTGGGTGATCATCTCCGGCAGCGTTGCGACCGCGACGTCGTCGACGTAGAGCGTCGCCTCCCCGACCGGGGTGTGCGTATTCGGCACGGTGCCGCTGCGCTCATAGCGCACGCCGAACATGTGCTCACCGAGCAGGAGTGGGTCAGGCGCAGAGAGCCACTGTTCGCGCTCGCCGAGGAAGTTGTAGACGTAGTGCAGTCGACCGTCGGAGACGAACAATGTGTGCCCACCGTGCCGGGCACCCTGTTTGAACAGCACGCCCTCGGCGTCGGCGTCCGCCACGGTGACGCGGGCCAGCACCGCGAACGACCGACCCCGCAAACTCACACAGGCACCCAGCGGGACCTCGGCGGTGTGCGGGTAGTAGGTGTAGCTGGTGCGGTCGCCGGCCAGGTAGGGCCGCGTGCGACTCATCATCTCCATGAAGTTCAGGTCGGCCAGCGGCAGCCCTTGGTATTTCTCGGCTTCGGCGAACCACAGCGCCTTGAGTTCCCCGAGCTTGTCGGGGTGTTCGGCGGCCAGGTCGCGGCACTGACTGCGGTCACTTTCGATGTGGTAAAGCTCCCAGCGGTCGGCGTCGAAGTGGCCCCAGCCCGACGGTGCCGCCGCGTGCACGGTGTTGGCGAACCAACCCCGATGCCAGATACCGCGGGTGCCGAGCATCTCGTAGAACTGGGTTTGCTTGCCGGTAACGGCCTGCGGATCAGAGAGTGCCGCTTTGAAACTCGTCCCCTCCAGTGGCCGCTGCGGGATGCCGCGCACGGTGGCCGGCGGGACGATGCCCAGCAGGTCGTAGACGGTCGGGGTCACGTCGCAGACGTTGACGTAGGTGTCGCGCACCTCGCCGCGCGCGTCGATACCGTTGGGCCAGCTGACGATAGCCGGGTCGGCGATGCCGCCCTCGTGGGAGGCGTAACGCTTGTAGAGCTTGTAGGGCGTGTTGAACGCCATCGCCCACCCGACCGGGTAGTGGTTGTAGGTCTCCG
Organism: Mycobacterium sp.; assembly: GCA_039935195.1. GTDB lineage: Bacteria > Actinomycetota > Actinomycetes > Mycobacteriales > Mycobacteriaceae > Mycobacterium. The sequence goes on from JBDTKT010000171.1 coordinate 14,028, forward strand.
GACTACCCAGCTGATCAAGGCGCGTCATCGCCTCCTCGGCGGTGTCGAGATATCCGTTGAAGAACTTGTTCTCGTTGGGCGAACCGTTGGGCCCGCCTTCACCGCTGGCGCCGTTGTCGGAGATCACCACCACGATGGTGTTGTCGAGCTGACCGGACTCCTCCAGATAGTCCAGGACTCGGCCGATCTGGGCGTCGGTGTAGCTCTGGAACCCGGCGAACACCTCCGCCATCCGGGCGAACAGTCGCTTCTCGTCGTCGCTGAGGTCGTCCCAGGGTCGCACGATGTCCAGCGCGGGCCACGGCATGCCCTCGGCGCTGGTGGTGTCGCTGTACGGGTTGACCGCCGACAATTTGGTGTCCGCTGGTACCAGGCCCAGCCGCTTCTGGTTCTCCAGCACGACCTCGCGATAGCTCTCGTAGCCCATGTCGAAGCGGCCGGCGTAGCGGTCTGCCCACTCGGTGAAGACGTGGTGCGGCGCGTGGCCGGCGCCCGGGCAGACATAACCGAACCACGGCTTGTCAGGTGCGACCGCCTTGGCGTCCCGGATGAATTCGATTGCCTTCTCGGCGATGTCCTTCGACAGGTGGTAGCCGTCCTCGGGGGTGGCAGGCGGTTCAACGGGGTGGTTGTCGTAGATCAGGTCCGGGTACCACTGGTTGGTCTCGCCACCCAGGAATCCGTAGAACCGCTCGAAGCCCCGCGACGTCGGCCAATGCCGCCTGCTGCCGGCCATGTTCGCCTCTTCGAGCGGGGTGAGGTGCCACTTGCCGACACAGAAGGTATTCCAGCCGTGTTCGCCGAGCACCTCGGGTAGCAGCGCCGTCTCGAACGGAATTCGGCCACTGCAGTTCGGGAAGCCGTCGGTGAACTCCTCGATGGTGGCCATTCCGACACTGGTCGGGTTGCGGCCGGTCAGCAGCGCCGCCCGGGTCGGGGAGCACAGTGCGGTGGTGTGGAATTGCGACAGCCGCACACCCCGTTCGGCGATGCGGCTCATCGCGGGCATGTCGACCAGTCCGCCGAAGCAGTCCCAGGTCGCGATGCCGGTGTCGTCCCAGACGATGTAGAGCACGTTGGGGGCGCCCTCGGGCGCCGTCGGCGCGGCGAAGGGACCCCAGTCCGGCTCGGAATCGCGGATATCGAGTTCGATCCTGCCGCTGAATTTCTTGGCCATTCCCCGGGACCCTACCCGGCCCGTGTCGGCTAAACGCAGAACCGCACGGACCCAAAGCGGGTCCGTGCGGTTCTGGGTCTGCTCGGTTAGCAGAAAGCTACTTGGCGCGTTCCAGGATCTCGACCAGCCGCCAGCGCTTAGTCGCCGACAGGGGACGCGTCTCCATCAGCGACACGCGATCGCCGACACCGGCAGTGTCGTTCTCGTCGTGCGCCTTGACCTTGGTGGTGGTCCGGATGATTTTGCCGTAGAGCGGGTGGCGCATGCGGTCTTCCAGCTCGACCACGATGGTCTTCTGCATCTTGTCGCTGACCACGTAGCCGATGCGCGTCTTGCGCCGGTTCCGCGGCTTCTCGGCGCGCGGGGTGTGCTTCGGGCCCTTTTCGGCCGATGCAACCGTCGAAGCGGCTTTAGCCTCTGCCATTACGATCCCTCACCTTCGGGGCCAGACACCAAGCCCAGTTCCCGTTCGCGCAACACGGTGTAGATGCGCGCAATCTGGTGGCGCACCGTGCGGAGACGACGGTTGTTGCTGAGCTGTCCCGTTGCCGTCTGAAAGCGCAGGTTGAACAGCTCTTCTTTGGATTCGCGCAGCCGCTCGACGAGGTCGTCGGCGGTCAGCTCCCGCAGTTCGCCGGCGGCGACTCCCACTGCTGCCATCAGAACTGCTCCTCTCGGGTAACGATGCGTGCCTTGATCGGCAGCTTGTGGATCGCCCTGGTCAGCGCGTCCCGAGCGATCTTCTCGTCAGGGTAGCTGAGCTCGAAGAGCACCCGGCCCGGCTTGACGTTGGACACCCACCACTCCGGTGAGCCCTTACCCGAACCCATCCGGGTCTCGGCAGGCTTCTTGGTCAGCGGACGGTCCGGAAAGATGTTGATCCACACCTTGCCGCCACGCTTGATGTGCCGGTTGATCGCGATACGCGCGGACTCGATCTGCCGGTTGGTGACGTAGGCGTGCTCCAGAGCCTGGATGCCGTACTCACCGAAGGTCACCGACGTGCCGCCACTGGCCATGCCGCGCTGCTTCGGATGGTGCTGCTTACGGTGCTTGACCTTGCGGGGAATCAACATGATTCAGCTCTCCGTGCTCTGTGTTTCGGTGCCAGCCTCCGGAGTTGCCGAGACAGCAGCATCCACAGCGACATCGGCGACCGGTTCTGCGGCCGCGGCCGTCTCCTCGGCGCTCGATGCGGCCCGACCGGCGTCGGTGCTGGTCGCGGTCGTACCCGACGCACCACTGCGGCGAGGACGGGTGGCTCCCGTCGCCGGACGATCGCGGCGCGGACGGTCCGCACCGGCCGGTGCCGCGACGGTCAGCTCACGCTTGCCGCCGACGACGTCGCCCTTGTAGATCCACACCTTCACACCGATCCGGCCGAAGGTGGTCTTGGCCTCGTAGAGCCCGTAGTCGATGTCGGCGCGCAGCGTGTGCAGCGG
>JBDTKT010000172.1:0-11177 GCA_039935195.1 Mycobacterium sp.
TCGGGTGGCGGGTTCGGCGGTGGCAGCTCCAGTGGTGGGTCGAGCAGTGGTGGCTCCAGCAGCGGTGGCTCCGGGGGCGGGTTCGGCGGTGGTAGCTCCGGTGGTGGGTCGAGCAGCGGCGGTTCGGGTGGTGGTTTCGGAGGTGGTAGCTCCGGTGGTAGCTCCGGTGGTGGTAGTTCCGGTGGTGGGTCGAGCAGCGGCCCGGGTGGCGGGTTCGGCGGTGGCAACTAAAGCCGCCGACGATCGAACCGGCGAGCCAAGGCCTTTCGATCCACCTTTCCGATCCCGCGGCGAGGTAACGCATCGACCACATGCAATTCCCGGGGCGCGGCGGTCGCATCGAGCGACGCGGCAACATGGTCCCTCAGCACCGCCAACGTAGGCGGAGTTGACTCGGCCGCAACCACCGCGACCGCGACCCGCTGGCCCAGTCGGTCGTCTGAGACCCCGAACACCGCGCAGTCGGCCACCGTCGGATGCGTGGACAACACCGCCTCCACCTGCCCGGGCAGCACCGTCAGTCCGCCGGTGCTGATCGCGTCGTCGATTCGGCCCAGCACCGTCAGCACACCGGAATCATCGAGGGCGCCGAGATCATCGGTGGTAAACCAGCCCGGCTCGGCGAACGGGTCCGGGTCGGCCGGATTGCGGTAGCCGCCGGCCAGGGTCGGCCCCCCGATTAGCACCCGCCCGTCGGCGCCGATCCGCACCCGCACACCCACCAGCGGAACGCCGTCGTAAATGCAGCCGCCAGCGGTCTCACTCATTCCATAGGTGCGCACGACCGTCACCCCCGCCGCAGCCGCCGCATCCAGGACCGGTTGCGACGCCGGCCCACCGCCCAGCAGCACGGCGTCCAGCTCGCCGAGCGCGGCCGCCGACGCCGGAGTCGACAGGGCCTTGGCGAGCTGCGTGGCAACCAGCGATGTGTAGCGTCGTGCCGATCCGAGTCTGGCCACCGCAGCAGGTAATTGGCCGATATCGAAACCCGTCGAGACGTCTAGTTCCACCGGCGTGGTGCCGGCCAGCAGGCTGCGCACCAGCACCTGCACCCCGGCGATGTGGCACGGCGGTAGTGCCAGCAACCACCGACCCGGACCGCCGAGGCGGTCGTGGGTAGCCGACGCGCTGGCGGTCAGCGCCGCGGCGGTCAGCAACGCCCCTTTCGGGGTGCCGGTGGTGCCCGACGTCGTCACGACCAGCGCGACGTCGTCGTCGATCGGTTCACCCACCCGCAATGCGGAAACATCGGGGGAGTCGCCGGCCGCAACCGGTGTCAGCGCTGCGCCGCGGCCGTGGAGAACGCCGTTCAGGGCGGGCAGCAGCGTCGAAACTGCGCCGCCCGACGGGACGGTCAGCGCGCGCAGGGTGGCTATGGAGAGTCTCCGCCGGCCGGGGCATCGAGCAGCCAGCCCTTGGCGGCCAACCGCTCTCGTACCCGGTCGATGTCCGCCTGGCCCGGCAGCTCGTTCGTGAGGCGGGCGATCAGCACACCGATGTCGATCTGGTCGAACCCGCCGCGGACCATCAACTCCCGGGTGACGGATTTCACCTCGTCGTTGGTCAACCGCCGGGACAGCAGCGCCAACAGCGGGACGTAATCGGTCTGCGGGACGCCGTCGGGATATCCGGCGCGCAGCCACGCGACGATCGAGGTGAGAAAGCGGTTCATGCTGCGTCAACTTTCCGGCGCCGACCCCGGCAGGTACAGATACGGCTCGACCCTACGTTTGAGCGTCGTCTAATCCGGGCTGGAAATGTCGTCCCTGCCATCGCAGCCGGACCAGCGCTACTTGGGTTTGGCACCGAGGATGTACCAGCCGATGTGGTTTGCAATGAAGTCACGGGCGATGAACAGCACACCGATCACGACCACTACCAGCACCAAGAGGAAAATAACCCAGCTGAGCGCGATCAGCAGCGGCCTGCGTTGGGGGAGGTTTTCCTCGTCAGCGCTCGCGGTGATGCCGCTGCCGGCCGCGTTCACCCGCATTGCGACCGCGAACAGCGCCGGCAGGGCCGCGCCCACCAGCAGGCCGAAGACCAGGATCTTGAGGGTGGCGGTGTAGTTGAACCACTGGCTCATGACCGCACGACATCGCGCGCGGGGACGTACTCCGGCGCGGTGGCGGTCAGCGGCAAAGTTCCGTGCCCCGGGTCGATGGCGGCCTTGAAGGCCAGGTCACCGAGCAGGTTGGGAGTGACGTCGATGGCCGGGGCCTGGACCCGCCCATTGCCGGCGTCGATACCGCTGGTAAGGCTGCCCGTCCAGTCGGCGTTGACGTTGCTGTGGTCGATGCGCACGTCGCGCGACCGCAGCCAGATGGCCAGCGATACCGCCACCAGCAGCGCGAAGCCGATGCCGGCGCCCAGGTACCCGCCGATACTGTGGATCAGCGCGTAGGTGGCCGCGCCGACACCACCTGCCAGCGGCAGCGTCACCAGCCACGCCGTTGCCATCCGGCCGGCTACGCCCCAGCGCACTTCGGCGCCAGGCTTACCGACCCCGCTGCCCAGCACGGATCCGGTGGCGACCTGCGTGGTCGACAGCGAGTAGCCGAAGTGGCTGGACAGCAGGATCACCGCGGCCGCGGCCGACTCGGCGGCCATTCCCTGCGGCGGCTTGATCTCGACGAGGCCCTTGCCCAGGGTGCGGATGATCCGCCAGCCGCCGGTGTAGGTGCCGGCCGCCATCGCCAGCGCGCAGCACACGATGACCCACAGCGGTGGCAGCGTCGCGGAGGTGCTCACCGTGCCGTACGACATCAACGCCAGGAAGATCACCCCCATCGTCTTCTGCGCGTCGTTGGTGCCGTGCGCCAGCGCGACCAGCGCGGCCGAGCCGATCTGACCGCGGCGGAAAACCCGCTCGGCATGCTGTTCCTCGACGCCGCGGGTGATCCGGTAGACCAACAAGGTGCCGACGGACGCGATCAAGGTTGCGATCACTGTGGCCACCACCGCTGGAACCAGCACCTTGGAGGCGACGCCGCTCCAGAGCACGCCGTGGCCGCCGACCGCGGCAATCATCGCGCCGACGATCCCGCCGATCAGCGCGTGTGAGGAGCTGGACGGAATCCCGAGCAGCCACGTCAGCAGGTTCCACACGATGCCGCCGACCAGACCGGCGAATACCAGCTCAAGCGTCACCAGGTGGGCGTCCACCAAGCCCTTGGCAATCGTCGCCGCAACCGCGGTGGACAGGAACGCACCGACCAGGTTCAAAGACGCAGCCAAGATCACCGCGGGCTTGGGGCGCAGCGCACCGGTGGCGATCGAGGTAGCCATCGCATTGCCGGTGTCGTGGAAGCCGTTGGTGAAGTCGAAGGCGAGCGCCGTGACCACCACAATGATCAGCAGGAACAGATCAAGGCTCACTGGAGCATCACGGCGCTGATTCTCCCGGTCGAGGGTGGGTGTTGTCTAACGAACGGGCACTGGAAACGCCGGTGTACTTCGAGACGTTCCCGACTGTTCTCCAAGATTTAACCTTGATCGTCTTGACGGCCTTCCGGGCGGGCGTCCTGGCGGACGTCACGGCGCAGCGGATGGCCGGCTGGGATCTGCACGAAGATCAATGTCACACCGTCGGGATCGGTGACGTGCATCTCGTGGAGTCCCCATGGTTCGCGGCGGGCTTCGCGGGTGATCGGCACCCCCCGGCTCTCCAGTTCGGTCTGGGTGGCGACGACGTCACGCACCTGCAGCCACAGCGCACCGGGGAACGGTCCGGTGGGGCGTTCGGCGTCACCGTGGCCGGCTAGCTCTATCAGCGACTGACCGGCGTAGAACACCATGCCGGCCCCGTAGTCGCGGGCGATCGCCAGACCGATCTCGTCGCGGTAGAAGCGCAGCGAACGCTGGTAGTCGGCCGGCCGGAACAGCACCCGGCTGGCCAGGATCTCCATCATTGGCCGCCAGGCTCGAGATAGCGCTGTTTCATCACCGCGTTCGCCCAGCCGGCGTTGACGTTGTCCAGGGCCCGGATCGCCAGCGCGATCCGCGGCACGATCCGCACCGGCCGGTATCGGGCTGCCGTGATCATCCATTCGGCGGCCTCGTCGGCGGTCAACGCCGGCCGGTCCTGGAAGGCTTTGGTCGGGGCCATCATCGGGGTTTTCACCAGCGGGTAGTACAGGGTGGTCGATCGCACACCGCGGTCCGACCACTCGGTGTCCATCACCCGGCTCACCGCCGACAGCGCGGCCTTCGAGGCGTTGTAGACCCCGAACAGCGGCGACGCCTCGCTGAAGACACCCCAGGTTGCCACATTGATGATGTGCCCGTCACCGCGCTCGAACATCCCGGGCGCCAGGCCGCGGACCAGCCGCAGCGGGGAGTAGTAATTCAACGTCATCGTCCGCTCCACGTCGTGCCAGCGGTCCAGCGATTCGGCCAGCGGGCGCCGGATCGAGCGGCCGGCGTTGTTGACCAGGATGTCGACCCCGCCGGTCAGGTTCTCGGTGTCTTTGACGAGTTGGTCGACCGCTTCGAGATCGGACAGGTCGCATGCCAGGGCGTGTGCGGTGCCGCCGGCTGCGGTGATCCGCCCCACGAGGGCGTCCAGCCGGTCGGTTCGGCGTGCCACCACGAGCACGGTGGCACCGTGCCGGCCGAACTGCTCGGCTGCGCTCTCGCCGATGCCCGACGAGGCGCCGGTAACCAGCACCCGCTTGCCGGCCAACTCCACCGGTTTTGCTCCGGGGCGGTGCATCAAGTGGGCGGCGACCGGGGGCCGCATGATGGCGAGGGCGAACTGGTCGGACAGCCGGCGCAGCGGGCTTTTGCTCATGGTTAGCCAGTCTAGGCGCGCCCGATCGGCTCAGAAGTAGCGCGGGAAGCGGCTCCAGTCCGGGTCGCGCTTGGCCAGGAACGCGTCGCGGCCCTCGACGGCCTCGTCGGTCATGTACGCCAGCCTGGTGGCTTCACCGGCGAACAGTTGCTGGCCCACCAGTCCGTCGTCGATCATGTTGAACGCGAACTTCAGCATCCGTTGCGCCTGAGGTGATTTGGCGTTGATCTCCTTCGCCCACTGCACACCGGTGGCCTCCAGCTCGGCGTGGTCGACGACCTCGTTGACCGCGCCCATGGCCTGCATCTGCTCGGCGGTGTAGGGCCGGCCCAGGAAGAAGATCTCCCGGGCGAACTTCTGGCCGACCTGCCGCGCCAGGTACGCCGAGCCGTAGCCGCCGTCGAAGCTGCCCACGTCGGCGTCGGTCTGCTTGAATCGGGCGTGCTCGCGGCTGGCCAGGGTCAGGTCGCACACCACGTGCAGGCTGTGCCCGCCGCCGGCCGCCCAGCCGTTGACCAGGCAGATCACCACCTTGGGCATGAACCGGATCAGTCGCTGCACCTCCAGGATGTGCAACCGGCCTGCCCGCGCGGCGTCAACCGTATCGGCGGTATCGCCGTCGGCGTACTGGTAGCCGCTGCGGCCGCGGATGCGCTGGTCGCCACCGGAGCAGAACGCCCAGCCGCCGTCTTTGGCCGACGGTCCGTTACCGGTCAGCAACACCACCCCGACATCAGGTGACATCCGGGCGTGATCCAAGGCCTGATACAGCTCATCGACGGTGTGCGGGCGAAATGCGTTGCGTACCTCGGGGCGGTTGAACGCCACCCGCACCGTGGCGTCGGTGACGTGCCGATGGTAGGTGATGTCGGTCAGGTCGGAGAACCCGTCGACCGGCTGCCAGATCTTCGGGTCGAACGGGTTGTCACTCATGGTGTTTGCACTCCATCGTTGTGTCTGGTCGATTCCCCGGCCCCACCGAGGCGGTCGATTTCGGCATTGAGGTACGCCCGTGCCGACGCCTCCCAGTGTGCGTGGGCCAGCGGTGAGCGATATAGGGCGGGTCCGTTGAGCTGGGCGTGCAGTACCTTCGACCGTCCGGCGCGGAACTGCTCATCGGGCGCCTCCCACCATTGGATCGACGCCGAATAGCCTTGCAGCAGCGCCAGGGCGCGATCCCCGCCAGGGGTTTTCGCGGCATCAGTTCGAGGTTCGGGTTCGGTGCACCTGTTGACGTGGCGGTGGTACATGCCGGCCAGGGTGCTGGGTGCCGGTATGAACGGGTGACTAGCGATGGAGACTGCGGCCTGTTAGTTTGCTGCTCACGGCGTCAATGGAAGGTGTGATCATGGCCTTGGTGCCGATTGACCCCGCGAAAATATCGGTTCGTCCAGCGCTGTTGCACGAGCATGCTTTGCGGGTGGCCGACGCGACTGATGTGGCACGGACATTCTCGGCCAGGCACTGGCCGAACTGAGTGCGTACTGGGCGGCGGCCGACACGCGGTTGCACGGGCGGGTCAGCGCGTTCTCCGAGGCCGTGCGTGAGGGCGGCCGCCACTATGCGGCGATGGAGGAGGAGCACGCCGGAATGTTCGCCGCGCTCGTTCCCATCGGACCTAGCGCTTCGTAGCGGATGACGATCACCACTGATGGCATCGAAAAATGGAATCTCGAAACCTTGGACCTTGTGTTCGAGATAGCCACGGAACGCTCTGCGCGCAAAGCCGGCTTCGGCGGAGCGTTGGGCAATGTCGGCCAAGGACTCAAAGATTGGCGGGGTCAGGGCGGTGACGCGTTTCGTCAGGAGTTGGGCAAGCATCGCGTCGACAATGACGATCAGCGCAGCGAGGCTAACGCGATAGCGAACGCCTTCAACTGCGCGCGGGCTGAGGTCGCGGCTTGCAAGTCGGAATGGGGTGCCATCAAATCGATTGCGTCGAGTCATGATTGGGCGATCGGTCCCGACGGGAAGCTCAGTGGGCAGGTCACCGCCCGGAAGCGCAACGATTTCTACAGTCTGCAACGTCGGCTTGCCAAGCTGATGGCCGACGCCGACAAGACCGACCGTGACCTGGCCACCGCGATCCGGTTCGTGGTTGGTGACACGAACGGCGACGGGGATGGCCGCGAGGTACCTGGTCAGCCGAAACAGGGCGACGGCAAGACAACACCGGCCGACCGGTGCTGCCGACGGGCGTGCCGGGTAACGCGTCCGGGGACCCCACGCCGGGCAGCCTGCCGTGGTTGTTGAATCAGGTTCGACAGTCGGGCGGTTCTACCGCCCCAGTGCCGTTGAGCCCCAAGGATGTAGACAGCTTCAAGGTACTGGCCCGGCAGGTGATGACAAACGATGGTGTTCCGCCGGAGCAGATCGAGGCGCGGATCGACGCGGCCGTGACTCAGGCCCAACAGCCCCTGCCGCACTATGTTGCCCCGGAACCGCAGCGACAGTCGCCACCGGGGTTCGGCGAAGGATTCGGTGACCGTTGGCGAGCCGCAGAACAAGGCGTTAAGAATCTGCTGGGGCAAGGGGGACCTGGTGCCCCCGGTGTCCTGGAATCCTGGCGCGGGATGGCTAAGGGCGTCAATGACGCCTTCACTAACCCGGTCGGTGCGGCTGCCGCGGAAGTCAAAGACGCCCTGAACTCACCTAGCCTCGCCTACTACCTTGGCGAAAAAGCCTTCGACGTCGGATCCGTCGCCGCTACCCCTCCGTTCGGCGGCGAAGGAGTAGCGGTTCGGGCAGGACTTCCTGCCGAACTTCTAACCGAGGGCGGCGCGCCTGCAGCTCTTCTGCGGGACTGGAACCCCACGGGCGGCATCCCTTGGGGCGAATTTGAGTCCCGGTTTGGCACCCCTGAATTCCGGCAGTGGCCAGCGAGTGACGGATTTCCGCCGGGCTACATCCCGCAACCCGCACACCCTGCCCGAAGGCACCACCATTGACAGGTTTGGCTCCACAAACGGCCGCTACCTGGCGTCAGATGGAACCCCTTTCGCGGATCGGGCTTTAGCGCCAGAATCGGTTGGTGGGGATTACAACCGCTATATGGTAACCGGGCAGCCGCTGCCTCCTGGCTGGCAAATCGCAGAACGACCAGTGGAGCCCTTCTATGGGCAGGCACCGTCACCCGGAACCACTCAATACATAATCTTAGGTCCAGATGGCGTGAAACCGACCGTAGAAGAACTAGTTAGACGAGGAATATTAGATGAGTATGGGCCACCCTCTGGGGGATGAATCCGGCGCACTCCAGCATGAAATCGACAAGATATCTGAAAAGCTGGGGGTCGATACCATGGCTGTCGGGCTAGGGAAGTTTACTAACGACAACCTCTACGTATATGTCGCCGACGACGGTTCCTACCATTACAGCTATTATGAACGCGGGCAGCTAGGTTTTGACAGGGTCGGGAGCGTTGATGACGTTCTGTACTGGTATTGCGAAGGCATCGTCTCCAGAATAGCTTCCAGAGGGGTAGGAGACCGCGCGCAGCGCTTCAAATACGAGTACCAGGTACTCAGTCAATTTAACGTCGACTGGGCAAAACGACGAGTACGTGAGACTGCCGCACTTTTCCGTAATGGTCAGCCAGAGGATATCGCCTTACTTCCGGATATCGACGAACCTTTGTGATCTTCGACCGCAACCGCCGAACGGTTGCGCTGACCGCGTCGGGTACGTTGTTGCTGCCCAAGGCGCGGGAGCGGCTGGCGGACGCCGACGAGTTGCGCAGGCAAGCCGCTGGCTTATCCGACACCGAGCCGGTGCGGCTCGGCTATGTCCGCGTCTCCAAGTACCGCGAACCAACCCGGATCAGGCCACTACACTGCGTTCATGGCCGTCCGGCACGCCGTTCTCCTCATCGCCGACATCGGCGGATACACGAGCTACATGCATTGGAATCGGGCGCACCTGGTCCACGCGCAACTGACGGTAGCGATGCTGCTCGAGTCAGTCATCGACGCTGGCAAAGGCCTGAAACTGGCGAAGCTGGAGGGCGACGCCGCGTTCTTCTGGGCACCAGACGGCGACGCTAAAATCCTGGTGGGCGAGCGGTTATCGCGGATGCGCGAGTCGTTCCTGGCGCGGCGGGAGAGTATCAGAAATGACTATAGCTGCGACTGCTCGAGCTGCTCACAGCTGGGCAATCTGTCGCTCAAGTTCGTCGCCCACGAGGGCGAGGTGGCGGAGCAGAAGGTGAAGCGGCACGCCGAGCTCGCCGGCGTCGACGTCATCCTGGTGCACCGCATGCTGAAAAACCAGGTACCAGTGTCGGAATACGTGCTGATGACCGATGTCGTGGCGCAGCGCCTTGACGATCCGCTTCTCCAGCTTTGCATACCGCTCATGCACGACTTCGAGGGTCTCGGACCAACGTCCACCCGCTACCTCGATCTGGCTGGTTCCGGTGTGCCACCGACGGTGCCGATGGGCACCGCCCCCCGCAGGCTCGCAGCGAAGCTGAAGTTGGAGTTGAGCGCGTTGCCATTTCGGCTGGGCATCAAGGAAGCCGGTGCGAACTTCCGCAACCTGGGCCGCGTCGGCACGGAAGTGCCACCAGGATGAGGGGATCTCATGGTTGAGCTTCACGTCGGGCGGACGATCGCCGCAGCCCCAGAACGGGTCTTCAACTGGCTGGCTGACCCGTCCGGTTTGACCGCCGCTCCGCTGGTCCTTCAGGCTCGGTGGGCGAAAGGCTCGTTGGGACCTGGCGCGGGTGCGCTGCGACGGGTGATCGGGGTTGGTATGTGGTTCCGCGAAGAAATTACGGCCTACGATCGGCCGCACAGCTACTCGTATCTGATCCTCCGCTCGTTCCCGCCGTTCAATCACGAGGGCGGCACACTGACGTTCACTCCGTCGGGCGGTGGCACCCATGTTGACTGGCTGACCTGCTATACCCACCCGGCGTACGCCGGCGGCAGGCTGCTGGAGGCGGTCAGCAGCCGGCTGCTTCACCGGAGCTTCTCGGCGATCCTCGCCGGCTGCGCGAAGGCACTGGAGAGCCCACAGCCGAAATGAGTGGCGAGGTTGTCGCGTTAGCCCGCGGGATGCGTGAGCTGGTTCGGGCCGAGGCCGCCGAATCCGAGCGGAACCGAACGCTGACCGCCGCGATCGTCGACGAAATGTGGAGTACCGGCCTGATGTCGGCGTTCAATCCTGTCGCCGCCGGCGGAGTTGAACCGTCGTTTGCCGAGATGATCGAGGCCTGGATCGAAATGGCCTGGCAGGACGGCTCCTTCGGCTGGATCGGGATCGCGAACATGCCGTCGTCGTTTGCGGCCGCAACGTTTTTACCCGATGAGGGCTTTGCCGAGGTGTTCACCGCGCACGATAACCGGGTCACCATGGGCGGCCAGTTCTTCCCTAACGGGCAAGGGATCGTCACCGAGGGCGGCTACCGGTTGAGCGGATCGTGGAGTTTCGGCTCCGGCATCGGCCATGCGCAATACGTCGCTGCGGGATTCTTCCCGATGGACAACGGTGAGATGCGCTGGATCAGCGAGGGCATCCCTGACATGCAGGTGGCCATCATCCCGCGAGTAGACGTCTCGGTCAACGACGGCTGGCATGTGCAGGGGCTCAAGGGAACCGGGTCCTATGACTACAGTGCCGACGACGTGTTCGTGCCCCGGCGCCGGACGTTCCCGCTGTTTGATCGTGAACCGTACCGCGGCGGGTCGCCGGCCACCCGGATGGGGTTGATGCCGCTGACCGCCGCCGGCCACGCATCGTGGGCACTCGGCGTCGCCAAGAGCATGCTCGACGATGTCACCGAACTGGCGGCGACCAAGTATCGGATGAGCGACATGGCGGCATTGGCCAGCCGCCCGACGTTTCAGAAAGGACTTGCCCACCATGTCGCGGCCTGGCGGGCCGCCCGCCTGCTGGTGCTCGACGCATTCACCACGGCCGAGGTCGCGGTTGACGGCGGGGAAGACCTGACGCCAGCGTTGCGGGCCGACATGCGTGTCGCCGCTGTCTACGCCACCGACACCGCCCGAAGTTGCGCCGAATGGGCACATTTGGTCGCAGGAACCAGTGCGATCCGCGAGGGCAGCCGCTTGGAACGCGCCTTCCGCGACATCTACACCGGAACCCAGCACGCCTTCATCAGCGAGAAAGTCGCCATCGACGCGGCACAGATCTGGCTGGGCATCATCGATGACCAGTTCGGGCTCTAGTCGGTGTAGGCGGGGCCGAGTAACTGGACCTCCTCGAGATCCATCGCCGATTGCAACTTACGCAGCACAATGCCAGCGATCTCGTTGCGGTCCCGAAGCTCAGTGACAGCCGGGCGTTTGTAGTCGAGAACACCAAGATGCACCCGCCGAGCCAGGTCGTCCCGCTCGGCCACGCCGATTGGCTCCGACGTGT
>JBDTKT010000173.1:0-12110 GCA_039935195.1 Mycobacterium sp.
GGGCGGCGCTGGCCAGTGCGCACGCGCCGCTGTTCGACTCATCGACGTCGGCGCTGGCGTGGGCCCGGGATCCGGGCACCGGGATGATCGACCCGGCGCTGGTCGCGCTCGGGTATGCCTACATGCCAGGCGGATCGACCGACTACGACGCGACCATGGGCGAGCAGGCGCTGGCCTACAGCGCCGTCGACGACGACGACGATGCCGACAGGGACTACCTGTTTACCCCGGACGGCGAGGCCTCGCAGGTCGCCGCGGAATTCGAGGATTCCGCCGGCCTGGGTCTCCTCGATGGCGAAGCGGTGATCGAGACCCGCAGTCGCAAGCCGTTCTTGCTGGCCGGAAGTGGGTTGGCGGCGTTCTTTGTCATCGCGGTGTCGGCCCTGGTGGTCGCGCTGGCGGTCAGCATCCGGCCGACCGCCGCCAGCCACCCCGCCCCCAGTCAGCACATTGTGGTTCCGACCCGGCAGGCGCCGGCCCCGGCGCCGCAGCTGCCTGCGCCGCCGGCCCCGGCCGCACCGCCGGTTCAAGCGCCGGTACCGGTGGTCCAACAGGGTCCGGTGGCGCAGCCGCCGGTCCTGAAGGCGCCGGCGCCGGTTCCGGCCGCGCCGGTTCCGGCCGCACCCGCACCCGCGCCGGTCGCGCCCGCGCCGATCCTCATTCCGATTCCGATTCAGGTACCGGCCCCGGCACCGATCTGGAGGCCGGCACCCGCACCGGTAGCGCCGGCACCCGCACCGGTGGCCCCGGCGCCGGAGTCGCCGCAGCTGCCGTCGATTTTTAATCCGCCAAAGAGCCCACCGAAGAACGACGGGGGGTTCCCCGACGGCGGTGGTCGCCGCGATGGACCGTCGTGGCTGCCCGGTGAGGGCGGCGGTGGCCAGCGCGGTCAGGCTCCATCCCCGTGGCTCCCGAGCAACGAGGGTCGTGGCGGCGGGTCTCCATGGTTCCCGGGCCTCGGCGGTGGTGGTCGTGGCGGCGGGTCTCAGTGGTTCCCGGGCTTCGGCGGTGGCGGTCACGACGGCGGTCATGGCGGCGGGGGATCTCAGTGGTTCCCGGGCCTCGGCGGTGGCGGCGGCCACGGCGGTTTCCGCTTCTGAGCCCCTCTCGGGCGATCCACTAGCCTGGCGGCGTGGACTATGCCGCAGCGTTACTCGACGAAAACCGTGCGTTCGGCGACGTTATCCGCGCCGGTGACCCCGCACTGCCGGTCCCGACCTGCCCGGAATGGAACCTCCAGCAACTGTTCCGCCACGTCGGCCGCGGCCACCGGTGGGCCGCACAGATCGTCGCCGACCGCCCGGACCATGCCATCGACCCGCGCGCCGTTCCCGACGGCAAACCCCCGGCCGAACCGGATGCTGCGATCGGCTGGCTGCACGACGGTGCCCAGCTGGTGGTCGACGCCGTCGCACAGGCCGGTGCTGACACACCGACGTGGACGATGCTGGGCCCCCGGCCGGTCAGCTGGTGGCTCCGGCGCCGGCTACACGAGGTGACGGTGCATCGCGCCGATGCTGACCTGGCGTTGGGTCGCGATTTCACCATCGCCCCCGAGTTGGCTGCCGACGGGATCAGCGAATGGCTGGATATGGTCACCGCGCGGCCCGCCCGCACCGGGGAAGCGCCGCTGCTGGCCGACGGGCAGACCGTGCACCTGCACGCCACCGAAGCGGACCTGGGTGACTCGGGGGAGTGGACTATCGGCAGGGATGCGCACGGGCTGAGCTGGTCGCGGCAGCACGGCAAGGGGTCGGTGGCGCTGCGCGGGCCGGCGCGCGACCTGCTGCTGGCGGTCCTGCGCCGTGTCCCGGTCGCCGACACCGGAATCGCGCTGTTCGGCGATCACGCGGTGTGGCAGCACTGGCTGGACCGCACGGCGTTCTGATCACACGGTAGTTTGCAGATCATGACCACTTCGGAGATCGCCACCGTCCTCGCCTGGCACGATGCCCTCACCGAAGGTGATCTGGACACCCTGGTGACGCTCTCCAGCGACGACATCGAAGTCGGGGACGCGCACGGGGCTGGGCAGGGCCATCAGGCGCTGCGCCAGTGGGCTGCCTCGGTCGGGATCACCACCGGGCTCGGCCGGACATACGTGCACCACGGCGTCGTGGTGGTCGAACTGCTGCCCGCCGGCACCGGCGCGATCGAGGCGGCGGCATTCCGGGTGGTGGATGACCACGTCACCTCGGTGTTCCGCCACGACGACCTGGACGCGGCGCTGGCCGCCACCGAGCTCACCGAGGCCGACTGCGTCGATTGACCCGTTAGGCTCTGGCTCATGCGCGGGATCATCCTGGCCGGCGGCTCGGGCACCCGCCTGTATCCGGTCACCATGGGGGTCAGCAAGCAGTTGCTGCCGGTCTACGACAAACCGCTGATCTACCATTCGCTCTCCACGCTGATGCTGGCCGGCATCCGTGACATCCAGCTGATCACCACCGTCCACGACGCGCCGGCCTTCCAGCGACTGCTCGCCGACGGCAGTGCTTTCGGTATCAACATCAGCTACGCGGTGCAGCATCAACCCGATGGCCTGGCAAGCGCATTCGTCGTCGGCGCCGACCATATCGGCACCGAATCGGTGGCACTGGTGTTGGGGGACAACATCTTTTACGGGCAGGGGCTGGGCACCAGCCTGAGCCGGTTCCAAACCGTAACCGGGGCCGTCATTTTCGCCTACTGGATGTGTGACCCGTCCGCCTACGGGGTGGTCGAGTTCGGCTCCGACGGCCGGGCGGTGTCGGTGGTGGAGAAACCGGCCGCTCCCCGATCGAACTACGCCGTACCCGGGCTGTACTTCTACGACAACGACGTCGTTGAGATCGCTCGGGGATTGAAGCCGTCGGCGCGCGGCGAATACGAGATCACCGAAGTCAACCAGACCTACCTCGACCAGGGCCGGTTGGCCGTGGAGGTGCTGGCCCGCGGCACCGCCTGGCTGGACACCGGAACGTTCGATTCCCTACTGGATGCCGGTGACTATGTGCGCACCCTGGAGCGGCGGCAGGGCCTGAAAATCAGCGTCCCCGAGGAGGTGGCCTGGCGGATGGGGTTCATTGACGACGGCCAACTCGCCGAGCGCGCCCGCACCCTGCTGAAATCCGGGTATGGCGGCTATCTGCTGGAGTTGTTGGAGCGGCGCTGACGGCTTTCCGGGTCGACCATCGCCGTTCTCGCGCGCCGCAGCGAGCCTTCGGCGTTTTGGCGGGCGTCACCCATCCCGACGAACAGGTCGACGGTCATCGGACCGAGTATGTGCGTGAGTGCGTGGTCGTCATGCCCGAGAGCGCCGACGATCTCCAGCAGCACGATGCCGTGGATCATGCTCCAGGCCCGCCCGGCCAGGTCCACGACGTCGTCGTCAGCCCGGATCCTGCCGCTGGCGACGATCCGCTGCACCGCGGTGGCGAGTTGGTTGAACGCCGCTGTCGCCACGGGCATCTCGGTGGTTGGGCCGCGGAACAGTTGTGGCGACGCCAGTCCGAACATCAGCCGGTACCGCTGCGGGCTCGTCAGTGCGAACTCCCGGTAGGCGTAGCCCATCATGAAGAAGTCAGCCATCGGGTCGTCAGTCGGCGGCACCGCTGCGAGCGCGGCACCGAACCGTTCGAACGCCGCCGCGACGATCGCCTCCAGCAGTCCGTTCATCCCGCCGAAGTGGGTGTAGACCGCCATCGTCGAGGCGCCGATCTCGGCGGCGACCTTGCGGGCCTGCAACGACTCGGGGCCGTCGCTGTCCAGTAGGCGGGTGCCGGCCTCGATCAGACGGTCGCGCGGACTCAAATTCATGCTTGCCATCCTGCCATAACGATGTTATACATCACCGATAACAACGTTATGGCAGGGAGATGTCCGATGACCAACCCATACCTGGAGGGCGGCTTCGCCCCGATCGAGCAGGAATACACCCTCACCGACCTCGAGGTGACCGGGACTATCCCCGACTACCTCGACGGGCGCTACCTGCGCAACGGACCTAACCCGATCGGCGAAATCGATCCCGCGCTCTACCACTGGTTCATCGGGGACGGGATGGTGCACGGGGTTCGGCTCCGCGACGGAAAGGCCGAGTGGTATCGCAACCGCTACGTGCGCGGGCCGCAGACCGCCCAAGCCCTCGGCGAACGCCCGCGCGGTGGCCGCCACGTCGGAGCATCCGGGATCGGCGCCAACACCAACGTGATCGGGCACGCCGGGCGCACGCTCGCGCTGATCGAGGGCGGGATCTCCTGCTACGAACTGACCGACGAACTCGACACCGTCGGCGCCTGCGATTTTGACGGCACACTATCCGGCGGCTACGCCGCGCACCCCCAGCGCGACCCGGACACCGGTGAGTTGCACGCCGTGTCGTATGCGTTTAACCGCGGCAACACCGTCCAATACTCGGTGATCGGCATCGACGGCCGGGCGCGGCGCACCGTCGACATCGAGGTCACCGGCTCGCCGATGATGCACGACTTCTCGCTGACCGAAAACCATGTCATTTTCTACGACCTGCCGGTGACGTTCGATGCGCGTCAGGTCGCCCAGGGGTCGGCGCCTCGGGCGCTGCAGTTGCCGGTGCGGCTGATCCTGTCTGCCTTGATCGGGCGGGTACGCATCCCGGACCCAATCGCCGCCCGACTGCCGCGCTCGAAAAACAGCGACCGCCGCATGCCCTACCGGTGGAATCCGAACTACCCGGCCCGGGTCGGGGTGATGCCCCGCGAGGGCGGAAACGCAGACGTGCGGTGGTTCGACATCGAACCGTGCTACGTGTTCCACCCGCTGAACGCCTACGACGAGGGCGATACCGTCGTGCTCGACGTTGTCAGGCACCCCACGATGTTCGACACCGATTTGCGCGGTCCCGCCGAAGGACCGCCGACACTTGATCGTTGGACCGTCGACCTGGCCGACGGCAAGGTGCGTGAGTCCCGGTTCGACGATCGGGGACAGGAGTTCCCGCGGGTCGATGAACGCCGGCTTGGCAAGCGACACAGGTTCGGTTACTCGATCGGTGTCGGCGACGGGACGGCGGCGGAGTCCACGCTGTTCAAGCATGACCTGGTCTCGGGGACGACGGCGACCCGCGAATTTGGCCACGGAAAACAGCTGGGCGAGTTCGTCTTCGAGCACGCCACGCCGGACTCTGCCGAAGACGACGGCGTGCTGATGGGATTTGTCTACGACAGCCCGACGGATCGCAGCGAGCTGGCCATTCTGGACGCGCAGACGTTGGAGGACGTGGCGAGTGTGCACCTGCCACATCGTGTTCCCGCGGGTTTCCACGGCAACTGGGTGCCGGCGGGACGGTAGCCCGGTGCCCGGATAGGTGTCATCGCCGCGGATGGCATGGTAGACATCCCTCATGAAGAGCATCGCCCGGGTTGCAACGGTGGCAGCAGTCTTGGGAGCGGGTTTGGGCCTGGGTTTGGGCGGGGCGACCGACGCCCGAGCCGAACCGCGCTATCACTGGTGCCCGGGTGAGCAGTGGAGCGGCTGGATGGGCGCCAACTGGGACCCGCAGAGTTGTCACGACGACCACTACATCGACCTCGAACCGCACGATGCGGCCCACTGGCACGGTGACGGCCCGTTCATCCCGGGCTGGCCGTCGAACCCGACGCCCTGACGATTACGGCGCGCATCACTGCCTGGGACGAGCCCCGACACAGCTGAAAATCACGGTGGCGCTGCGCCGGACCTTCGCACGCAAACCAAAAGTCGTCGGCTCATTAACCTGGCGTGACACCCCGGCGATTCGTGGGCCGCCGTGACGGACTACTGCCGGTAGCTGACCAGGAAGTTGCCGAGTCGCTCGATGGCATTGCTGAGGTCACGCGCCCACGGCAGGGTCACAATGCGCAGGTGATCAGGTGCCGGCCAGTTGAATCCGGTGCCCTGGGTGACCAGAATCTTCTCGGACATCAGCAGGTCGAGGACGAGTTGTTCGTCGTCGTCGATGGGATAGATCTCGGGGTCCAAGCGAGGGAATGCGTACAGCGCGCCGCGCGGCTTGACGCAGGAAACCCCCGGAATCTCGTTGAGTTTGGTCCAGGCGGTGTCGCGCTGCTCCAGCAACCGACCACCCGGCAGCACCAGGTCGTCGATGCTCTGATGGCCGCCCAGGGCCACCTGGATGGCGTGCTGCGCGGGCACGTTCGGGCACAACCGCATGTTGGCGAGCAGGTTGATGCCCTCTAGGAAGCTGGTCGCGTGTTCCTTGGGGCCGGTGATCGCCACCCAACCGGCCCGGTACCCAGCCACCCGATAGGCCTTCGACAATCCATTGAAGGTCAGACACAGCAGATCCGGCGCCACCGAAGCCATGCTGATGTGCTCGATGCCGTCGTAGAGGATCTTGTCGTAGATCTCGTCGGCCAGCACCAGCAGTTGATGCTTGCGCGCCAACTCAGCGATCGCGGTAAGCACCTCCCGGCTGTACACCGCACCGGTCGGGTTGTTCGGGTTGATCACCACCAGCGCCTTGGTGCGCTCGGTGATCTTCGACTCCATGTCGGCGATGTCGGGTTGCCAGCCCTGGGTCTCGTCGCAGAGATAGTGCACGGGCGTGCCGCCGGCCAACGACGTCGACGCTGTCCACAGCGGGTAGTCCGGCGCTGGGATCAACACCTGATCACCGTTGTCCAACAGGGCCTGCAACGTCATCGTGATCAACTCGGAGACCCCGTTGCCCAGGTAGACGTCATCGACGTCGAAACGGGGGAAGCCATCGACCAACTCGTAGCGGGTGACCACTGCCCGGCGTGCCGGCAGGATGCCCTGGGAATCCGAGTACCCCTGCGCGTACGGCAGGGCCTGAATCATGTCCCGCATGATCACGTCGGGTGCGTCGAACCCGAACGGCGCCGGATTACCGATGTTGAGCTTGAGAATCCGGTGACCCTCGGCCTCCATGCGGGCGGCGTGCGCGTGCACCGGGCCACGGATTTCGTAGAGAACGTTCTGCAGCTTGGCCGACTGCGCGAAGGTGCGTTGCCGCGGCTGATTACCGGTGGAATGCCACGGCAACTGATTGGTGGTCACGTCGACCATGGTGCCATGGGTGTCCAGTCAAAATTTGCCCGAATAGCAAGTTGGGGCCGTATGCGCACACACACGGCCCCAACTTGTTACCTCAGTGTTTGCCCGGTGGGCGCGCCCCGCGTGCGATACCGAGTCCCTTGACCGGCGGCTGGGCCGCCGGCGCCGACTCAGTCGACTCGGCGGCCGGCTCGGCCGCCTGCGCCGGTGCGGCGGGTTCGGCGGCGGCAGGCTGGGCCGGTTCGGCGGGCGCCGCTGGAGCCTTCTTGGCGCCGGGCCGGCGAGCCCCTGCCGCCATGCCCAGTCCTTTGACTGGGGCTGCGGGCGCCCCAGCCGCTGGGGCCGCTGTGGTGCTGGACTGCTCTGCCGACTCGGCGGGGGCCGCTGAGTCTGTCGGGGCTGCCGGGGCCGCCTTCTTGGCTCCGGGCCGCTTGGCGCCACCGGCGATCCCCAGCCCCTTGACCGGCGCCGCGGGCGCCACCGCCGCTGGGGCCTCGGGGGTGCTCGCCTGCTCCGCCGGGGCCGCCTTCTTGGCTCCTGGCCGCTTGGCGCCGCCGGCCATGCCCAGCCCGGTGACCGGCTTGGCGGCAGTGGTGACCTGCGTGGCCGGCTTCTCGGCCGTCTCGGTGGCCGCGGCCGACGGCGCGGCAGGTGCCGGAGCCGGCTTGGGGGCGGCCTTGGCGGCCGCCGCCGCGGCGGTGCCCTTCGGCGGCAGCGTCACCGTGCTGAGGTCCATCGAGTCCAGCAGCATCTGGGCGATGTCGCGCACCACCACGCCCTGGCGCCCGGCGGCCTCCTGACGATCACCGACGCCGTCGTGCAGCATGATCCGGCAGAACGGGCAGGCGGTGGCGATCGCAGCGGCACCGGTGGCCAGCGCCTCGTCGACCCGGTCGTGGTTGACCCGCGTGCCGATGTGCTCTTCCATCCACATCCGCGCGCCACCGGCGCCACAGCAGAAGCTGCGGTCGCGACTGCGGGGCATCTCGATCAGGTTGCGGCCGGATGCCGTGACAAGCTCGCGCGGCGGGTCGTAAATCTTGTTGTGTCGGCCCAGGAAACACGGATCGTGGTAGGTGACGTCCTGGGAAACAGGACTGACCGGCACCAGCTTCTTGTCCCGCACCAGCCGGTTGAGTACCTGACTGTGGTGCAGCACCGAGTACTTGCTGCCCAGCTGGGGGTACTCCCGGCTGATCGTGTTGAAGCAGTGCGGGCAGCTGGCGATGATCTTGCGGTCGACGGTCTCCACACCCTCGAACACACCGTTGAGGGTCTCGACGTTCTGCGCCGCCAACTGCTGGAACAGAAACTCGTTACCGGCGCGCCGGGCGGGGTCGCCGGTGCAGGTCTCCCCGGTGCCCAGCACCAGGAACTTCACCCCGGCGGCGGACAACAACTCGGCGACCGCCTTGGTGGTCTGCTTGGCCTTGTCCTCGTACGCACCGGCACAGCCCACCCAGAACAGGTACTCGAAGCCGTCGAAACTCTCGACGTCCTGACCGTAGACCGGGATGTCGAAGTCCAGTTCGTCGATCCAGGCGGTGCGCTCCTTAGCGTTCTGCCCCCACGGGTTGCCCTTGTTCTCCAGGTTCTTGAACAACACGCCCAACTCGGACGGGAACTCCGATTCGACCAGCACCTGGTAGCGGCGCATGTCGAGGATGTGGTCGATGTGCTCGATGTCGACCGGGCACTGCTCGACGCACGCCCCGCAGTTGGTGCACGACCACAGCACGTCCGGGTCGATGACCCCGCCCTGCTCCTCGGTGCCGACCAACGGGCGGGTGGCCTGCTCCGGTCCGGAGCCGCCGATCCTGGGGAACCCTTGCTCCGGTACGTAGTGGCCTTCGGCGCGCGGAGCACCGGCCAAATCGACGTGGCCTGCCGGGGCGTCCTTGTCGCCGAGCAGATAGGGCGCCTTGGCCATCCAGTGGTCGCGAAGGTCCGTGATCAGCAACTTGGGCGACAGCGGCTTGCCGGTGTTCCACGCCGGGCATTGCGACTGGCAGCGACCGCACTCGGTGCAGGTGGCGAAGTCGAGCATGCCTTTCCAGGTGAAGTCCTCGATCTTGCCGCGGCCGAGTGGCGCGTCCTCCGGCGGGTCCTCGAAGTCGATCGGCTTGCCCTGGTACTCGACCGGCAGCAGCGGCCCCAACCCGTCGGGCAGTCGCTTGAAGGTGACGTTGATCGGCGCCAAGAAGATGTGCAGGTGCTTCGAGTGCAGCACGATGAGCAGGAATGCCAGCATGATCGCGATGTGCAGCAGCAGGGCGACGGTCTCGATGTATTCGTTGGCCGAACCGAGCGGCTTCATGATCACGCCGAACAGTTGCGACAGGAATGCGCCCTTGCCGTAGGGCAGGCTGCCGTTGTTGACCGCAGCCCCGCGCAGCAGCACGTAGGTCCACACGACGTTGAGGATCATCACCAGGATCAGCCAGGCGCCGCCGTTGTGGGAGCCGTAGAAACGTGACGCCCGGCCGTGCTCCGTCGGGTTGCGAAGGACGCGGATGATCATGAACACCACGACGGAGATCGTCACGGCGGTGATGAAGAAGTCTTGCAGAAAGCCCAGGGCGTTCCAGGCGCCGATGATCGGCAGCTTGAAGTCTTGCTGGAACAGCAGTCCGTAGGCCTCGATGTACACCGTGAGCAGGACGAGGAACGCCCACATGGTGAAGAAGTGGGCCGCGCCGGGGATGGACCACTTCAGTAGTTTGGCTTGGCCGGCCACCTCGCGGATCTGGGTCCAGACCCGGGTCAATGGCTCGTTGGTCCGTTCACCGCCGACATTTTGACCCGACATGATGAGCCGGTACAGCCAGAAGACCCGGCGGGCGGAGAAGTACACGACGACCGCCGTCATGGACAGACCGACGACAAGCCTGATCAACATCTGGGTGTTCTCGGTGGTCACGGAGCGCCTCTCCAATCCATAAGTTACCGATCAGTAACATTTTTATTGTCACTGGCGGGCAACTTAACCGCCAACCTTGCGCAGTACCTGTTCAAGCCCGCTCATAGTGCCATCTCGGCCACGTTGACCGTGGTGCAGGCTGGACTAACTCTATCCGCTGGCGATGCGCCGGTTGGGCTTTCGGTGGCGGCAGCCGTCAGCGGCGGGTGGTGGGCCGGGCGGGTCGGATAGGCGGGGTAGGCCGGGTGGTGCCGGTGGTCGTTGTTGACGGGGTGGTGGTGCTCGGCGCGGTTTTCGTGGTGGTGGCAGTCGTGGTGGTGGCCGCGGGGGCGTTGTCGGTGGGGTGGCCGGTGGGGTTGTGTGATCCGGTCAAGGTGTAGGCCAGGCCCCCGGTCAGGGTCACGGCCAGCGCCGCGGCCAGCACGAAGAGCACCATCGGCCGCTTGAACCAGGCCGGTGGTTCGGGGTCGACGGGGAGCTCCGTTGGGGGCGTCGAGAGCTTGCCGACCTTGGAGCCCGCGCCGGCGAACCGGTAGTCGGCCTCGGAGTAGGGCACCGGTTCGCCCGCCTTCGAATCGTCCTGTGACCAGGCCAGCGCGCGCGTACCGGCCGATTTTCCGCGGGTCGCCCACGCCGCTGCACCCATCGCGGCGGCGAAGCCCGGCTGCGGCGCGGTGATAACCGGCACCCCGAACTCCCTGGACAGTCGCGCGCCGACGGCGGGCATGGCGGCGCCACCCCCCACGAGCGCAACCGCGGCCAGTCCACCCGCCGGCCGCTCGCTGCGCGCCAGGGTGTCGGAGACGGCGGCGACCACGCCGGACAGCGGAGCCGCGACGATGTCTTCCAACTCACCGCGGCTCAGTGAGATCTCGCCATCGAACCCGGGCAGCACGACCGGGATGGCGGTGGTGGCCTGATCGGACAGCCGTTCTTTGGCGGCCCGGCATTCGGCGCGCAACGCTGCCAGCGACTCGATCGCCGTGATGCCGGCGGGGTCGCCACCGACGTCACGGACGCGGGACAGTAGGTGGCTCAAAACCGCCTGGTCGACCTGCTCGCCGGAGAAGCCGCCGTAGCGCACGGTCGGGCCGGTCGGCGCGAAATCCGCGGCGGCGTCGAGGAGCGTGATGCTGGTGCCGCTACCGCCGAAGTCACAGAGCGCCACGACACCGTGTCTGGGCAGTCCTGGTCCGGCGGTCAGTGCGGCGACGGCCGCCGCGACATCGGAGATCAGCACCGGCGGTACGCCGTCGGGAGCCAGGGCGGGTTTGGCCCGCAATGCGGTGCGCAACGCACCCAGCGGGCCCGGCCCCCAGTGCGCCGGGACGGCGATCACCACCGGCGTGCCGTGTCCGGCCAGCCCGGCAAGCGTGTCGAGCGCGTCGGCCGTCAGGTCTTCGCCGCGGTGTCGCGACCCGTCGGCGAGTGTCAGCGGAACCGGGTAACCGACCCGCTCGACGAACCCGCGCACACTCAGGCCGGGCCCGGTGCGGTCCGGATTCTCCCCGGGCACGCCGACCTCGGGTTGCTGCCCGTCGAACAGCGTCAGCACCGAATGGCGCGCCACCGGCGGGCGTCCGGCACGTACGGCGACCAGGCCGATCGTGCCGACCGAAAGACCCAGCGGATCGGTCATAGCCCGGGTGGCAGCGGGATGACGATTCCCGATGGCAGCTGAAGCTCGCCTCTGGTGGCCGGGGCCGCGCTGGTGGTCGCGGTGGGTCTGTCAGTGGTGGTCGGCGCCACGGTGGTAGTCGTGGTGGTCGGCGCCACGGTGGTGGTCGTGGTGGTCGTGGTGGTTTGCGGGCTCTCCGACGTCGTCGTCGCAGGTGCGGCCGACTCGGTGGTCGCCGGTGCCTCGGTCGGTTCGGCGGTGGACGAGGTTACCGACGACGCGGTGGCGCTGGACGGAGCGGACGTCGAGGATGTCGTGACGGGGGAGGTGTGTCCCGGCTCCCTGTTCATCAGCCGGATCATGCCCCACACCAGCACCGTGATCAGGATCGCCGTCAGCACACCCCAGCCGATCAGCGCCGCGGGCCGCAGATACCAGGGGGTGGACGGCGGCGCAGGCGGCGCCGGCGGCGGCCCGACCTGCTCGGGATATGCGCGGGGGTAGTTCTGCGGCTCACTGCCATAGGCGAATTGA
>JBDTKT010000174.1:0-12492 GCA_039935195.1 Mycobacterium sp.
GGCACACCGCCGAGTACTTCACGAGAATGATGGCGAGTCTCGGTGAGTCCATGGGATTCGACGTCGACACCCCGTGGCGCAAGCTGCCGGCAAAGGCGCGCAAGGCGATCCTGGAGGGCTCCGACGAGCAGGTGCACGTTCGGTACCGCAACCGCTACGGCCGCACCCGCTCCTACTACGCCGACTTCGAAGGTGTGCTGGCGTTCCTGCAGCGCAAGTTGGAGCAGACCGAGTCCGAGCTGATGAAGGAACGCTACGAAGGGTTCATGCGCGACGTGCCCTGCCCGGCGTGTGCCGGAACCCGGCTCAAGCCCGAGATCCTGGCGGTGACGCTGGCCGCCGGCGGGGACGCGAAATCCATCGCCGCGGTGTGTGACCTGTCGATCCGCGACTGCGCGGATTTTCTGGGCGCGCTGACGCTCGGTCCGCGCGAACAGGCCATCGCCGGCCAGGTGCTCAAGGAGATCCAGTCTCGGTTGAGATTCCTGCTCGACGTCGGGTTGGAGTACCTGACGCTGTCTCGGGCGGCCGGGACGCTCTCCGGCGGTGAGGCCCAACGGATCCGGCTGGCCACCCAGATCGGTTCCGGGCTGGTCGGGGTGCTCTACGTGCTCGACGAACCGTCGATCGGACTTCACCAGCGCGACAACCGCCGGCTGATCGAGACACTGGTCCGGCTCCGCGATCTGGGTAACACGCTGATCGTCGTCGAGCATGACCTGGACACCATCGCGCACGCCGACTGGATCGTCGACATCGGGCCCGCGGCCGGCGAGCATGGCGGGCAGATTGTGCACAGCGGGCCCTACGACGCACTGCTGCGCAACCCCGACTCGATTACCGGGGCCTATCTGTCCGGTGCGAAAAGCATTGAGGTGCCTGCGCAACGACGACCCACCGACCGGAGCCGGCAGCTGACCGTGGTCGGCGCTCGCGAACACAACCTGGCCGGCATCGACGCGTCGTTTCCGCTCGGGGTGCTCACCGCGGTGACCGGGGTATCCGGTT
Organism: Mycobacterium sp.; assembly: GCA_039935195.1. GTDB lineage: Bacteria > Actinomycetota > Actinomycetes > Mycobacteriales > Mycobacteriaceae > Mycobacterium. Next base: position 1,009 of record JBDTKT010000174.1, read on the forward strand.
CGGGCAAATCAACGCTGGTCAACGATATCCTGGCGGCGGTGCTGGCCAACAAGCTCAACGGCGCCCGCCAGGTGCCCGGCCGGCACACCCGGATCACCGGGCTCGACCACCTGGACAAGCTGGTGCGGGTGGACCAGTCGCCGATCGGGCGCACGCCGCGGTCGAACCCGGCGACCTACACCGGGGTGTTCGACAAGATTCGCGGCCTGTTCGCCACGACCACCGAGGCGAAGGTCCGCGGCTACCAGCCCGGCCGTTTCTCGTTCAACGTCAAAGGCGGCCGCTGTGAGGCGTGCACCGGCGACGGCACGATCAAGATCGAGATGAACTTCCTACCGGACGTCTACGTGCCCTGCGAGGTCTGCCACGGGGCCCGCTACAACCGGGAGACCCTCGAGGTGCACTACAAGGGCAAGACGATCGCCGAGGTGCTGGACATGTCGATCGAGGAGGCCGCGGACTTCTTCGAGGCGATCACTAGCATCCATCGCTATCTGCGCACGCTGGTCGAGGTCGGCCTCGGCTACGTGCGGCTAGGTCAGCCGGCGCCGACGCTGTCCGGCGGGGAGGCGCAGCGGGTGAAGCTCGCCGCCGAACTGCAGAAGCGGTCCACCGGGCGCACCGTCTACATTCTCGACGAGCCCACCACCGGACTGCATTTCGACGACATCCGTAAGTTGCTGGGCGTCATCAACGGCCTTGTCGACAAAGGCAACACCGTGATCGTCATCGAGCACAACCTGGACGTGATCAAGACCGCGGACTGGGTCATCGACATGGGCCCGGAAGGCGGTTCCGGCGGCGGGACGATCGTCGCGACCGGTACCCCGGAGGACGTTGCGGCGGCGCCGGAGAGCTACACCGGCAAGTTCCTCGCCGAGACGTTGGGCCTGCCGGCGCACAATGCCGCGAAACCCGCGGCATCGGCCACACGCCGACGCCGCAAGGTCAGCGCGTAGGGTGCACGGACGCGGCTTCGGCCACCGGAAGTGATACGCCGCTGACAACCGCGGCGACGCGGTTGATCAGCGACTCACGGTCCAGGTGCGGCGGTCGTCCAACCACTATTCGCAGTGCCGCGTGCAGCATGACGCCCATTCCGAGGTAGAGCATTTCTTCGGCGTCCTGGGCCGGCAGCCGCGGATACCGTTGCATCACGGCCAGTCGGGCAATGTGATAGAGCTGCTGCTCGATCCCGGGCAGCACATTGCTTTGGATTCCCATCGGCAGATCGTTGACGATCGCGGTGATCACGCCGCGATGACGTTCCAGCGCGTCGACCAGCGTGGTCAGTACGTGTCGCACCCCGGCCGTCGACTCCATCGTCGATGCGGCGGCAAGTCCGTTGATCAGGCGATGCATGATGTCGCGTTCCGACCGTGCCTGCAGCGCGGTGATGATGTCGCCCTTGTCGCCGAAGTAGCGGTAGACGGTTCCGATGCTCACGTGCGCCCGCTCGGCGATCTGGTTGGTGGACAGTTCGTAATAAGCGGTCGTTTCCAGAAGCTGAGCGGAAGTGTCAAGAATTCGGTCGATAGTTTCCTGCGCTCGCCTCTGTGTGGGTTGTGTACGCTTCAACGTGGGCATATCTATTCTCCACTTGTCGTCCCCATGGTCGCAAAAACTGAGTTGTAGATGAGTATAATTCACTTTAGCGTTGCGAGTATGGCTAGTATCAGCGATGCGGTGATCAAGGCGGGCCGGCAGATTTCCGAAATCGTGCTGCGCCGCCAGGAGGTGCTCCCTTTCGATGACGGGCCCATGCCTGACCTGTCGCCGATGTGGGCGGCGTTGCGAGCCGATCCACGCGCGATCTTCAATCCGTTCGACCTTGGCTGGGAACTGATCCGGCCCGACTTCTTCAAGAAGACCGACTTTGCTTCTCCGCCCGGCGATCCCGGCTGGTTCGGTCCCGACAGCGCGGCCTGGTACGTCCACACCCACACGCCGACGGTGCTTCTCGGACTAATCAACACCGCGATAATCGACATCATCCATCAAGACATCCAGGCTGGCGTGTACGCCCACTCTAAGCTGGTGGGACGTCATCCCGACGGCAGCGTTCGCTCGGGAACCTTGTCTGGGAATGGCCTGATCATCCGGGCCGGGCATTCATTCTCGTTCTTCACCGGCGTCGTCTACGGCTCCTCTGCCACTGCCGAGTCGCTGTGTCAGACGGTGAAAGCCATGCACCACACCGTCAAAGGGGTGCGGCCCGACGGCAAGGCCTACGACGCAGACGATCCGGAATTCTTCCGCTGGACCTACGCCAGCGTCGTTTCCGGTATCGCCGGTGGGCATGAGCGTTATCATCCGAAGCCGCTTAAGGGCGCCGACCTGGACCAGTTCTATCTGGAGTACACCAAAGTCGGCGAGGCGCTTGGTGGCACCGACCTACCCAAGACCAAAGCCGAATGCCGACGGGTGCTGGTGGAGTCACCGGCCGCGGCGAGTATTGCCATCAACGCGGAGAACATCAGGTACGTCGATCTATTGCGGCCGGCTGGCCACACGTTGACGCGACCCGCATACGCCTTCCTGAACTGGCTGATCATGGATATGCTGCCGCTCCCGGCGCAGCGGGTGGTCGGCTTCCGTCAGCCGAATCCGGTTGTGCGACAGGCATATCGTTCTCTAGCCTGGGCCATGGTGAACACGCCTCATTTCCTCGGCGAGCTTCGGGAGATAGAGCAGGCCCAGCAGCGCGTCGCGAGACTGGCACCGCAACTCCGACCGGACGTGGAAACGGCAGCGGTATGACCGCAACGACCGAAGCAAAGACCGCCGTCGAGTCGGGGCGCCACCGCTATGACTACGACTACGAGACAGGAATGCCGTTGCGGCCCGCGCCGCCGCGTTTACAGCCCGACCCGGCGTGGGCCGACCTGGCGGTGTTCGACGCTTTCCGGCCGGCGTCGCTATCGGAGCGACAAGCCCGGTTGCTGGCGCGGTTCATCGACCACTATTGGCAGGGCGATCCCCTGATGGACGCGGTGGTCAGGACGTTTCGCGAGATCAGCATGGCCCGCGGACGCAAACTGCTCGACCAAGCGCTCGATCATGGCATCGATTCGCTGACCGATCCACCGCAGGAGCTGGTGGATCTGTTTGCCAGCCTGGATAATCCGCCGGACTGGCACGATCCGCAGGTCTGGGAGCGGGGCCGGAAACTGTGGATCGACTGCTCCCTTGCCGGCAAGGTCGGCATGGGCGTCCAGGATGCGATCGGGACCTTTGTGGGCGCCGAGGTGTCCTCGGCTGTCGGTGCCACCGGTAGGTTCGTCAACAAGGCGATCGTGCGCAACCTCGAATCCGCCCAGTGGTTCTTCGAGGCGACCAAACCCAGTTTCCTGGATCGCTTCGGCGACGAATTCAAGAACACCGTGCGGGTGCGGCTGATGCATTCACAGGTGCGGATCGGACTCCGTAACTCTTGGGGCGACGAGCATTTCGACTTCCACGGCAATCCCATCTCCACCAGTACCACGATGGGTGCTGCGGTCACGTTCGCGTTGTTGCCGATCCTCACCGACCACAACCACGGCCGGACAAAGTCGCGGGCCGACATGGACGCGGCGATGCTCTATTGGTCCTACATCGCCTACGTGTTCGGTGTCGCGCCGGAGATCATCCCCACCACCGCCGAAGACGGAATCATGCTGGCGGACTACATGACGTCCACCGCCGGTGGACCGACCAATGGGACCGCCAAGATGACCGGTGCCGCCGCCGACAACCTCGCACGCGTTTCGGGCCTCACCGGGGTGCTCATTCGGGCTGCCGTGGCGCCGGTGATCGGTGCGGTCGCCTACTACAGCGGTGACCTACTGGCGCGGGCATTGGTGGCGACCACACCGTATCGTGACGTGCCGCTACAACCGTGGAAGACATTGACGGGGCTGGCTGTTCACGCCAACGTGAAGCTCCTGATGGCCGTGGACCGAATTCCCGGTGCGCAGTCCCGGATCGCCAGGGGTGCAGCTTACGGCGATCCTTTCTGGTTGGCCAACGTCAAGCTGCTCACCATTCTTGCCCGGCGGGCCGGCATCAAAGGCACGCTGTACAAACATCATGATCAAACGCCGAACACCGCGGCCGGCTGCCCTGTCCGTTAGCTGGGTCGACGACCGTTAGAACTTTCGCGGCAGCTTCCAGGTTTCGCGGAGCCAACCCTTGCGATCAGCGTTTATCCTCGTGCATCGACTCGCGGATCTGCACCAACCGCTGCGCGGCAGCCTGCCGGCGTTCCCGGTATTGCTCCTCGACGGTGCGGCCGGTCTGACTGTCGGCGTCCAACTCAGCCGCGCCGAGCGAGGTTCGGTAGCGAGTCTCGACCTTTTCCCGCACCGATTCGAACGTCGGCACGCCCGAAGGGTCAAACCCCGGGTCCGAGTCGTCTGCCGTCTCGCCGGTCTCGCCGGCGGGTTCGTCGGTCATGTCCGGCACGCTACCCGCGTCGGCCGGACCGTGCACTGATCAGCTGCCCGCGGTCTGAATGTGAGACGTCAGGGTGGGCACTGGTGCTGAAAGCTCGAATGAGGACGGTGGCAATGGGATCTGTTGCACGCCGGGTGTATTCAGTTTTCCCGCCAGCCACGGAAGCGCTGCTGTGAAGGCTGCCCCGGCGAATGGCCAGTCGTGCCTGCCCGGTTCGGTGATCACCGCGCAGTCCATGCCGTTGGCGCGCCCGAGCCCGCACAGCGACCTCGCGGCCGCAAGCTGGCTGCCCGCATCGGCGGCAGTGGTGCCCCCGTTGACCGCGAACCACCCCGACACCCCGGTGTACCGGCCGTGTTTGGTGATCACCGTGGCCGGGTCGAACGCCGCCCAAGCCTCGGTGTTGCCGCCGAACAGTCGTGTGATGGTCTGCGCGCGAGTCCCCGCGTTCGGGCCGAGGTCGCCCGCGATATCGACGAACGCGCTGAACTTCTCGGGGTGCATCGCGGTCAGGTCCACCGCGCAGGTCCCGCCCATCGACCAGCCCGCGACGCCCCAGTGCGACGGTTCGGGGTTAACGCCGAAATTCGAGATCAGGTAGGGCACCACGTCGTCGGTCAGGTGGTCGGCAACATTGCCGCGGGGCCCGTTGACACATTCGGTGTCGTTGTTGAACGACCCGCCGGCATCGACGAAGACCAGCACCGGTGCGTTGCCGCCGTGCGAGACGGCGAAGTCATCGATGGCTTTCACCGCGCCGCCGGCGCGCAGCCAGTCGGCGGGTGTGTTGAACTCACCGCCGATCATCATCACTACCGGAAGCGCCGGCGGCGGACTGTGGGTGAACCACACCGGTGGCAGGTACACCAGCTCACCGCGGTGCTTGAAGTGGGAGGCGTCGGCCGGGATCGTCACCGGCAGCACGCGGCCCTGCCCCGGTGGCGTGCCCGCCGCGGCCATCGCGGTCACCGCGGCGAGGTCGCTCTGGTCGGGCAGCGGGCCGGCGGTGAGTTGGTTCCAGGCGCTTTGAACGGTCGGGAAGTAACCGACCCACAGGTTCAGCGCCAGCGTCGCACTGAGCAAGCAAAGCGGCACCGCCAGCAGCGATACGCCCCGCCGCCACCAGCGGGCGCTCGCCCAGCCCAGGACCAGGACGGCGGCGGCGGCACCGGTCAGCGCGAGCCAGACCCACAGCGCGGCCGGGGCGGAGTCGTCGGCGAGGCCGTCGTCGGCGACAAACCAGTACGCCCATCCTGCGGTCGTGAGCCCCAGCACAGCGGCCAGTGGCAGCCACGTCAGCCGCCACTGGCGGGTACGCCACCCGATAGCCGACACCAGCACAACCGAGGCGACGACCTGGGCCGCGATGGGAACCCAGCCGTGCATCAGCGAGGTGTGCGGGCTGGTCGGCAGTATCACTCCTCCATCATGAACCGAACGGCTGAGAATTCGTCGTTCGGTGTGGCCGGATCAGCGCGGCTTTGCCAGCGGGAACGGCAATGTGTCGCGGATGCTGTGGCCGGTGATGAGCATGACGATCCGGTCCACGCCCATCCCGAGGCCCCCGGTCGGGGGCATCGCGTACTCCATGGCCTGTAGGAAGTCCTCGTCGAGTTCCATGGCTTCGGGGTCGCCGCCGGCGGCCAGCAGGGACTGCTGGTGCAACCTGCGGCGCTGCTCCACCGGGTCGGTGAGTTCGCTGTAGGCGGTGCCCAACTCGACACCCCAGGCCACCAGGTCCCAGCGTTCGGCGACCCCCGGCTTGCAGCGGTGCGGCCGGGTCAGCGGCGACACCGAGGTGGGGAAGTCGGTGTAGAAGGTGGGCCGCTCGGTGCGGGCTTCCACCAGGTGCTCGTAGAGCTCCAGTACGACCGCGCCGGCGTCCCACTGCCGCAGGAAGTGGATTCCGGCGGTCGTGCACAGTCGGCGCAGCGTGGCCAGGTCGGTGCCGGCGTCGATGTGTTCGCCGAGTGCCTCGGAGATCGCGTCGTGCACGGTCCGCACCGGCCAGACCCCGGAGATGTCGACCGGCGCCAGTCCGCCGTCCGGGGCCGGCCGCATGACCACCGGCGCGCCGTTGGCGGCCTGGGCGGCGTTCTGGATCAGCTCTCGAGCCCCGTCGATCCACATCAGATAGTCGGCGTGGGCCTGGTAGGCCTCCAGCAGCGTGAACTCCGGGTTGTGGCTGTAGTCCACGCCCTCGTTGCGAAATGCCCGGCCCAGTTCGAAGACCCGTTCCACGCCGCCGACGCACAGCCGTTTCAGGTAGAGCTCCGGTGCGATCCGCAGATACAGGTCCAGGTCGTAGGCGTTGATGTGGGTGGTGAACGGCCGCGCGTTGGCCCCGCCGTGCAGTTGCTGCAGGATCGGGGTTTCAACCTCCAGAAACCCCTTGGCGAACAGCGTGTCCCGGATCGCGCGTAGGACATTGCTGCGCGCGGTGATCAGATCCCGTGATTCGGGGTTGATCGCCAGATCCACATAGCGGGTGCGGAGCCGCGCCTCGGGATCGGTCAGGCCCTTCCACTTGTCGGGGAGCGGGTGCAGGCACTTGCCGATCAGCCGCCAGCTGTGCACCAGCAGCGACGGGGTTCCGGTTCTGCTGTGTCCCATCCTGCCGGTCGCCTCGACCAGGTCGCCGAGGTCGATCGTCCTGCCGAAGTCCGCGGCGCACCCGTCGTCGAGCTCCGAATTGTCCAGCAGCAGTTGCAGTTCGCCCGACCAGTCCCGCAGCGCAGCGAAGAGCACCCCGCCGTAGTCACGCACCCGCAGCACCCGTCCGGACACCGACACGGTTGCGTCGACAGTCGGGTCGGCCGGGCTCTGGAGGGCGCCGGCCAGGGCCTGTACCACCGTGTGGCTGGGCGGTAGGCCCACCGGATACGCATCGACGCCGCTGTCCTGTAACGCCTTCAGCTTGGTCAGCCGTACCCGCATCTGTTCCGGTAGCCGCTGACCCGTCGGGGTGTCATCGGCCGTGCCGGTTGTCGCGGACTCCCCGGAGCCGTCCGGTGCGGTGCCGTCGCTGTGGAACAGTCCTGTCGCTGCGACCGCCGCCGGCACTGACGAGTGGTGACCGGTGTGCTGCTTGTTGCGCCGCGAGAACGGCAGCACCAGAAAGCCTTCCGCGATCACCGAAGCGACACCCACCCGCGGGATCAGTCGGGCATCTTCGTAGCACGAGTACCGGGGCACCCAGTCCGGCTGATACTTCATGTTCGATCGATACAGCGTTTCGAGCTGCCACCACCGCGAGAAGAACATCAGCAACCGGCGCCACAGTCGCAGCACCGGACCGGCGCCCAGCTGCGCACCCTGTTCGAACGCCGATCGGAACATCGCGAAGTTAAGTGAGATGCGGCTGACGCCAACGTCGGTGGCCTGCAGCGCCAACTCACTGACCATCAACTCGATGGTGCCGTTGGGCGATTGCGGCGAACGGCGCATCAAATCCAGCGAGACGCCGCTGTTCCCCCACGGCACCAGCGAGAGCATCGCCACCACGCTGCCATCGCGCGCCAACGCCTCGACCAGCAGACAGTCGGTGTCGGTCGGGTCGCCGAGCCGGCCCAGGGCCATCGAGAAGCCGCGCTCGGACTCGGTGTCCCGCCAGGCATCCGCCCGTTTCAGCACCTGCGCCATCTCGTCGGCGCCGATCTCGCCGTGCCGGCGCATGCGGATCGTCAGACCCGATTTGCGGGCCCGGGTAACCGCTTGTCGCACGCCGCGCATGTTTCGCCCGGAGAGCCGGAAGTTCGACGTCTGCAGGATTGCTTCGTCGCCGAGTTCCAGCGCGCTCAGTCCGGCCTCCCGGAAGGCTTGCGCACCCTGGAAACTAGCCCCCATGACACCGGGTGCCCAGCCGTAGATCTTGGCTTGCTGCAACCAGGCGTTGATCGCCTGCGGCCACGCCCTCGGGTCGCCCACCGGGTCGCCGCTGGCCAGGCAGACGCCTACCTCGACCCGGTAGGTGATGGCCGCGCGCCCGTTGGGGGAGAAGACCACTGACTTATCCCGGCGGGTGGCGAAGTAGCCGAGCGAGTCGTTCTTCCCGTACTGATCCAGCAGTCCGCGGATCGCTGATTCGTCCTCGCCGGTGAGCGCGTTGTCGGAGCGCTGGGACAGGAACAGTGTGATCGCCGCGGCGATCAGCGCCACTGCTCCGAGCAGGCCGCAGAGTGCTTTGAGTCCGATGTCCGGTTTGCCCGCGAAGAAGTCCGGCTCGAGCAGGGCGAACCCGACCACCCGATTCGCCACGTAGGGCAGCCGCTGCGCGCGTTCGACCGTTCCGGGGAAGATCTCGATCAGCCCCCAGCACAGCAGGATCGCGATCGCCCAGCCGGTGACCAACACCGCTGCCGACTTCACCAGCGCGCCGCGCCGGACCTTCGCCCAGAACTCCCGGTAGGCCAGCAGCAGCAGCACGATCGCGGTGGTATGCAGACTCAGGCCTATCAACGTGCTGGCGTTTTGCAGGGTGTCGGCGGGGCCGGCGAGCAGTCGTTTGACGTTCCAGCCGGCGCCGACCAGCAGGTTGGCGACCAGTAACCAGCAGGCGATGCGCTTGCGTGCGCTCAGTGCCGCGGCCAACAGCACCAGCACGAATGCCCACGCCAGGCTGGTGTCAGGGAAGTTGAACAGGTACCGGTCGATGAATTGCCGCGGCACCTTGATGGCCCACCGGACCAGCGGGGACAGGCTGCCCAGCAGGGTCAGCGTGGCGGCGATGCCGACGGCCCAGGCGGCGGCCGCGGGGACCCAGTGGAATCGGGAGGTCGGCCGGCTGCGCGAGCGCGGCAGGGTCAGGGTCATAAGCCGCGAGGATATGCACCCAAAGCGACAAACAGGTGTACGGGTCGTATTCGGCGCGGCGACTCGGCCTGGCGCGATGGGCCCGGCGTGCGGGTCCAGGCGTGTGGGTCCGCCGGCGGACGCCGTGCCGGTAGCGAGGCTGAACTGCTGCTAGACTGTGCTGCGCGACCGTCCCGGCTAACGCCAGGACTGCAAGTGGAGTTCCTCCCACCACTGGTCACGGAGCAATCCGCAGACCCAGTGGTCCGGTCGCAGGCAGCTCGTCCTGCCTGCTCTGCGCGGTGCGCAGGTGGCCCCGACAGGGGTCGCGATCGGTCGGCATCGGGTCCTGCTTTAGGCAGGGCTTTTTCGCTGATGGGGTGGTGCCACCACCGTTGAGTCCGGCAGAGTCCGGCGGCGGTCGTGACGGCAAGACTACCCAGGGAGGTCCCATCAGCACTGAGATCCGCGTCAACGAGCGCATTCGCGTACCTGAGGTTCGATTGATCGGTCCAGGCGGTGAGCAGGTAGGCATCGTGCGCATCGAGGATGCGCTCCGGGTCGCCACCGATGCCGATCTCGACCTTGTCGAAGTGGCCCCAGACGCCAGACCGCCGGTCTGCAAGATCATGGACTACGGCAAGTACAAGTACGAGGCGGCACAGAAGGCTCGCGAGTCTCGCAAAAACCAGCAGCAGACCGTCGTCAAGGAGCAGAAGCTCCGGCCGAAGATCGACCCGCACGACTACGAGACCAAAAAGGGCCACGTGGTGCGCTTCCTGGAGGCGGGGTCGAAGGTCAAGGTCACCATCATGTTCCGGGGACGTGAGCAGTCGCGGCCGGAGTTGGGTTACCGACTGCTGCAGCGACTGGGTGCCGATGTGGCCGACTACGGGTTCGTCGAGACCACCGCCAAGCAGGACGGTCGCAACATGACGATGGTGCTGGCGCCGCACCGGGGCGCGAAGACCCGCGCCCAGGCTGCGGAGCAAGCCGGCGCAGGCGCGGTGCAGCCCGCGCAGAACGCGGACCCGGTGGTCCCGGTGGACCCAGTGGACCCGGTGAACGAGGCCCCGCCTGCGAACGAACCCGCGACCTGAATTTAGAGACCCGACACTAGAACCGAGGAAACATGCCCAAGTCGAAAACCCACAGCGGTGCGTCAAAGCGGTTCCGGCGCACCGGAACCGGGAAGATCGTGCGCGAGAAGGCCGGCCGTCGCCACCTGCTTGAGCACAAGGCGAGCACCCGCACCCGGCGACTCGCCGGTCGCACCACGGTGGCGGCCAGTGACACCAAGCGGGTCAAGGCGATGCTGAACGGCTGACCGGCCGGGATTATCCGCTCAGAATCATTACGTCTCAACGAGAATAGGAACACCCAATGGCACGCGTGAAACGGGCAGTCAATGCCCAGAAGAAGCGTCGCACCATCCTGAAGGCCTCGAAGGGCTATCGGGGTCAGCGGTCTCGGCTCTACCGCAAAGCCAAAGAGCAGCAGCTGCATTCACTGACCTACGCCTACCGTGACCGCCGCGCCCGCAAGGGTGATTTCCGCAAGCTGTGGATCACGCGGATCAACGCGGCGGCCCGTGCCGACGGCATGACCTACAACCGGCTGATCCAGGGCTTGAAGGCCGCCGGAGTCGAGGTGGACCGCAAAAACCTGGCGGAGATCGCGGTCAGTGACCCGTCGGCGTTCACGGCGCTGGTCGAGATCGCCCGGGCAGCGTTGCCCAGTGATGTGAATGCGCCGTCATCCTCATCCGACGAGGCCGCCTGAGCCCTGCGGGGATGCTCACCGAACGCTCGGCCCGAGTGGTCGCGGCGGTCAAACTGCATCGGCACCTCGCCCGGCAGCGCGCGCACCGCTTCCTCGCCGAGGGACCCAACCTCGTCGCGGCGGCGGCACGGCACGGCCTGGTCAGTGAGGTTTTCGTCACTGAGTCGGCGGCCCAGCGCCACGGTGAGCTGCTGACCGCAGCGAACGCGCCGGTTCACCTGGTCACCGACCGGGCGGCGAAGGCGCTGTCCGACACTGTCACCCCGGTCGGATTGGTGGCGGTCTGCGAGTTGCCCGCACCGGACCTGGACCGGGTGCTGGCCGGCACGCCGAAGCTGGTCGCAGTCGCGGTGGGCATCGGCGAGCCGGGTAATGCGGGCACGGTTATCCGCATCGCGGACGCGATGGGCGCCGACGCGGTGATCCTGACCGGAAACAGCGTCGATCCTTACAACGGCAAATGTCTGCGTGCCT
>JBDTKT010000175.1:0-11139 GCA_039935195.1 Mycobacterium sp.
CGGCCAACCGTTCCTGCAGCCCCCCCAGTTCAGCCATCAGGCGGTCCCGAACCGGCGGTGCCGGTCGGCGTACTGCCCGCACGCGGCCCACAGGTCGCGCCGGTCGTAGTCCGGCCAGAGCTTCTCTTGAAAGATGAACTCGGCGTAGGCCGCCTGCCACAGCATGAAGTTGCTGGATCGCTGCTCACCCGAGGTGCGGATCAGCAAGTCCACGTCGGGCATGTCGGGGCGATGCAGGTGCCGGGCGACGGTGGCCTCATTGATCCGGTCCGGGTTCAGCCTGCCGGCGACGGCCTCCCTGGCGATGGCCTGGGCGGCTTCGGCGATCTCGGTGCGGCCCCCGTAGTTGACGCAGTAGTTGATGGTGATGACGTCATTGCCGACGGTCATGTTTTCGGCGATCTCGAATTCCTTGATGACGCTGCGCCACATTTTCGGCCGGGAGCCCACCCAGCGCATCCGCACCCCCATCGCGTTGAGGTTCTCCCGGCGGCGGCGCACCACCTCACGGTTGAAGCCCATCAGGAAGCGGACCTCCTCGGTGGAGCGCTTCCAGTTCTCGGTGGAGAACGCATACACCGTCAGCCACTTGATACCGAGTTCGATGGCGCCGCAGGTGATGTCGATCAACACCGCCTCCCCCATCTTGTGGCCCTCGGTACGGCCCAATCCGCGCTGCTTGGCCCAGCGGCCGTTGCCGTCCATGACTACCGCGACGTGGTTGGGCAGCTGGTCGGGCGGGATCTGCGGGGCGACGGCCTTGGAGGTGTGTTGCGGCGGACGGCACGGCCCACCCCCGGGCGGGGCGGGCAGCTCGGGGAAGATCACCGGCCAGGTGGAGGTGTCCGGAAACGTCGGGTAATCATCGGGCGCCGCGGGCAGCTGCGGTAAGGCGACCTTCCTCCTGCGCTCGGCTATCCGCCAAGAGCCGATGGCCCGATTCATCACCATGCGCCATATCCTGCCCGACCGTCGTTGTGGAGCGGGGTTGGAGTGGGGAAAGCCCCGCACGCCGCCACTAGGGGCGGACGAAGGCGGGGCTTTCCGCACTCACTCGTAGCGTCGACCTACGCCTTGTCGCCGTCCAGCGCCATCGAGACGAAGTCCAGGCGCCACAGCGCCTCGAACAGCTTGCGGCCGAATTTCTCCAGGTCGGAGGGATTGGCCCGCCCCGCCCCGCCGGCCTGCGACACGGTCGCGGCGATCTCGCGAACGGTCTTGCGACCATCGATGTTCTGCACAAACGGCAGCTGCGCGGGGTTGAGCGCCATCCGCCAGCCCGACCGGAAGATCTCGTTGCCGTTCAGCCCGCACTTCCACCGATACAGCGGGACGTAGTCGAGGCTCTCCGGGGCCGAGAAGTCGACCACGTAACTGCTCTTCGGCCGCGCACTCGCCGTCGCGATGAAGAAGTGGCGCGCATTCATGGTGCGCATGCGCTCCATCACCGACCAGACCTTCTGCTCCGGCAGGGCGGTGACGGACCGCTGGAAGCTGCCCAGGCTCGACGACAGCTCATGCAGGTAGTACGGCGCCTTGAGCATCCAGCCCTGGAACTCCAGCCCCGCCGAGGACACCAGGTCGAGGCAGTCGTCGACGGAGTAGCTCTTCTGGCGGCCGTGCAGGAACGTGTCCACCAGACCAGAATCGGAGCGCAGGTCCGCAGCCATCTTTATGTAGGGCTGCACCGGGTGTTCCGGGGCCAGGTTGTTCAGCGTCTCCCGTACCACCTGGATCGACGCGTCGTCCTGGGCCAAGCCCATGTCCTGGAAAACACCTTCCATCATGTCGACACCGAGGCGGCCGTATTTGGCGTACAGCATGATCGCCGCGACACCGTCCAGGCGCAGCACGCTGGAGATCGCCTTCATGCCGACCTTCGGTTCGGCCATGTGGTGCAGCACGCCGGTGGAGACCACCAGGTCGAATTTTTGGCCTAGGCTGGCCAACTCCTCGATCGGCAGGTGGTGCAGTTCCAGGTTCCACAGCCCGTGCTTGTCCTTGAGGTACTGCTCGTGCCCCAGAGACGCCTGGCTGACGTCGACGGCAACCACTTTGGCGTCCGGGTTGTTGTAGGCCAGCACCGCCGCCTGGTTGGTGCCGCAGCCCGCGATCAGGATGTTGAGATCGGACTTGTGTTCCCGGTTGGGCCACAGGACCCGGTGCGCGTGACTCGGGTCGAACCATTCCCAGTTGTTGTTGAGCCAGGCCGTCAAGTCCTGAATTGGCGGCGGGTAGGTCCACCGCTCGTACTGACGGGATACAACATCAGCCCGGGGGTCGTCTGTCATTTCGGACTTAACTCCTTTGGATTTTCCGTTGATCGCAGACCGTTGAGCCTGCCTGGGACATTGTCGCCTCCACCTCCGCCGCGCTGGACGAAAGAGTGGGAAGTGCGGTGCATCAAGATGTCAGTCGGGTGTTACGTGCCTTAGCCGGGCTGACCGGGCTGACCCGGCTGACCGGGCTGGCCGGGCTTACCGGGGGTTCCGCCGTGCCCGGGCGCACCCCCGTCGCCGCTGGATCCGCCCTCGCCGGGTTGACCGCCGGCGCCGGGCGCTCCACCGGAACCGCCGTTGCCGCCGTTGCCACCATGCCCGCCGTGCCCACCGGCACCGCCCTTGCCGCCCGCGCCACCGTGCCCACCAGCACCGCCGTGGCCGCCGGCGCCACCGTGACCACCGCCAGCCGACTGGTCCGGGGCGACAGTGTCTTGGTCAGCACCTGCACCGCCGTCGTCGTCGTTACCGCTGACAGGCCCCTGGACGGGCAGCGGAGCCACCATGGTGATGCTCGCGTGGGCCGTCGGCGGAATTACCACCGGGACCAGCGCCGCGGCCAGAACCGCACCCGCCGCCATACCCAAACCGGCCATATACCGCGGATATTGTTGCGCCGCATTGCGCGCCTGGCGTCCCCACTGAATGTCATGCTGATAAAGCATCGGACTGCCCTTCTGCAGGGTCGGATAGTGAAGTCGCATCAGCCTACCGTGAGCAGACCGACAGCTCGGCGGGATGGCAATACCCGTCACACCCTCGGCACCCGTTAGCGGTCGGTCAGACTTCGCCGCCGGCGACCATCGGCTCGACCGCACGCACAGCAGCCACCCGCTCCACCCGATCGGCCCGCTCCACCAGCGGCAACGTCCGCAACCGGCGCTCCAGGTGCCATTGCAGATGCGCCGCCACCAAACCGCTGGCGTGACTGCGGTGCGCCGATGTCGAGGCCTCCGCGGCCGCCCAATCACCGTCGTGCAGCGCCGACATCAGTTCCAGCACCCCCAACGGCGGGGTGGTGGAACCGGCCGGGCGGCAATGCGGGCAGACACTGCCACCGGCCGCGACGTGAAACGCCCGATGCGGGCCGGGGTTGGCGCAGCGGGCGCACTCGTTCAGCGCCGGCGCCCACCCGGCCACCGCCATGGCGCGCAGCAGGTAGGCGTCCAACACCAGTTCCCGGGGCCGGCTGCCGTCGGCCACCGCCCGCAGCGCACCGACCGTGAGCCGGTGCAGCGTCGGCGCCGGAGCCCGCTCCGCGCCGGCCAGGCGTTCGGCGGTCTCGAGCATCACGCACGCGCAGGTGTAGCGGCCGTAGTCGCTGACGATGTCGGTGGCGAACGCGTCCACCGACACCACCTGGGTGACGATGTCGAGGTTGCGGCCCGGATACAGCTGCACGTCGATGTGGGCGAACGGCTCCAGGCGGGCACCGAACTTGCTGCGGGTACGGCGCACTCCCTTGGCCACGGCACGGACCAGCCCGTTGTCGTGGGTGAGCAAGGTGATGATCCGGTCGGCCTCGCCGAGCTTGTGCTGACGCAACACCACCGCCCGATCTCGGTACAGCCGCATCCGACCAGTTTCGCATCGCATTGACACGTTGTAGGGATTCCATCGGTATGACGCGCCGATACGCTCTGAGGTAATGATCCCGCCGACCGCGTTGCGCTTCCCCACCCTGACTGACCAGCTCTACCAGCTGGCCAGCGGCGAGGCGACCTCCGTTGAGCTGGTCAGCCGCGCACTGCGCGCCATCGACGCCAGCCAGGCGACGCTGAACGCCTTCCGGTGGGTGTTCACCGATTCGGCGCTGGCCGACGCCGCCGAGGCCGACCGGCTCCGCGCCGCCGGGCACCGCGCCCCGCTGCTGGGCGTGCCGATCGCGATCAAAGACGACGTCGACATCGCGGGCGTGGCCACCTCATTCGGAACCACCGGATATGTCCCGCCCGCCACCGCCGACGCCGAGGTGGTACGCCGACTCAAGGCCGCCGGCGCGGTGATCGTCGGCAAGACCAACGCCTGCGAGCTGGGCCAGTGGCCGTTCACCAGCGGGCCCGGTTTCGGGCACACCCGCAACCCGTGGTCACGCGCACACACCCCGGGGGGCTCGTCGGGCGGCAGTGCGGCCGCGGTGGCGGCGGGCCTGGTCGCCGCGGCGATCGGGTCCGACGGGGCCGGCAGCGTCCGCATCCCGGCGGCCTGGACGCACCTGGTCGGGATCAAGCCGCAGCGCGGCCGCATCTCCACCTGGCCGCTGCCGGAGGCGTTCAACGGGATCACCGTCCTCGGGGTACTGGCCCGCACCGTGGCCGATGCGGCACTGGTGCTCGACGCCGCATCCGGCAACGTCACCGGCGACCTGCACAAACCGTCGCCGGTGACGGTCTCCGACCACGTCGGCACCGCCCCCGGCCAACTGCGGATCGCGCTGTCCACCCGGTTTCCCTTCACGGGGCTTCCGGCCCGGCTGCACCCGGACATCAGGGCCGCGCTGGAGTCGGTGGCCGACCAACTCCGGCTCCTCGGCCACACCGTGGTGCCCGGCAACCCGGACTACGGCCTGCGCCTGTCGTGGAATTTCCTGTCCCGCTCCACCGCGGGTCTGCTGGATTGGGCGGCCCGACTGGGCGACGGCGTCACCTTGGACCCGCGGACCGTGACCAACCTGCGCACCGGCCAGGTGTTGTCCCAGACGGTGCTGCGCAAGGCCCGCGCCCGCGAAGCCAGGGACCACCGGCGGGTCGGCTCGATCTTCCGCATCGTCGATGTGGTGCTGGCTCCGACCACCGCCCAACCGCCACCCCTGGTCAACGCATTCGACGACCTGAGCAGCTTTGACACCGACCGCGCCATGATCGCGGCCTGCCCGGTGACCTGGCCGTGGAACGTGTTGGGCTGGCCGTCGATCAACGTGCCGGCCGGGTTCACCGCCGAAGGGCTGCCGATCGGCGTGCAGTTGATGGGGCCGGCCGACAGTGAGGGCCTGCTGGTCTCACTGGCCGCCGAACTGGAGGGGATCAGCGGCTGGGCGGCTGAGCAGCCAACACCCTGGTGGAGCACCGAGCCGGGCTGAGCGTCCCCGGCGCGACATTGGAAGGTCGGCTAAGATTGGAGCGTCTTCACGTAAGGCCTCCGAAACATCCGTTCACCGACTGAAAGGCGTCCGCACATGGCCACGCTCTCGTTAACCAGACTGGCTGCCGCAGCCGGCGGTCTGGCACTCTCGTTCACCGCCGCCGCCGGGATCGCCTCCGCGGGTCCCGACATCGGCCCCTTCGTCAACACCACCTGCAACTACTCGCAGGTGATGGGTGCGCTCAATGCGCAAAACCCGGCGGCTGCCGAGACCTTCAACTCGTCGCCGATGGCCCAGTCGTTTTTACAGTCATTCCTCAACTCACCGCCGGACAAGCGGCAGCGGATGGCAACGCAGGTGCAGGGCATGCCTGAGGCTCAGCAGTACCTCGGCACCATGACCTCGGTGGCCGGCTCCTGCAACTCCTTCTGACCTGATTCGGTAGGGCTGGGCGTCTTGGCTTTTCCAGGCGTCCAGCTCGCTCGTCTTTCTGCGTCGGAGACCACATCGAAGACACCACCGCAGACACCACCGCAGACAACTAGGAGGTGAGCCGGTGCAAGCGCGCGACAAAGTGTTGATCACCGCCGCAGAACTGGCCGACCGCAGTACGGCCGGTGAACCGCTGACCATCCTGGACGTGCGCTGGAGCCTGGATGCGCCCGACGGGCACGCGGCGTATTTGAAGGGCCACCTGCCCGGCGCGGTGTACGTGTCGCTCGAAGACGAACTGAGCGACCACAGCATCGCCGGCCGCGGCCGCCACCCGCTGCCGACCGGCCGCAACCTGGAGGCTGCCGCCCGCCGGTGGGGAGTGCGGCGCGAGAAGCTGGTGGTGGCCTACGACGACTGGAACCGGGCGCCTTCCGGACGGCTGTGGTGGCTGCTGACCACCGCCGGTCTGACCAATGTCCGCATCCTCGACGGCGGCCTGGCCGCTTGGACGGCCGCCGGCGGTGCCCTGGAGACCGGCGAAGTCACCCCCGATCCGGGCAACATCACCCTGCTGGCCGAAGACCTCTACGAGGGCAGCCGGCCCACCCTGACCGCCGATCAGGCCGGCTCCGGGTCGGTCACCCTGCTCGACGCGCGGGCTCCGGCGCGCTACCGGGCCGACGACGAACCCGCCGACGCGGTGGCCGGGCACATCCCCGGCGCCAAGAACCTGCCGTTCACCGCGCTGCTGGCCGACGACGGGACCTTCCTCGACGGTGACGCCGTGGCGGGACTGCTGGCCGACCGCCATGTCGGCGCCGACGACCAGGTGGGCGCCTACTGCGGCTCGGGGATCAGCGCCACGGTGATCGTGGCCGCCCTGGCCGCATCCGGTCGCACCGCGGCGCTGTTCCCGGGGTCCTGGTCCCAGTGGAGCTCAGACCCGTCCCGCCCCGTCGCCCGCGGCACGCAGTAGTGCCCAAGACGGTTGTGGTCCTCGGCGCGGGCGCCGGTGGACTGGCCGCCGTCGGCCGACTCCGCGCCAACCTGCCCACCGCGGACCGGGTGGTGCTCATCGACCGTTCCTTCACCGGCAGCCTCGGGCTGTCGGCGCTGCGGGTGCTGCGGGGCCGGCGCACGCCGGACGAAGTGGCGACCACGGTGCGGCCGGCCGCCCTGCCGGGCGTGGAACTGCTGACCGCAGAGGTGACCGGGATCGACACCGACGCCCGTCAGGTACGGCTTGCCATCGGGGACTCCGTCGACTCCATCAGCTATGACGCCCTGGTGGTGTCGCTGGGTGCCGAATTGGACACCGCGGCCCTGCCCGGCCTGGACGCCGCCCTGGCCAGCGGCGTCGCCGGCCAGTTCTACACCCCCGAGGGTGCCGCCGCCCTGCACCGCAGCATCGACGCCATGTCGTCGGGACGGGTCGTGGTGCTGATCCCGACGCCCCCGTTCAAATGTCCGCCCGCCCCCTACGAGGCGGCGTTCCTCATCGCCGACCAGTTGGGCGAGAAGTTCACCGGCAAGGCTGTGCGGGTCGACGTGATCACCGCCGAACCCCGTCCGATACCGGTCGTCGGCCCTGCGGTCGGCAAGGCGGTCGTCCGCATGCTCAACGGTGCCGGCATCGGCTTCACCTCCGAAAAGGTCCCCACCGCAATCGATCCGGACACCCGAAGGATCGCGTTCGCCGACGGCGGAACCGAACCGTTCGACCTGCTGGCTGTCGTCCCGCCGCACCGTTCACCGGTCGCCACGCTACTGGGCGGCATCGTCAATCCGGGCGGCTGGATTCCGGTCGATGCGAGAACCCTGGCCACCGGTGTCCCCGGCGTGTGGGCGGTCGGCGACAACACCGCGATACAACTGGCCAACGGCGCGCCGCTGCCCAAGGCGGCGATCTTCGCCGAAGGCGCGGCGGTGGCCGCCGCAGATCAAGTGGCCCGCAACCTGGGCTACGACGCCCCCGACACCCACTACAGCGGCGACGGTTACTGCGTCATGGTCGTCGGAAAAGGGCTGGCCGCCAAGGTCGCCGGCGATTTTCTGGCCGCACCCGCGCCGCAGGTCTCGCTGTACGGACCCAACGGCACCTTCCACGACGAGAAGGTGGAACTGGAGCGGGCCTGGCTGGCCCGGTGGAGCTACGTCTGACCGAGAACGGCCCCCCGGGGTCCGCCCTAGCTGCGCAGCGCCGACACCGAGTCGACCAGCAACTGCCGCGCGCGGTCGGCGTCGACCATCGCCAGCGGTTGACCGCGCACCGGCAGCGGGTTCGCGGTGACCTGCACCCGCGCGTCGCCCAGGTACGCGGTGAACGTGTAGGACTCGCGGGACGACTGCTGCCCGTCAGGGCCGGTCATCTCGATCGATGAGTGCGCGCCCGTGGTCGGGGCGCCGTCGATCTGCGGTGCGTCCACCTCGTCGAGGTAGCCGGTGAGCTTCCCGGCCTGGAACGCGACGTGCTTGCACTTCTCGGCGGTCGCGGCGTCGTACGGCATGTCTTTGTCGGTCTGCAGGGCGATCACGACGAGCCGATTGCCGTTCCCGTCGGCGGAGACCACCGACATCTTGCCTCGGATGCCCTTGGGCGGCCGACCGCTGCCGGCGGCGTAGTCACCGCAGTCCGCCGGTTCGAACGTCACTCCTGGCGGCATCTTCTGCGGTCCGAGAATCTTCGGGTCGATATCGGCGGGGCCCTTGTGCTGGGTCTTGAAGTCCGAGTCGAACGTCGACTCGACGTTGAACAGCTTGGTGGTATCGATCGGCTTGTGGCTCGCCGAGCAGCCGACCAGCGCTTCCGCGCAGAACATCAGCCCAACAGAGGAGACAACCAACGAATTGCGTACCGGCACCCCTGGAATGTACCCAATGGTGGACCGCCGCGCGCGTGCGGTGGTGCTGCGCGACCGGCCGGCCGGTCGGCAATACCTCAGAAGCCCAGCTTGCCGAGTTGCTTCGGGTCGCGCTGCCAGTTCTTGGCGACCTTGACTCGCAGATCGAGAAATACCTTGGTGCCCAACAGTTTCTCGATCTGACCACGCGCGACAGTGCCCACCTCGCGCAGCCTTTCGCCGCCCCGGCCGATCACGATGCCCTTCTGGCTGTCCCGCTCGACGTAGAGGATCGCGTGTATGGCGATCAGGTCCTCCTTGTCGCGGCGGGTCTCGCGCTTCTCCACTTCCTCGATCACCACCGCCAGCGAGTGCGGCAGTTCGTCACGCACCCCTTCCAAGGCGGCCTCCCGGATGAACTCGGCCATCAGGGTCTCTTCCGGCTCGTCGGTCAGCTCACCGTCGGGGTAGAAGGCCGGGCCGGGCGGCAGCGCCGCGGCCAGCACGTTGGTCAGCACTTCGACCTGCTCGCCGGTGACCGCCGACACCGGGACGATCTCCGCTTCGGGGACCAGTTCGGCGACCGCCGTCAGTTGGGCCGCCACTTTTTCCCGGGGCACCCGGTCGATCTTGGTGACGACGACCACCAGGGTGGCCTTGGGCGCCATCATCCGGATCTGCTCGAGGATCCAGCGGTCCCCCGGGCCGATCGCCTCGTCGGCCGGGATGCACAACCCGATGATGTCGACCTGGGTGTAGGTGTCGCGGACGAGGTCGTTGAGTCGTTTGCCGAGCAGGGTGCGCGGGCGGTGCAACCCGGGGGTGTCGACGAGTACCACCTGGAAGTCCGCCCGGTGCACGATGCCGCGAATCGTGTGCCGGGTGGTCTGCGGCCGTTTCGAGGTGATCGCCACCTTAGACCCGACCAGCGCATTGGTCAGCGTTGATTTTCCGGTGTTCGGCCGACCCACGAAACACACGAAGCCGGAACGGAATTCACTCATGACACCGGCCGCCCGGCACGGTCGGTCACGATCAACGCCGCCGCCGGCGAGAGTTCCCGGACCGCGGCGACGCCATCGTCGCCGGCAGCGCCACCCACCAGCACCGCGGCCTCCAAGCCGCTCGCCCCGCTGGACACCGCAGCGGCCACCGCCGCCTGCAGTGCCGACAACCGCAGCGCCACCAGGTCGACCGGCGCCGCCGCGTAGCTCCGCCCGTCGCGGTCACGCACCGCCGCGCCGCTGTCCACGCCGGCCCGGGCCATCGCGCCCCGGGCCAGAATCACCAACTTGGCGTCCTCGGGGTCCAATTCAGCCATCCTGCCCAGTCTCCTCACCATCGGGTTGCACCGGGCTGGCGAGCACCGAGCTGACCCGTATCCGGCCGCGGTTGTCGCGGCTGCCCTCGGCGCGCAACCTCAGTCCGTGTGACACTACCTCGACGCCCGGCAGTGGCACCCGACCCAATTCCAGCGCCAGCAGGCCGCCGACGGTGTCGACGTCGAGACCGTCGGGGAACCGCAGCCCGTACAGTTCGCCGAGGTCTTCGATCGGCAGCCGGGCCGACACCCGAAATCGGTTGTCGCCCAACTCCTCCACCGGCGGAGTCTCGTCGAAGTCGTACTCGTCGGTGATCTCGCCGACAATCTCCTCCAGCACGTCCTCGATGGTGACCAGCCCCGCCGTCGCGCCATACTCGTCGACCAGCAGCACCATGTGGTAGCGGTTGCGCTGCATCTCGTGCAGGAGCGCGTTGAGCGGCTTGGAGTCCGGCACGAACACCGCCGGGCGCATCACCTGCGCGATCGGGACGTCCCGGCCGCCCGTCGCAGAACTGAATGTGCGCCGGACGAGGTCTTTGAGATACACCACACCGACGATGTCGTCGACCTTCTCGCCGATCACCGGAATCCGAGAGTAGCCGCTACTGACCGCCAACGATGTCGCTTGACCAGCCGACTTGTCGCTTTCAATCCAGACCATCTCGGTGCGCGGCACCATCACCTCGCGGGCCGGGGTGTCGCCGAGTTCGAAGACCGACTGGATCATCCGGCGTTCGTCAGCGGCGACCACCCCGCTCTGCTGGGCCATATCGACGACCTCGCGCAACTCGATCTCGGAGGCGAACGGCCCGTTGCGAAAACCGCGACCCGGGGTCAGCGCGTTACCCAGCAACACCAACAGCCGGCTGAGCGGGGTGAGCAGTACCGAAATAACTTGCAGCGGAAGCGCTGCCACCAACGCGATCGAATAGGCGTTCTGTCGGCCCAGGGTTCGCGGCCCCACCCCGATCACGACGAAGCTGGCCACCACCATGGTCGCCGCAGCCGTGAACAGCCCCCAGTCCAGACTGAGGACGGCATGCAGCAGAAAGACCAGCAGCGTCGTCGCGGTGATCTCGCAGGTGATTCGCAGCAGCACAACGAGATTGACGTAGCTGGCCCGCTCGGGCATCAGCCGGACCAACCTCGCCGCACCCGGCCGGCGTTCGCGCGCCATCT
>JBDTKT010000176.1:0-7059 GCA_039935195.1 Mycobacterium sp.
CCAGGCGCCCAGTGTGATGACCAGGGCGACCACCGACAGTGCAGCCACAATGACGATTGCGCGCAGCGACAGCAGCCGCGTCAGGGGGCGCAGCAGCCGCAGCAGCAGATCGCCGGGTTCCATCATCGAGAGCCGTCCACGGGAACATTTTGCCTGATTGACGGCCCGTTACCGTCCGCGACACCGCGCCGGGACTCGGCCTCCCGGATGTCTACTCGCCGAGGCCGCATGCCTGCCGTACGCGGTCAAGTGCTGCATTCACCGTTGCTTGATCGTAGGCCGGGGGTTCAGAAAGGCCCTGCGGCTTCGCATCCCTGGCCAGGATCGCGTCGAAACCGGCCACCGCTTCGGAAATTGCGTCGCGTATCTGCGGGCTCGCATCGGGGTTCTCGATTAATCCCAGTCGCAACGGCGCAATGGCGGGCAACACGTCCATTCCGTTTTCGATGGGATGGCGCAGGTTTGCCTTGACAAGTGCGTAGGTGGTGCACAACGTGACGTCCTGGACGTGGGTGCTTTCGGTACTCGACGCAGCCGGCGCCGAGCCGCACGAGTGTGCTCCGATGCCGACCAGTAGCGCCCCCACCACACCGCCGACGACCCCGGCGATCGCGCCGATACCTGCCACCCGCCAGGACGGTCCGTGCCCCCAGCCCGTCGTGTTCATGGGCCGACTGTAGCCCGGCTGGTGCGTCGGGGAAAGACGCGCGTCACGGCCCCAGTGGTGTTCGGTGCCGCTTGTCCCGCGGCGCCACACCGTTGGGTCCGTCGATGGACTGCGCGTAGCTGCCCACGGCGAACGCCACTCCGGAACCGGTGATGGCCAACGCATCCCGATTGATGTTGGCGACGGTGTCGTGGACCCCGCGATAGTTCGGGTCGAAGGGGGCAGCGGCTTGACCTCCCCACAGGCGGGCCTGCACGGTGGTCTTGCGCTGCGACGCGCCAGTGGTGATGCCGCCGATCGGGACCCCGGCCACCAGGAACGGGCCGTAGTCCTTGACGCCGCTCAGTGGCATGTCGGCAGGCCGCTTACCGGCCAGGTTGAGGTACCCGGCCAGGGTGCGTTCGATACCGGCCGACCCGGCCGGCACATCCTCGGGCATGACGTCGCGGCTAGGCGACGCGGACTGGTCACCGTCATAGGTGAAGAAGCCGGCGTTAGGCGAAGCGAGCATGTCGAAGTTCAGATACAGCGCAATGTCGTTGAGCCGGTCCCGGTCGAGTCCGAACACGTAATCGCTGGAGCCGCCGAGTTGCCGCTCCTGGGCACCCCAGAATGCGAACCGCACCGCGTTGGTCACCGACGGGGACGGCCCGAGCGCCACCGCGGTCTCCAGCACCGCGGCAACCGCCGACCCGTTGTCATTGATGCCCGGGCCGGCAGCAGGGCCATCCAGCTGCGCACCGACCAGCACCACGTCGTGCTCAAAGCCGGTCTTGGTCTGGGCCAGCACGTTTCGTGAGACTGTCTTGACGGTCTTGGCGTCCAGGACGAGCCGGACCGGTCCGGCGGCCCGGTGCAGCGCAGCGTCGCCGTCGCCGCCGACCACCGCCACCGGGAGCGTGAGCCGGTCGTAGTAGCCGGCCGGGAACAACCCGGCCGGGGGGCCCGACCGGCTGTGCCTGCTGACCACGATCAGCGCGACGGCCCCGTGCGCCGCGGCAGCGTCCTGCTTGTCGATAATCGAGCAGCCGACGTCGTCGGTCACGGCAATCGCGCCCCGGGGTGTGCTCGCCGGATATTCGGCGGCCGCGCATCCCATCGGCCGGGCCGGGCGGACCAGCGGTCCGGTCACGCCGCTGGGCGGGGTGGACACCAGCAGCGACGCCTGGTCAACCGGGTAGCCGCGACCCGCGACGGTCAACGTGGGGTTACCCGGTGACGTGGTGTCCAACCGGCTGAACTCCGGCGTTGTCACATCGAAGCCTTTGTCACGCAGCGTGTTCGCCACGTATTCGGCGCCGGCGTCAAAGCCGGGTGTGCCGTCGGCCCGGTTTCCCCGGTGCGTGTCGGCGATCTCCTGCAACCGGTTCAGATGGGCCACCATCGCGTCCACCGTCACCTGACCGGCCAGTCGGTCGGCAAGATCAGCCGACGCCTGCGGGGCGACCGACGGCGAGCAGCCCGCCAGCAGGCCCGCCGCGATCAGCAGCGCGCCCACCGGCCGGATCATGGCTTGCTGACGACGTGCCGGGTGCGGTCGTCTCGGACCGGAACACCGTTGCGGCCGCTGAGATCCTGGGCGTACACGCCGACCGCATAGCCGACACCCGCACCGTTGACGGCCAGTTCGTCGCGATCGATATTGTCGATGGTGTCGCCCTTCTGGTGATAGTTCGGGTCGAACGGCTCGTCGGCTTTGCCGCCCCAGAGCTCGGCCTCCTCGGTGGTCTTCTTCACCTCGGCGCCGGAGAACAGCCCGCCGGAGGGGATGCCGGCCTGGGTGAACCCGTCGTAGTCGGAGCGGCCGTCGAACGAAGTGTCCTGTGCGGTCTTGCCGGCCGACTTCAGGTAGTCGACCAGGGTGCGCTCGATGCCCGCCGAGCCTTCCGGCACCACCGGCTGGCCGCGCTTGTCCGCCTCCAGCGACTGGTCCCCGTCGTAGGTCAAATAACCAGGGTTCGGCGAACCCAGCATGTCGAAGTTCAGGTACAGCGCGATGTCCCTGAGTGCATCGATGTCGAGCGACTCGACGTACTTCGTCGAACCGATCAGGCCGAGTTCTTCGGCGCCCCAGAAGCCGAACCGCACCGCGTTCTGCACCTGCGGCGAGTTACCCAGCTGCACCGCGGTTTCCAGCACGGCGGCCACCCCGGAGCCGTTGTCGTTGATACCCGGCCCCTCCGGGACGCTGTCCAGGTGGGCACCGAGCATCACCACGTTCTCGGTCGATCCGGCCTTGGTCTGCGCGATCACGTTGCGGCACGCGATGTTGTCGGTGTGCGCGTCGAGTTTGACCGTGGCGGTGCCGTGCCCCCCGCGCAGCATCGCACCGTCGGCCTTGGTTACGCTCACCACCGGGATCTTGACGTCGGTCTGTTCACCGAGCGTGCCGCCCATCTTGTCCTCGGTGATGCTGTCAGCGACGATCATTGCCACCGCGCCGCGCTCGACGGCCGCGGCTTGCTTCTCCTTGAACGGGCAGGTTCCACGGTCCACCAGCACCACGGCCCCCTGCGCCGGCAGCCCGTCGTAGTCCGATGCGGTGCAGCCCGGGGTGTCCTCGACGGGCGCGGCCACCAGCGGACCGGCGACACCCTCCGGCGGGGTGCCCAGGCTGAACTGCAGCGCCCGGGCCTCCACCGTCTTGTCACCCAGGCTCACCGCCCCTTTTTCAGCCTTAAACACTTTGGCGGTGAACTCCGGGGTCTGCACCTCAAAGCCGCTGTCGCGCAAGGTTTTGGCCACGTATTCGACGCTGGCGTCGTAACCCGGGGTACCCACCGCGCGGGTGCCGTCGTGCTCGTTGGCGATATCCTGCAGTTTCTGCAGGTGCGCCATCATCGCGTCACCGCTGATCTTGTCTTTCAGGCTGGAGGCGAATTTCGCGACCGCCGCGGCATCCGGCGGCTGGTCGGTTCTCTCCGGAGCGCGGCTGCATCCACCGGTGCACATCGCCCCGAACAGCACCGCGCCGAGCATCGCCGGCATCAGCTTCGACTTGTAATCCACCGCGCCCACGTTAGCCGTTACCCGATGCAATCCCGGTCAAGAGCCATCGCTGCGTTGCGACCGAACTCGGTGAGGGTCAACCGGCGGACTCATCGAGCTTGGCGGCGATCAACTTCGCGACCGCACGCATCCCGGCGGCGTTGGGGTGAAACGGGGCCGGGCGCCACGGCAGCGGCCACACCGAACCCACCGTCCACGGCTGCGCCGACCAGGCGTGGTGGTCGCGGCTCGCGTCGGCGGCCCTCACCAGCTCACATCCGGTGATCGCCGCGGCAGCCGCGGTGTGCGCCGCCAGTCGGTCGGCGACGTGGCGGCCCAACTCGACGTCGACGGCCGACAGCGGCTCGGCACGCACCCCTGCCGGCGGCAGCAGGGTCAGGTAGTCGACGAACATGACCCGGGCGTGCGGCGACCGTTCACGCACCGCCGCACCGACTCTGCGCAGCGAATCCTCGACCTCGGCCAGCGCGCGCTCACGATGATGACGGTCCAACAGGGCGCTGATCGGCGGTAACAGCCGGGCCACCCGTGGCAACCCCGCGGCCATCAGCAGCGGCACATAGCCGACGTCGTTGCCGCCGATGGTGATCGTCACCAGAGCCTCTGAGCCATCCAGCGCATCGATCTGGGGCGGCGCACCCAGTCGGCTTTCGCTGCGCACATGCGCCGTCGTCGCGCCGGAGAACGTGACGTCCACCAGTTCGAAGTCGCGCGCGGCGGCGACCAAGTGCGGGTAGTTGCGCGCCGAGCGGCCTGATCCACACGGCGCGCCATTGGCGCCGGGGAGGATACCGGGACCCGCGGCCATCGAGCTGCCCAGCGCCACATAGCGACTCATGCGACTCCCCTAACCGCGAGCGTGCATAGTTGTACAGCGCCACGCGGCGTGTCGCGGACAAGCATGCACGCTCGACCGGGTGGAGACCATCACAAATCCGGACTGGATGCTTGAGCCCAGAACCGCTTCGGGATGCGTCCGGCGCGACGCGCCAGGTGGCCCGCGGTGACCGCGTACGCCATGGCGGCGGCCATCGCCGGCGGGTCGGCGGCACGGGTCACCGCGCTGGCCAGCAGCACCGCGTCGCAGCCCAGTTCCATCGCCAGCGCGGCGTCGCTGGCGGTGCCGATTCCGGCGTCCAGCACCACCGGGACCCCGGCCCTCTCGACGATCATCTCGATGTTGTGCGGGTTGGCGATGCCCAGCCCGGTGCCGATCGGCGAACCCAGCGGCATCACCGCCGCGCAACCGGCATCCTCCAGCCGACAGGCTAGCACCGGATCGTCGTTGGTGTAGGGCAGCACCACGAACCCGTCATCCACCAATTGTTCTGCAGCACGGACTAGTTCGACGGCATCGGGCAGCAGGGTCCGTTCGTCGCCGATCACCTCCAGCTTCACCCACTCGGTGCCCAGCGCTTCCCGCGCCAGCTGCGCGGTGAGCACCGCCTCGGCGGCGCTACGGCAGCCCGCGGTGTTGGGCAGCGGCGTGATCCCGAGCCGGCTCAGCAGGTCCAATATGCCGGTTCCGCCCTCGGCATCGACCCGGCGCATGGCGACCGTGGTCAGCTCGGTGCCGGAGGCCACCAGCGCCGCCTCGAGCACCGCCAGGTTGTTCGAACCACCGGTCCCCATGATGAGTCGGGAGCCGAACTCGCGCCCGGCAATCGTCAGCTTCGTGTCCATTGCGTCAGCTCCCTGCGCTCCGTCAACCACCTTGCACCGCCGTTACCACCTCGAGTTGAGCTCCATCGGAAAGTGTGGTCGCCCAGAGCGATCTCGGCAGAACTGTCCGGTCGACGGCGACCGCGACGCCGCGGTCGGGATAGCCCATCGACGCCAACAGGGCGGCGACCGTGGTCGCCTCGTCGACCTGCAGCGTTTTTTCGTTGACCGAGATGATCATCGGAGCGCTCCAACCGGACGTAGTTCAGACACGATCTGTTCGGCGGTCCACGGCGCCAGCAGGAAACCGTTGCGGCCATGCCCGGCGGCGACCAGGGTGCGGGCATCCAGTCGCCGCACCAGCGGCAGGTTGTCCGGTGTCACCGGCCGCAGGCCCGCCGCGCATTCGGCCAGCTCGTACTCGCCCAGTCCCGGCGCCAGGGTGCATGCGTCGTCGAGCAGGTCCCGCACGCCCGACACCGCCGGCGCGGTGTCGCGGCCGTGCTCGTACTGGGTGGCCCCCACCACCACCCCGTCGCGGCGCGGCACCAGGTACACCTGCCGGCCATGCACCCGGGCGCGGATCACCCGCTGCGGCACCGGCAGGCAGCCCTTGCGCCAGCGCAGCCGCAGGACCTCCCCCTTCACCGGCCGGATAGGCAGGCCGGGCCAGAGCGCCGGGGCGTCGATGCCGTTGGCGATCACCACCGTGTCCGCGTCCAGCGCGCTCAGCGCGGCCCGGTCCGGCACCGGCCCGGCCCACCGGACATCGAGCTGTTCGCAGGTCGCGGCCAGCGCGGTGAGGACCGCGCGATTGTCCACCGCCAACTCGGTGGGGGCGCGGAAGCCGTGCCTGATGCCGGTGGCCAGCAGCGGTTCGACGTCACGGGCGGCCGGCTCCCAGACCACCGGGTGGCCCTGCGTCGACAGCCAGTCCGCGACCGTGTGCAGATCGGCGACGTCGCCCCGGTCGACGGCCACCACCAGCGACTCGCGGGCGGTGACCACCTCCGGCGGCAGCCCGTCGAGAAAGTCGCTCCACAGCCGCAGCGATTCCAGTCCCAGCCGCAACTGCTGCTCTTCACCGGGCCAGCCTTCGCTGTGCGGGGCCAACATTCCGCCGGCCACCCAGGATGCGCCGTACTCACCGCTGCGGTGCACCCGAACGGTCCAGCCGGCCCGGGCCGCCCGGCGTGCCACAGACAGCCCGATGACGCCGCCGCCGACGACGGCCAGCGTGCCCGGCGATGATCCCGGCAATTCCTGCTCCCTTCGCCGGCATGATCCGGATCAGGTGTGACGGTAAGGGCCGGATTGGCACCCACTCTCAGCCCCGCTCCCGAGGCTCCCGTGTCAACTCTCCAAGTTAGCCGCTACCGTCGCGATGTGCACAAACCCTCCGGCCGTCTGACTCACCTCGCCGAAGCGCGGCTGTATCTGTGCACCGACGCCCGCCGAGACCGCGGCGACCTGGCCGAGTTCGCCGACGCCGCGTTGGCCGGCGGGGTGGACGTGGTCCAGCTGCGTGACAAGGGCTCGGCCGGCGAACAGCAATTCGGGCCGCTCGAGGCGCGTGCCGAGCTGGCAGCGCTGGAGATTCTGGCCGACGCCGCCCGCCGGCACGGTGCGCTGCTGGCGGTCAACGACCGCGCCGACATCGCCCGGGCGGCCGGTGCCGACGTGCTGCACCTGGGCCAAGACGACCTGCCGCTGCACGCGGC
>JBDTKT010000177.1:0-4623 GCA_039935195.1 Mycobacterium sp.
GCTACGACATCGTGACCACCGAGTCGTCGCGCATCGAGGGCATCGGCCGGCCTCGGGTGGAGCCGTCGTTCCTGCCCAATGTGGTCGACCGGATGGTGGCGGTGCCCGACGCGGCCTCGGTGGCCGCGGCGCGGCACGTCAGCGCGGTGCTGGGCCGACGGGTCGGCGCATCGACCGGCACCAACGTGTGGGGGGCGTTCGGTCTGCTCGCCGAGATGGTCTCCGACGGGCGCAGCGGATCGGTGGTGACTTTGCTCGCCGACAGCGGCGACCGCTACACCGACACCTACTTCTGCGACGACTGGGTGGCGCAGCACGGGCTCGACCCGACCGAGTCGGCAGCCACGCTCACCGAATTCGAGCGGTCCGGCCGCTTCGACTGAGCACGTTCTTCGACCGCATCCGGGTTGGTGGCCGACAACCACAACGCGGCGAGGGCGAAGAATCCGGCGTACACCACGGCTCCCAGTAATGTCATGATCTGGCTCCCCTCCGATTAACGTGTTGTTAGCCAGTCTGCCTAATTTGGCCACCGAATGCTGCTCCCCGGGCCGGATTGTGGCGGGTTTCATCACCGGGCTCCCCAGTGACCTAGTCAGGCTCGACGCGCGTCGTTGAGCGCCGCCGATGATCTGTAGTACCGGGCAGCCCGCAACTAAACCCGGCGTAGAGTCGCCGGGATGGTCAAGCTCGTGTACTGCGTCCGCCGCCGCGAGGACGTGCCGGAAGACGAGTTCCACCGCTACTGGCTCGACGAGCACGGGCCCCTCGTGCGCAGCGTCGCCGACGCGATCGGCGCGGTCCGCTACGTCCAGAGCCACGCGGTCTCGCCGGAGCTGAACGCGGTCCTGCGGCAGAGCCGCGGCAGCGCCGAGCCGTACGAAGGCATCACCGAGGTGTGGTGGGAGTCGCTCGAGGCGCTTCAGGCCGGAATGGGCGCGCCGGAGGGTCTCGAGGCCCAGCAACGCCTCACCGAGGACGAGTCGAAGTTCATCGACTTCGCGCGCTCGTGCGTCTTCATGACCGAAGAACACGTGATCTTCGGCGACTAGAGCGGGATTGAATCAGCTCAATCGATGGTCGTCCCCTTTTAGGAATGGACCAGGGACCTGTACCGCCCTGGTCACTACGTTTGGTGAGCTACCGAGCCGGTGCGATACGCTGTCGTGGCTTCACGCGGGGTGTGGCGCAGCTTGGTAGCGTGCTTCGTTCGGGACGAAGAGGTCGCAGGTTCAAATCCTGTCACCCCGACAGAGTGCGGGATCGATTCTGCATCCACGGTGCGAAGTCCACGGTGCGAAAGTCCGAGTGGGGCATGCCCTACACGCAGAGCCAACCTCGCAGGCGCCCGCGGAGCCGTGCGCGGGTCGCCCGCCCAGGAACACTCAGGGCAGGATGCGCAGACCCCACTGCCGCAGCAGCGGCCCGACCAGGATGAAGTCAGTGGTGTTGTCGTCGCCGTCGGGTCCGCCCTGCAGGATGCCGACCGCGCTGACGGTGCCGTCGGAGTTCATCACGAAACCGGGACTGCCGCTGTCACCCTCGAGGCTGAACAGGTTGGTCGTCACCAAATTGGGCTGGACTGCGGTGACGGTGCCGCACGTCTCGCCGGTCCGCGCGCCCACCTTACAGAACGGCATGCCGACCCGGATCTCAAAGACAGTCAGCACATCGCGGACGCGGTAGCGTCCGTCGACGTTGCCGTTGGGCACCCCAACGAGCGGGTCAAGCAGCAGCATCGCGGCGTCGTGATCGTCACCGTTGTTCTCACTGGCAACAATTCGCCCCAGCGGGGCATCACCGGCGTCAGACCATTGCGATCCGTCGCCCTGATCACAGTGCCCGCTGGTCAGCAGGTAATACTGGCCGTCACCACCCTGGGCGGCAAAACCGGCTGTGCAGCTGCTGTTCTCGTCGCTGACCTCCATGCCCGGCATCGGGTTGGCCGACGCCGTGCCGGCGAACAGTGTCGCGGCCCCGGTCATCGCTACCGCGAACAGGCTAGATTTCCACGCCACCGGCACACCCATCGCCGAACCTCCCGGAATCAACCGTCGACCGTCGCGCAATTTCCCAGGGGCTGGCGGCAGGCGCAATTCTCCAACTGTGGGCTGCAACGGTAGGTTTTACCGGGCGACAGCGCGGTTGTCTAGCCGACGGATCGCGCCGGTAGCGCCCA
Source organism: Mycobacterium sp. (assembly GCA_039935195.1). Classification (GTDB taxonomy): domain Bacteria; phylum Actinomycetota; class Actinomycetes; order Mycobacteriales; family Mycobacteriaceae; genus Mycobacterium. Next base: position 2,180 of record JBDTKT010000177.1, read on the forward strand.
CTGGTGTCCGAGCAGGTGGCGTTGCCTAACGCCCCGCGAAGTCAGCCTTGCGTGCAGAGCGTTCCGTGGCGATCTCGAACACCCGGTCCAAGGTTTCGAGATTCCATTTCTCGGCCTCCCAGTGCGCACTCACTTCGGCCAAGCCCAGTCTCGGATGCGGCCCACGCGTAGCCTCGACCTGGTTGCACTACCTATACCCGATTGGAGGGGCCATGACTGTCATCGTTGTCGACGCGGGATTCGGGCAAATCAGCCGGTCGATAGAAGTTGCCGCGCCGGCGGCCGAGCTATTCGCGATCGCCGCCGATCCGCGCCGTCACCGCGAACTGGACGGGTCAGGCACCGTTCGCGACAACGTCAAGGCTCCAGCGGAAATTGTTGTCGGGTCGAAGTTTTCGACGAGCATGAAGATGTACGGCGTGCCTTACCGCATCACCAGTCGAGTGACCGCGCTCAAGCCCAATGAACTGGTTGAGTGGCGCCACCCGGAAGGCCACCGCTGGCGATGGGAATTCGAATCGCTCTCACCGACACTGACCCGGGTCACCGAGACGTTCGACTACCACGACGCAGGTGTGCTCAGACGGAAGTTCTACGAGCTGACAGGCTCCATCAGAGCCAACGAGCGGGGTATCGCGGCAAGCCTGATCAAGCTGCGTGACCGCTACACCGCAAATTAGGTCATACAACGACGCGGTGTGACGGTGGATCGACTGGCCCGACCGCAACGGCAAAACCGACGCCGATATCAATCTGGTGTCCGCCGAGAACTGATCATCGCCGGTGGCATCGGAAAAACCTTCACGGCACTCAAACTCACCGAATGCATCGCCTCGCGACCTGCTCATCCGTCCGCTCGGGCATCGGCTCCGAATGTCTGGATGTGTATGAGTCGGTGGTTGTTCCAAAGGGCAATGCGAGTGGACGTCGTCTCGACAACCGCGCACGACCAGTGGTTCGCAGCGCACAGGGTCCGGGTCCGGAGCAACCGTGACCGTCGACATGACGTTAGCCGCCACCAACGACGCGGCCTCGCAAGCGGACCGCACTGACCCGTTCGACACAGAGTTGGCCAGTTCGTCGGCGGCCGCTCAACACATCATCGATAGCTGCCTCGTCGACGCCCCGATCGGGCGGGTGGGCCTCGAGGTCGAGGCGCACTGCTACGACCCGACCGATCCGTGGCGGCGCCCGCGCTGGGACGAGATCGCCGACGTTCTGCAGTGCCTTCCCCCGCTGCCGGGTGGCAGTGCTGTCACGGTCGAGCCCGGCGGCGCAGTGGAGTTGTCCGGGCCGCCACGCAGCGGCGCACTAGCGGCCATCGAGGCGATGGCCGGTGACCAGGCGGTGTTGCGGTCGGTCTTCGCCGACGCCGGGCTGGGCCTGGTGTTGTTGGGCGCGGACCCGCTGCGGCCGGCCCTGCGGGTCAACCCGGGTGCACGCTACCGCGCCATGGAGCAATTCTTCGTCGCCAACAACACCGGCGTCCCGGGTGCGGCGATGATGACGTCGACGGCCTCAATCCAGGTGAATCTGGATGCCGGACCGCGGAACGGGTGGGCCGAGCGGGTGCGTCTGGCGCATGCGCTGGGCCCGACGATGGTCGCACTCGTCGCCAACTCGCCGTTGTTGGGCGGGGAATTTTCCGGCTGGTGCTCAACCCGGCAGCGGGTGTGGAGTGAACTGGACCCTGCGCGGTGCGGCCCGATCCCGGCCTCCAGCGGCGCCGATCCCGGCGCGGACTGGGCACGTTATGCGTTGAAGGCGCCGGTGATGCTGGTGCACAGCCCGGATCCAAATAAATGCGTCCCGGTCAGCGCCTACGCGCCGTTCGGCGACTGGGCCGATGGCCGGGTGCTGCTCGGTGGCCGCCGTCCGACCATCGCCGACTTGGACTATCACCTCACCACGCTGTTTCCGCCGGTGCGTCCTCGCGGATGGCTGGAGATCCGCTACCTCGACGCCGTTCCCGACGATTTCTGGCCGGCGGTGGTGTTCACCCTGGTGGTGTTGCTCGACGATCCGGATGCCGCCCAAATCGCCGCTGAAGCCGTTGAACCGGTCGCTACCGCCTGGGACGCCGCGGCCCGGATCGGACTCCGCGACCGACGACTGCACACCTCGGCCAAGCGGTGTGTGGCTGCCGCCGCCGAGCGGGCTCCCGCGCACCTGGCCGATGCGATGCAGCGCTTAGTCGATGCGGTCGAGCAGGGCCGCTGTCCCGGGGACGACTTCTCCGAGCGGGTCATCCAGCACAGTCTTGCCGGGACCATCGCGCGGTTGGCCCGGGGCAACTGATGAGTGGGCCCGACACCCTGACGTTCGAGTCGATGCGAATGCCTACGCGGACGCTGCGGCTGGCATGGGTGGCGGGCATCACCGTGGCCGGTCTCGGCATCATCTACGGCTACGACCTGTCCACCATCGCGGGCGCGCTGCGGTAC
>JBDTKT010000178.1:0-17090 GCA_039935195.1 Mycobacterium sp.
CCGCAGTAGGTCAGCCAGTTGGCCAGCATCCGGTGGCCGCCCTCGGTGAGGATGGACTCCGGATGGAACTGCACCCCGTGGATGGGCAGCTCGGTGTGCCGCACACCCATGATCACCTCGCCGCGAGTGCGTGCGGTGACCTCCAGTACGGGCGGCAGGGTCGCCGGCAGGATCGTCAGCGAGTGGTATCGGGTGGCGGTGAACGGGTCCGGCAGTCCGTGCAGCACGCCGGCGTCGTTGTGAAAGACGGTGCTGGTCTTGCCGTGCAGCAGCTCCGGTGCCCGCCCCACGGTGGCCCCGAAGGCGACGCCGATTGCCTGATGGCCCAGGCACACCCCCAGCAGTGGCGTCCGCGCAGCCGCGCAGGCCCCCACCAGGCTGATCGACGCGCCGGCGCGTTCCGGGGTACCCGGCCCAGGGCTGAGCAACACCCCGTCGAACTCGGCGACCACCCCGCTGAGGGCAGCCGGATCGGTCAACCGCGCGTCATCGTTGCGCCAGACCGCCGCCTCGACGCCCAACTGGCCCAGGTATTGCACCAGGTTGAACACGAAGCTGTCGTAGTTGTCGATGACGAGGATCCGCACGCCTCACAGGCTACCGTCGCGGGCTAGTAGTCGACTGGTCCGGCCGGGACGGCGTAGCGCATCCGCGGGGGTCCACTGGACCCCACCACCGGAAGGCCCGGGCTGACCTGCTCGCTATAGCCGAGCCCGAACCGGATCACGTACTGCTTGTAGAGATCGATCGGGGGAGCGGCGGCCAGCGCGGCCTGCATCGCTGCCGGGTCGCCGATCGCGGTCACGGTGTAAGGCGGGCTGTAGGTGCGCCCGTTGAGCAACAGCGTGTTGCCGACACAGCGCGGCGCCGAGGTGGCGACGATGCGCTGGTCTTGCATCTGGACGGCTTCGGCGCCCGCACTCCACAGCGCATTGAGCACCGCGGAGATGTCCTGCTGGTGCACCACCAGGTCGTCGGGGGAAGCATCGCGCGGGAAACGGCCGTTGGCGTCGCGCTGAGCGTCGGTCAGCGTCACCACCAGCCCCGGCCCCTGCATGGCCGCCAGGCCGCCCGCGTCGGCCAACTGGGCGGACCGGTTCAGCATCGCCGACAGCGCGGTGCCCGCCGAGCGGCCGTGTACGGAGCCGATCGTTTCGGTCAGCGTGTCCCGTTTGGCCGTGAGCTGTTCCACCGAAGACTGGGTCGCGTGGACCAGGTCGACCAGCCGCGGTGCGTCGCCGCGGCGGATCTCCTTGCCGCCGGATACCCCATGGGTCGCCGCCAGCAGCAGGCCGGCCGACAGGCACACCACCGGGACGCCCAACCGCCACAGCGAGCTGCTGGCCGCCACCGGCGTAGCCGTGCGAACCTGCGGCATCGGGTCTCCAATTCTCGGCCAGGTTAATCGCTGGGTTAGTCTCTAACCCGACCAATACTCGCAGTTTCATCGCCGCACTGTCCCGAGGTATCAATGCCCAAGTCCAAGGTTCGCAAGAAGACCAGCTTCGCCACCTCGTCGGTGAGCCGTATCCCGGTGAAGATCAAAGGCGGCCCGTCGAGCGTGTGGTTCGTCGCGCTGTTCCTGGGCTTGATGCTGCTGGGGCTGGTCTGGCTGATGGTGTATCAGCTGGCGGCCACCGGCATCGATGCCCCCGCGATGCTGAGTTGGATGGCCGCACTGGGTCCGTGGAACTACGGCATCGCGTTTGCTTTCATGATCAGCGGCCTGTTGCTCACGATGCGCTGGCGCTGAGCGGCTAGGACGCCGGAGACCCCGGATTCCGGACATGTCGGGCTATGGGCTACACCGAGGCGACGACCAGGCGATTGCTCAATCACAACGATGTGATTCATCCACATTGTGGACAACCCCTGTGAATAATCCTCAATACGCAGGTCGCCTTGATTGAGAAGCGTCCTCAGCAGACAGAGTGGGCACCTCGGTCGGTGGGCATCGCAGGTTGCGCGCTCGCCGGCCTGATGTTAGCTATCTCAGCTGTGACTCTAGTCACAGAGGCACCAGGGCGGCTGCTGGTGGGCCTTGCCGGAGTGGGTCTGATCGGGTTTGCCGGAGTCTCCTGGCGGGCCCGTCCCAAACTGGCCCTCACGCCCGGCGGCCTGCTCGTCCGCGGTTGGTTGCAGCCGCAGATGCTGACCCCCGCCGACCTGAAGACCGTTCGGATCACCGATTTCCGCCGCTTCGGGCGCCGGGTGCGGCTACTGGAACTCGAGACGCACGACGACCGACTGCTGGTCTTGTCCCGCTGGGACCTCGGGGTCGATCCGATAGATGTGCTCGACGCGCTGACCGCGGCCGGTTACACCGGTCGCTGATGCGACAGCGTCCGGGCGAGCCTCGGAACGAGCCCCTAACGAACTAGGCGAAAGTTACCGACTCGATGACAACCGGGTCAGCCGGCCGGTCGCTACGGTCGGTGGCGGTCACGCCGATCGCATCGACGACAGCCTGCGAGTCGGGGTCTACGACCTCGCCGAAGATGGTGTGCTTCCGATTCAGGTGCGGCGTCTTACCGACCGTGATGAAGAATTGCGAGCCGTTGGTGCCGGGCCCGGCGTTGGCCATCGCCAGCAGGTAGGGCTTGTCGAATTGCAGTTCGGGGTGGAACTCGTCTTCGAACTTGTACCCGGGGCCGCCACGGCCGGTTCCGTCCGGGTCACCGCCCTGGAGCATGAAGCCGCCGATCACCCGGTGGAACACCGAGCCGTCGTAGAACGGCCCCGAGGTGCCGCCGGACGCATTGGTCGTCGAGTACTCCTTGGTGCCCTGTGCCAGCCCGACAAAGTTGGCGACGGTCTTGGGCGCGTGGTTGCCGAACAGCGCGATCTGGATGTCGCCGCGGTTGGTGTGCAGCGTTGCGGTTGCGGTGGCGATGGGGCTGGTGGTCATGGCATGACAGTCTGCCATTCGCCCTGCGGTGGGCTGCGTCACAGGTAGCGTTGACTCATGCCGTCGACGATCGAGACACCGCAGCGCAGACTCGCCCCACGCCAGAGAATGGCCCGCGGCCTGGCCCGGACCGCGACGGGTCCGGTCGACGTCGCCTACGGCGCGGCCGGCGTCGGCGCGCAGACCGTGCACGCGGGCGTGGTGCACCTGCGTCAGGGCTGTCAGAGGATTCAGCGCGCCCAGGCGGCCCGGCGGATCAGCGCCGCGGAGGTGCTCGCCGGGCTGCCGCAGGTGCTCGAGGACGCCTCGCGCGGTCGGGTTCGGCGCCCGCTGGTATTCGCCGGCGTCGCCGCCGTGGTGTTAGTGGCCGGCGGAGCCGCGGTGCTCGTCATCCGCCGTTCGTCGCGGCCGGACGAATCGTCGCCGCGGCCGCCCAGCGTGGAGGCCCGGCACCTGCCGTAAGAATTGTGGAGCCTAGGAGATTCGAACTCCTGACATCTGCCTTGCAAAGGCAGCGCTCTACCAACTGAGCTAAGGCCCCTCGTGGTGGTCAGATCGGCTGATCGGCTGCCACGTGCCACACTTCCTCACGGTTGCGGAGCCGCGACACCACGACCGCGATCACCAAGACCGCCACCGCCAACGTCACCCGCCGCACCGTGCGCACCCTCCTGGATCGACCGGGCACACCGATGGCCGATCTGGTGGGCCTAGGAGGACTCGAACCTCCGACCTCTTCGTTATCAGCGAAGCGCTCTAACCACCTGAGCTATAGGCCCGGAATATCACGGACGACCGAGCGCCGAGATTACCGCAACCGACGCCCCCTCCCAAAATGCGGAGCTCCGAACACCGTTGGCGGTGCCGTTCAGTCGCGGTCGGCCAGAGTCACCTCGACGCCGCCGACGATGTCGGTGCTCAGGTTGTAGATCACCGCCGCGAGGGTGGCCATCGCGGTCAGGACGACGATGTTCACCAGCCCGATCAGGGCGGCAGTGCCGAAGATGGAGCCGCTGGAGACCAGTTCGGCAGCGCTGTTGTCGTTCAGCAAATCGCCGACGTTGCTGTTCAGCTTGCTCCACACGCCCATGCTGCCCAGCAGCAGGTAAAGGAGCGCCACGGCCAGCATCCAGACGAAGAACAGCGCCACCGAGAGCAGCGCCGACACCTTCAACATGCTCCACGGGTCGATCCGCCGGATCTGCATGCTGGCCCGCACCGGACCCCGTGGACCGGGCGACACCTGGACCCGCTGACCGGTCGGCTTGCGCTGCACCGGACGCGCCACGGAAAGGTCCGGCAGTTCGCTGCCGTACGCGTCGGCGGGCTGGCCGTCGCCGGCCGCCTGCTGGGCCGGCGGTTTGGCCGGCGGTTTAGCCGGCGGTTTGACCGCCTGCTGGGCCGGCGGTTTGGCCCGCCCGGATTGTGCACCCGGTGCGGGGGTGCCGGCGACGAACTGCCGCAATCGCGCGTCCACACCGGGGGAGTGGACGGCCGGGGAGGATTCCTGGCGGGGCTTCGGCTCCGGTGACCGGGGTGCGGGCTCTGGCGACCGCACCGGCTCCGCCGAACGTGGCGGCGCCGGCTGCGGCCGCGATTGTCCGCGCTGCCAGGGCGGCGGCTCACCGGTCTCGGTGATCCGGCCGCCCGGCCGCGCCCCCGGGCGCTGGCCCGCGGCGTCGGCGGGGCCATCAGCCGGTCTGGGCTGTCCAGGCTCTTTCGGTGTAGTCACCCACGGCTCCTTACCTGCACACCCGGGGAGCCCGGGTGGTCGGGTCTAGTCGGGTCCAGTCGGGTCAGCTGCCCGGCTCGTCGTCGGCCGGCTCTTCGTCGGCGTTGCGTGCGATGGCTAACAGTGTGTCGCCCTCGCCCAAGTTCATCAACCGCACACCCTTGGTCTGCCGCCCGGCCTTGCGGACCTGGCGCGCCGCGGTGCGGATCACCCCCCCGTTCGAGGTGATCCCGTAGAGCTCGCTGTCGATGTCGACGATCACCGCCCCGACCAGCCGGCCCCGTCGCGGATCGTACTGAACGGTGAGGATGCCCTTCCCGCCGCGGCCCTGGGCGGTGTACTCCTCGATCGCGGTGCGCTTCGCGTAGCCGCCGGCGGTCGCCACCAGCAGGTAGGTGCCTTCTCGGACCACATTCAGCGACAGTAACCTGTCGTCGGTGTTGAACCGCATGCCCTGCACGCCGGAGGTGGCCCGCCCCATCGGACGCAGCGCTTCGTCGGTCGCCGAGAACCGAATGGACTGTCCCAGAGCCGAGACCAGCAGTAGGTCCTCGTCGGCCGCACACAGCACCGCCCCGACCAGTTCGTCGCCGTCGCGCAGGTTGACCGCCACGATCCCGCCGGACCGGTTGGAGTCGAAGTCGGTGAGCTTGGACTTCTTCACCAGCCCGTTGCGGGTGGCCAGCACCAGGTACGGGGCGTCCTCGTAGCTCTTGATCTGAATCACCTGGGCGATCCGCTCACCGGGCTGGAAGGCAAGCAGGTTGGCGACGTGCTGGCCGCGCGCGGTGCGCAATGCCTCCGGCAGTTCGTAAGCCTTGGCGCGGTAGACCCGACCGTGTGTGGTGAAGAACAGGATCCAGTCGTGCGTAGAGCAAACGAAGAAGCGCGCGACGATGTCGTCCTGTTTGAGGCCGGCGCCCTGCACGCCCTTCCCGCCGCGTTTCTGACTGCGGTACAGGTCCGTCTTGGTGCGCTTGGCGTACCCGGTCTCGGTGATGGTGACCACCACGTCCTCCCGGGCGATCAGGTCCTCGTCGCTGACGTCGCCGTCGGCGGCGATGATGCGGCTGCGGCGATCGTCGCCGTGCTTGTCGACGATCTCGGCGAGTTCATCACGGACTATCGCCCGCTGCCGCTCCGGTTTGGCCAGGATGTCTTCCAGGTCGGCGATCTCTGCCTCGATCTTGGCCAGATCGTCGACGATCTTCTGGCGTTCCAGCGCCGCCAGCCGGCGCAGCTGCATGTCGAGGATGGCCTGGGCCTGAATATCATCGACGTCGAGCAGGCTGATCAAGCCCTGTCGGGCGACATCGACGGTCTCCGACCGCCGGATCAAGGCGATTACCTCATCCAGCGCATCGAGGGCTTTGACCAGCCCGCGCAGGATATGAGCCCGCTCGTTGGCTTTGCGCAGCCGGTAGATGGTGCGCCGCACGATCACGTCGAGTTGGTGGGCGACATAGAGCCGCAGCATCTGATCCAGCCGCAGGGTGCGCGGCACCCCGTCGACGATCGACAGCATGTTCGCGCCGAAACTGGTCTGCAGCTGGGTGTGCTTGTAGAGGTTGTTCAGCACCACCTTAGCCACCGCGTCGCGCTTGAGTTCGACGATGATACGCAGCTTGCCCTGGCTGCTGTGGTCCTCGATGTTGGCGATACCGGCCAACCTGCCGTCGCGCACCTGGTCGGCGATCGAGGTGATGAAATTGTCGTGATTGACCTGGTAGGGGAGCTCGGTGATCGCCAGCACGGTGCGGCCCTTCGCGTCCTCCTCGATCTCCACGACGCCACGCATCCGGATCGACCCGCGGCCGGTGGTGTACGCGTCGGTGATGCCCTGGGATCCCACGATGAGCCCGGACGTGGGGAAGTCGGGGCCCTTGACCCGCTCCATCATCGCGGCCAGGGTGGCCTCCTCGTCGGCGTCGAAGTGCTCCAGGCACCAGAACACCGCGTCGGCGAGTTCCCGCAGGTTGTGCGGCGGGATGTTCGTCGCCATACCGACCGCGATGCCGCCCGACCCATTGGCCAGTAGATTCGGGAACCGGCTGGGCAGCACGGTCGGCTCTTGCACTCGACCGTCATAGTTCGGGATGAAATCGACTGTCTCCTCGTCGATTTCGCGCAGCATCTCCATGGCCAACGGAGTCAATCGGGCTTCGGTGTACCGCATGGCGGCCGCGGGGTCGTTGCCCGGCGAACCGAAGTTGCCCTGGCCGTCCACTAGGGGGTAACGCAGTGACCACGGCTGGGCCATCCGCACCAGGGTGTCGTAGATCGAGGAGTCACCGTGCGGGTGATAGTTGCCCATGGTCTCGGCGACCGAGCGGGCCGACTTGGCGTGACTACGGTCTGGCCGGAACCCGGAGTCATACATCGCGTACAACACCCGGCGATGCACCGGCTTAAGACCGTCGCGCACCTCGGGCAGCGCACGCCCGACGATGACGCTCATCGCGTAATCGATGTAGCTGCGCTGCATCTCCTGTTGGATGTCAACCGGTTCGACGCGGTCGACCGCGTCGTCGCCGGGCGGCAACGTGGTGTCGGTCATTTCGTCCTCATTCGTAGGTCGGTAGGGCCGGTGTACGTCGGCGCACGACGCCGGTAGGCGTCACTGACGGGTCGCTAAACATCGCTAAACATCCAAGAAGCGAACGTCTCTGGCGTTGCGGGTGATGAAACTTCGCCGCGCTTCGACGTCGTCGCCCATCAAGATCGAGAACAATTCGTCGGCGCCGGCGGCATCGTCGAGGGTGATCTGGCGCAGCACGCGGACCGCGGGGTCCATCGTGGTCTCCCACAACTCAATGGCGTCCATCTCGCCCAGACCCTTGTAGCGCTGAATGCCATCGTCCTTGTTGATCTTCTTGCCTGCCTTGGACCCGGCGTCCAGCAAGGCGTCTCGTTCGCGGTCGGAGTAGGCGAACTCGGGCTCGATTCGCTGCCATTTGAGCTTGTACAGCGGCGGCTGGGCCAGATAAACGTGACCGTGCTCGATGAGCGGACGCATGAACCGGAACAGCAGGGTCAGCAGCAGGGTGGTGATGTGCTGGCCGTCGACATCGGCATCGGCCATCAGCACGATCTTGTGATAGCGCAGCCTGGAAATGTCGAACTCGTCGTGGATGCCCGTGCCGAGCGCGGTGATAATCGCCTGAACTTCGGTGTTTTTCAGCACCCTATCGATACGGGACTTCTCGACGTTGATGATTTTGCCACGCAGCGGCAGGATCGCCTGGAACTCCGAGTTCCGACCACTTTTGGCCGAGCCACCGGCCGAGTCACCCTCCACCACATACACTTCCGACTTGCTCGGGTCGCCGGAGCGGCAGTCGGCCAGCTTTCCGGGTAGCCCGCCGAGGTCGGTCGCGCTCTTGCGGCGCACCAACTCCCGGGCCTTGCGCGCGGCGAGGCGGGCCTGTGCCGACGACACCGCTTTGTTGACAACGGTTTTCGCCTCTGCCGGATTCGCTTCGAGCCAGTGACCGAGTTGCTCGTTGCAGATCTTCTGCACGAACGACTTCACCTCGGTGTTGCCCAGTTTCGTTTTCGTTTGGCCCTCGAACTGCGGCTGGGCCACTTTCACCGAAACCACCGCCGCAAGTCCCTCGCGGATGTCCTCGCCGGTGAGGTTGGGATCTTTCTCCTTGAGCAGCTTCTTTTCTTTGGCGTATTTGTTGACCACACTCGTCAACGCCGACCGGAAGCCTTCCTCGTGGGTCCCGCCCTCGGCGGTGTTGATGGTGTTGGCGAAGGTGTGCACGGACTCCGCGTAGCCTCCGTTCCACTGCATCGCGACCTCGATCTCATGGCCGGGGCCTTTACCGTCGAAGGCGATGATGCTCGGCTGGATCGGCGTCTTGGTGCGGTTGATGTGTTTGACGAAGTCGACCAAGCCGCCCGGGTAGCAGAAGACACGGTGTTTGACCTTGTGGGGAGCGCCGGCTTCGGCGGCCTGCTGATTGGCCGACTTGGGGGCCTCCGCGGTATCGCTGACCACCTCGTCGACGACTTCCGCCGGGGTGACGCGCTGGTCGGTCAGGTCGATGGTCAGACCCTTGTTGAGAAAAGCCATCTCCTGCAAGCGGCGAGCGACGGTTTCGAAGTTGTAGTCGGTGGTCTCGAAGATGTTCGGATCGGCCCAGAACCGGATCGTAGTGCCGGACTTCTTCGTCTTGTCGCCTTGCTTGAGCTGCCCCGGAACCGAGTGGTCATAGGTCTGGAACCATTCGTAGCCATCCCGGCTGATATCGGCTTCCAGGCGGCTGGACAGGGCGTTGACCACCGAAACGCCCACGCCGTGCAATCCGCCGGAGACCGTGTAGGCGCCCTGCTCGAACTTGCCGCCGGCATGCAGCACGGTCATGACGACATCGACCGTCGGCACACCGGTGGAGTGCATCGCGACGGGGATGCCGCGGCCGTCGTCGATGACCTCGACCCCGCCGTCCGCGAGGATGGTCACTGTGACCGTCGTGGCGAAACCGGCCATCGCCTCGTCGACCGCGTTGTCGACGACCTCCCAGATCAGGTGGTGCAGCCCCCGCTCACCGGTTGACCCGATGTACATGCCGGGCCGTTTGCGAACGGCTTCCAAGCCTTCGAGCACCTTGATCGAATCGGCACCGTAGTGCTGTTGGGCGGCCACGTTGGATGGATCTCCTCGGGGGGTTGGATGCGCGCGGCCCAGCGGCCGTGGCAAGTCTTACGTCACACTCTACCGTGGCGATGGCACAGCGATGATTTTCTCAGGGCGTTTCCGCCCATCTGATCGCGGCGTGGCGTGGATATCACGACCAACGCAATGTCCGCCCGCTCCAAAGGTCATTTCTTCAGCTCGTAGCGCCGCTGAGGCGCGGCCCCCCGAGTCGGTTAGCCATAGGTGTCACGCGGCCCACGACCGGAGATATGCCGCGGTCCCTTGCGCCACGACGGCGCCGTCGGGCCGGTGATCTTCAGCGCGGTGACCACCCCGTCGCCGACCGCAGCGGCGATCTTCGCGATCAGCTGTGCCTGCACCAACCGCAACTGGGTGGCCCACGACGTCGACTCCGCCGACACACTGAGTACCCCATCGGTCAACTTCGTCGGGGTGGCGTGCGCCGCGATGTCCTCGCCGACCACCGACCGCCACCGACCGAACACGGTGCCCTCGGCGACCTGGGCCGACCAACCTCGGGTTCGAGCCAGATCCCGCGTCGCAGCCGCCAACGGTTGCGGATCGCGACCGTCAGGTCCCGGCCCCGACCAAGCCCGGCGCGCACCCGGCCTGGCGACCCGCCGCCGAGCCGGAGCGCGCCGGCCCTGCCCCACGTCCTTACCTTGGCTCCGCGCCGCCTCGCGGGCCGCGGCCAGGGTCCGGCGGACCAGATCCATGCCGGCCAGCCTCGCCAAATTCTCCGCCGGCGTCGCCGGCGTGTCTGTGCCCTCATCCTCTGGCGGGTTCACGGTGCGCTCCCGACCAGCTCCGACACCCGGCCGTCATCGCGATCCTCGACCGTGATCTCAACCTGGCGGGCCTGCCAGTCGCCGGGAACGTCCTCGGGTACAGCGGCGGTGACCAGCACCTGCTCGGCGGAGCCGGCTACCTCGGCGAGCGCGTTGCGTCGCGCGGTGTCCAATTCGGCGAACACATCATCGAGCAACAACACTGGCTCCGAGCCCTCGCCGCGCAGCAGCTGGTAGGCCGCCAACCGCAACGCCAACACTATCGACCACGATTCCCCATGACTGGCAAAACCTTTCACCGGCCGATCACCGAGGCGAAGCTCCAGTTCGTCGCGGTGGGGACCGACCAGGCAAACACCGCGATCCAGTTCGGCCGACCTGCGCCGGGCCAACTCCACCAACAGCGCCGCCTCCAACTGGGCGACGTCCGTGCCGAACTCCCCGGATGTCATGTCGAAGTTGGCTCGGTAGCTGATACCGGCCGTCCGGGTGCCGGGCGCCAACAGTTGATAGGCCTTCTCGACCTCGGGAGCCAGTTGGTTCACCAAGTCGATACGCGCCGCCATCAACTCCGCTCCGTGCGCCGCCAGTTGGGCGTCCCACACGTCCAGGGTTTCGAGCACCGCGCGGTCACCGCGATACAGCACCCCGGCAGCACCCTTGAGCAATGCCGTGCGCTGGCGCAGTACCCGGTCGTAGTCGGCACGCACCGCCGCGACCCGTGGCCGCCGGATGCTGGCCAGTTCGTCGAGGTAGCGACGTCGTTCGCCGGGATCGCCGCGCACCAGTGCGAGATCTTCGGGCGCGAACAAAACCGCTCGCAGCACCCCGACCACCTCCCGGGCGTTGCGCACCGGGTTCCGGTTCAACCGGACCTTGTTGGCACGCCCTGCCATGATCTCCATATCCACCGCCAGCTCACGGCCATCGTTGACGATGATCGTCGAGACCACCGCACTCGTCGCGCCGGTTCGGATCAACGGGGCGTCGGTAGCCACCCGATGTGACCCCAACGTCGACGAATACCACAGTGCCTCAATGAGATTGGTTTTACCGTAGCCGTTCGGGCCGACCAGGACGGTCGCACCCGGGCCGAGGTCGAGATCAACGTGTTCCCAGGACCGGAAGTTACGCAGCCTCAGGTGGCGGACATACACCGAGCAAGCCACCCTTCCCATCATCGATGGCCGGCACGGTCAGCCGGGCAGCCGCACCGGCATCAAGAGGTACACGTACTCCGTCTGGACAGCAGGGAACGGGCCCGGGCCATCCGGTCGCGGGGCATCGTCGCTCGCCGGCCTTAGCACCGCCGGCCTCTTGGGGTCGGTGAATCCCATCGAGACCCGCTCACTGTGTAGCGAACCCAGTCCGTCGGTGAGGTAGGTGGGATTGAAGGCAATAGTCAGCGGCTCGCCGACGAAGTCCACCGCCAGGTCCTCCTCGGCGCGACCGACGTCGTCGGCACCCGCCGACAAGCGCAGGGTCCCGTCGGAGAGTTCCATCCGTACCTGGGCACCACGGTCGGCAACCAGCGCTACCCGCTTGATCGCCTCAGTCAGCTCGGCCACACCGATGGTTGCGACCGCATTGTGCTCAGCGGGCAGCAACTGGCGGAACTTCGGGAACTCAGCATCGAGCAACCGAGTGGTGCTGCGTTTACCCGCACTGCTGATACCGAGCAGGCCCTCGCTGCCCACCGCCGACCCGGCACCTAATGCCAAGTGGACCTCGGTGCCATCTGCACAGGCCTTCGCAGCATCCGCGAAGGTCTTAGCCGGTACCAACACCGCCGCCTCGGTCCCCGGCGCAGCAGACCACGTCAGCTCGCGGACCGTCAGACGGAACCTGTCGGTCGCCGCCAAAACTACTGTGTTGCCAGAGATCTCAACGCGAATGCCGGTCAACATCGGCAGGGTGTCGTCGCGTCCGGCCGCGACCGCGACCTGACCGATCGCCTCGGCGAACAGATCCGCGGCGAGCGTCCCGGTCTCCTCGGGCAGGGTCGGCAACGAAGGGTAGTCCTCCACCGCCAGCGTCGGCAAGGAGAATCTGGCGTTACCGCAGATCAACGAGACCCGGGTGGCTTCAACGTGTACATCGACGGGTTTCGCCGGCAATGCCCGGGTGATATCCGACAGCAGCCGACCTGAGACTAAAACACTTCCAGGAGAAGCGATTTCGGCAGCCAGTCGTACTTCTGCGGAAACCTCGTAATCGAAGCCGGCCACCGTCAGGCCCGTGTCGGACCCCGTCAGCAGGACCCCGGCCAGCACGGGATTGGTGGGGCGGGAGGGCAGGTTCTTAGCCACCCATGCCACCGCGTCAGCGAAGTCGTTCCGGTCCACCCGAAACTTCAAATCAGTAAGACCCGGGTTCATGGTCGCCGCATCCATAGTGTCCTCTCGTCACCTCGAAATCGAGCCGTACCCCCAGCGGCGACCGGTGCAGCACACCTGCGGCCGTGCACCACCCACGACGAACGTGCGAGCGGTAGGGAACCCACCGTAAAGCCTTTGAGCCCGTCGTGAAAGTTAAACGACCACACCGATGGGTCCGCTCAGCCTGCCGGTTGAGTCGGTGTGTGGACAACCGAGTTCGGATCGATCCCCAACGGCCTGTTTTTAAGATAATTCAAGATTGATATTCCAGTAATAGTAATAGGGGCTGTGGAAGCTGGGTACAGCTGGGTATCGGCGCAGTTGGGCGGGGCAGCACGGTTGGGGATCAGGGGTGTGGGGCAGTTGCGAGCGGACAGGACCTGCTGTGGATTGAGCCGGCGTTGTGCATCGCGGCCGCGTCTCCTTCGTAGGGTTCGACAGGTTGTCCGCAGTGGTGTCCACAGGCCGCGATGTGGACGGGAGTTACGAGTGGTACGGAAGTTTTTCGCGGAATTGATCGTCGAGAAGGCCGATTCCGAGCTGATTTGCCTGAGCGGTCAGCGTTTGACGCGTTGTCGGATGCGAGTAGTGATCTCTTTGACGTGATCGAAGACCTCACGACGCTCGGCCATCTCGCCGCGGATCTTGCGTTCGGCGTACATGACCGTGGTGTGGTCGCGGCGGAACGCCTGGCCGATCTTGGGCAGGGATAGGTCGGTGAGCTCACGGCAGAGGTACATCGCGATCTGTCGGGACTGAGCCAGCGGTCTGGTCTTGCTGGGACCGCGGAGCTCATCAACGGTGGTGTCGAAGTACTCGGCGATCACCGCCATGATGATCGCCGTGCTGATCTGCATGGTGCTGGCGTCGGCGACCAGGTCGCGCAGCACGATCTCGGCCAGCGCCCGGTCGATCGGAGTCTTGTTCAGTGATGCGAAAGCCGTGACGCGGATCAGGGCGCCCTCGAGTTCGCGGATGTTGCGCTCAATACTGGTGGCTATCAACTCCAGGACGTCACCGGGAACGTCGAGACGTTCCATCTGGGCTTTCTTGCGCAGGATGGCGATCCGGGTTTCCAGATCGGGGGGCTGTACGTCGGTGATCAGTCCCCACTCGAAGCGCGTGCGCAGTCGGTCTTCCAACGTCGCGAGTTTTTTCGGGGGTCGGTCCGAGGTGATGACGATTTGCTTGTTGGCGTTGTGCAGCGTGTTGAAGGTATGGAAGAACTCCTCCTGGATACCTTCCTTGCCCTCGATGAACTGGATGTCGTCGACCAGCAGGACGTCGATGTCACGGTAGCTGCGTTTGAAGGCGACCTTGCGGTCGTCGCGCAGCGAGTTGATGAAGTCGTTGGTGAATTCTTCGGTAGAGACGTACTTGACCCGCATGCCCGGGAACAGCCGCTGGGTGTAGTTGCCGGCGGCGTGCAGCAGGTGGGTCTTGCCCAGTCCGGACTCGCCCCAGATGAACAGGGGGTTGTAGGCGCGGGCGGGGGCCTCGGCGATGGCCAGTGCGGCCGCGTGGGCGAAGCGGTTGGAGGTGCCGATGACGAACGAGTCGAATGTGTAGCGACGGTTCAGGGTGGCACCGTCGGCGGTCGCGCTCTCGTCGCGGGGCCGCTCGGTGAAGTAGGAAGGCCAGGCTTCGTCGGCTTCGGTGAGGATGGTTTCCTCGTCGTCGTAGCCGGCGTCGGCGGCGCAGTCCTCGGTCGATGCCGAGGGCTGGTTGGGATCGGCCGGCGCGATCCGCACCCCCAGTTCCACCGGGTAGCCGAGCCGGTGACTGATGGCATCGGTGATCTGGGTGCGCAGGTGCCGTTCGATCTCGTTCTGAACGAAACTGCTCGGCACCGTCAAAAGGGCGAACCCTTCGACGATCGCCAGCGGGTGCACCAGGTTCAGCCAGGCCTTCTGTTGCGGGGTCAGCGCGGTCGCGGAGCCCGTACCACTGTCGATCTGGCCGTTCAGTTCGGCGACGACGTCGTCCCAGAGGGTCAGGAAGACGGAAGTCGGGTCATCGATCAATGCCAAACCCCCTGGTCTGCCGTCGAGGCACACCGACGAACTCCCACGACCTGGTATCCACATGGTTATCCACAGGTGTGCACAATACGGCAGCGTCGCCGCCAACGTCTTCGGGTCACGGACCTACGCAACCGACGTGCTGGAAAGCCGGTAGGCATCGTCTGAAGTTGCAGCCGCCCCGTCGTCCCCGGCTTGTGGTCGGGAACCGTTGCGTTACGAAACGGTGCTGGCAAGCAAGTTAACAGGTTTTCCCGTCCGCGACTACCTGTTTCGCATTGCCGCGCAAGAAGATGAAAACACCGTGACGGGTGTGAAAATTGTTAGTTGATGGGGCATTGCGATCGGAGGGCAATATCGGAGGGCGATGACGAGGTTTGACCTGGCGAACCCGCATCAGTACCCTCGAACAGTCGCCCGAACGTCGGCGATACGGCTGCGACCGGCTCCTAGCCGGAGTCCGCGCCGGTTACCCAGCAAGACGCAGATGTTCTAGCGAGACTTACCGAGTGCATCGCCTGCGGCAGGTACATCGGATATCCGGTGTGTGCCGCAGATGCGACGCAAGATGCAACAAGGAGAGTGTGCCGTGGCCAAGGGCAAACGGACCTTCCAGCCGAACAACCGTCGTCGCGCCCGCGTGCACGGCTTTCGGTTGCGGATGCGCACCCGCGCCGGCCGAGCGATCGTCTCGGACCGGCGGCGTAAGGGCCGGCACTCGCTGACTGCTTGAGCAACGGCAGCGCGGCGGTGCTTCCCGCACAGTATCGAATGCGGCGATCCACCGACTTCAGTGCAACTGTCAGGCACGGGAGGCGGGCGGTTCAACCCGACCTCGTGATTCATGCCCGGCGGGTCACTATATCGGCGAGCGACGAAGAATCCCGGGGTCCGCGAGTGGGTCTGATCGTTGCCAAGTCGGTGGGTTCAGCGGTGCAGCGGCATCAGGTCGCCCGCAAGCTGCGACACGTCGTACGCGAGTTACTTGACGAACTGGATCCCAGTGAGCAGTTGGTGATCCGGGCGCGGCCCGGTAGCAGCAGCGCGGAGTCGGTGGGTCTCCGAGCACAGTTGCAGGCCGCCCTGCGATCAGTCCACCGATCGGGGAGTGCAGCGCGATGACGGCGAGCTCGGCCGACCTGATCCGCAGGGTGCGGGCGGCGCCGGTGCACGCCCTAATCTTCGTGATCGAGCTCTACCGGAATATGGTCTCGCCGCTGCGGTTGCCCAGTTGCCGGTTCACGCCCACCTGCAGTCGGTACGCGGTGGACGTGCTCAGTGAGTACGGTCTGATCCGTGGCGGCTGGCTGGCCGGTGTCCGGCTAGCAAAATGCGGGCCGTGGCACCCCGGTGGGTGGGACCCGATGCCTGAGCGCACCGGGCTCGCGATGCCCGGTGGTCACGACAGTGCCCCCGGGGTGTTCCCGGCCGGGCAACGGGAGGATGAGTCGGTTGTTTAATTGGTTCAGTCTGGACTTGGTCTACTACCCCGTGTCCGGGATTATGTTGATGTGGTACAAGGCTTTTGCGCTGCTGCTGGGTCCGACGAACTTCTTTGCCTGGGCGCTATCGGTGATGTTTCTGGTCTTCACGCTGCGGGCGCTGCTGTACAAACCGTTCGTCCGACAGATCCGTACGACGCGGCAGATGCAGGAACTGCAGCCACAGATCAAAGCGCTGCAGAAAAAGTACAGCAAAGACCGCCAGCGGATGGCGCTGGAGATGCAGAAGCTCCAGCGTGAGCACGGCTTCAACCCGATCCTGGGTTGCCTGCCGATGCTGGCGCAGATCCCGGTGTTCCTGGGGCTCTATCACGTGCTGCGCTCGTTCAACCGGACCAGCAGCGGCATCGGCCAGCTAGGTCTGACGCCCGAGCAGAACCGAGGACTGGGTAACTACCTCTTCAGCGCGACCGACGTCGGGCACTTCCTGGACGCCAACCTCTTCGGCGCCCCGCTGGGTGCCACCATGATCCAGCGCACCGGGCTGGACGCGTTCGCTTACTTCAGCCGCCCCGCGGTGATCGCGGTCGGCGTACCGATGATGATCCTGGCCGGTATCGCGACGTACTTGAACAGCCGGGCGTCGGTGGCTCGGCAGAGCCCGGAGGCGGCCGCCAACCCGCAGACCGCGTTGATGAACAAACTGGCGCTGTACGTGTTCCCGCTCGGGGTCGTGGTCGGCGGACCGTTCCTGCCGCTGGCGATTATTTTCTACTGGTTCTCGAACAACATCTGGACCTTCGGCCAACAGCACTACGTGTTCGGCTTGATCGCCCAAGAGGAAGAGTTGAAGAAGGCGGAGGTGGTGCGCCGCCGAGCGGCCAACGCACCCGCCCCCGGAGCCAAGCCCAAGCGGGCCGGCAAGGCGATCCTCGGCGACGCCGACGATGCGGGCGATGACCCCGATGACCCCGAAGGCCCCGAGGCGGCGGACGGCCAGGCGGCAGGGAGCGAAGCACTGCCGATGGATGCGGGCAAGGCGACTCCGGCGCGGCAGGTGGCGCGGAGCGCCCGGCCCCGAGCCGGAGCGAAGCCGAAGAAGCGCAAGCGGTGATCGATCGCCGCCGCGAGGCCAACCGGCGCGACGACCGCCGG
>JBDTKT010000179.1:0-2549 GCA_039935195.1 Mycobacterium sp.
CCCCCGAACCTGCAGGTTCGCCCGTCGGGTGAGGTGAATTCGGCCGTCGGCGAACTCGGCGCTGACCGCGAGCAGGCGGGCCAGCGATGCTACCGGCAGCCGACCGCCCACCAGGCGGAGCCGGACCAGCAGGCCGTCGTCGGCCAGCCAGGGCCGCAGTACTCCCGGGCACAGGTCGGCGCGGGTTCGCGCAGGAAAAGTTGACACTGGGGCTTCGTGACCTCTCGGGTTCGCCGAAAGAGTACCGGCCGGCCGCCGTGGCCGCGCCGAAATATTGCAGCCGCCGTTTGCCTCAGCCCGTTCGACCACCACGTCAATCTTCACAGTCGCTCGGCGGCGAGCGCAGCCCATGTACTCACCCACCGGTTACGAGTGGGGTTGATGTTGTTTAGGTCCCGGTCAGAGCCGCCACGGCGTGGCCGAACATGGTGGCCTTGATCGCGCCCAGCGTGCCCGGGTCCTTGCCGTCGAGCGGGCGCAGCAGTTCGACCGCGGTGGACGTCACCACACCCTCGGCGGCGGTGGTGTCGACGATCCCGACGCCGGCGGCGTCCACGCCCCCGAAGCGCCGGCCGGTGGTCATCGAGGCGACCGCCGTCTGCGGGGCGAGTTTGGCCTGGATCAGCGCGGCCATTCCGGGGGTGAACGGAATGCGGATGTCGACCTCGGGGAAGCAGAAGAAGCCGCGGTCGGCGCGCATCACCCGAAAGTCGTGGGCCACGGCCAGCATCGCGCCGGCGCCGAACGCGTGGCCGACGATCGCCGCGGCCGTCGGCATCGGCAGTGTCAGCACCCGCGCCAGCAGGGCGTGCACCTGCCCGATGTACCAGCCGGTCCGCTCACCGTTGGCGCCGAGCCAATCCAGGTCCAGCCCGTTGGAGTAGAACTTGCCACCGGCGGTGGTCACCAGCCCCTGGGCAGCGCCGCCGAGGACGTCGTCGATCGCCGCGTTGATCTCGTCGAAAAATGTTGGCGAGAAACGATTTTCATCGTCGCCCAGATCGAGGATCGCGATCTTGTCTTCGTAGCGCAGGTTGATCGTCACGGGTTTGGCCCTTTCGGTGGTGGTGAACACTTCGGTGGTGGTCCGACGGCCAGCACCGCCCGCACGGCGGCGTGCAGGTGGGCCCGCGCGGTCGGGTTGTGCAGTCGGCTGCGGCTGAGCACGGTTGCGGTGGGCAGATCGACGACGCAGGTGGTGATCGTGTCGACGGCGGCGGCGTCGCGGCGGTCCCACATCGCCGCGGCCAGTCGGGTCATCAGGCCGATCAACTCGGTGTCGATGCGGCGCAGTTGATCGGTGATTTCGGCCGGCAGGTCCGCGTCGAGCAGTTCGTCGCGCCGGATCGCCAGCAGCAGCCTCGATGAGTCCGGGTGGCGTTCGGCGAAGGCCACCGGGGCGTCGGCGGCAGCGACGACGGAGTCAGCGGCGTCAACTGGGCTTGGCCCGCCGTCCGCCGATTCGCGCTGCACCTCCAGGAAGCGCCGCGCCGCACGCAGCCACGCGGTGGCAACCAGTCCGGCACGCGACCCGAAGGCGTGGTAGACCGCACCGTTGGAGACCCCGGTCGCCGCCCCGATCGCGCGGATCGTCACCGCCGCCGGGCCGGACCGCGCCGCCAGCGCCTCGACGGCATCGAGCACCCGATCGGGGTCGTGGGTACGGGGCCGGGGCATGACCGCACCATAGCAGAGCGATCGCTCTGTAATTGTCGGTCGGGCAGCCCCGACACCGCGGCGCCGACGTGACAGGATCGTCGGATCATGAGCCCCCCGAAATCGCGCCCGGTCGCCTTCTCCGGCGTGCAGCCCACCTCGGCGTCGCTGCACCTGGGTAACGCCCTGGGGGCGATCACCCACTGGGCGGCGTTGCAGGACGACCACGACGCGTTCTTCTGCGTCGTCGATATGCACGCGATCACCGTCCCGGGCGGGGACCCCGACACGCTGCGGCGCAGCACGCTGATCACCGCCGCGCAGTACCTGGCGCTCGGCATCGATCCGGCCCGCAGCACGATCTTCGTGCAGAGTCATGTGCCGGCGCACGCCGAATTGGCCTGGGTGCTGGGCTGTTTCACCGGATTCGGGCAGGCGTCGCGGATGACGCAGTTCAAGGACAAGTCGCAGAAGGCCGGCGCCGACTCCACCACGGTGGGACTGTTCACCTACCCGGTGTTGATGGCCGCCGATGTGCTGCTCTACGACACCGACGTGGTGCCGGTCGGCGAGGACCAGCGTCAGCACCTCGAACTGGCCCGCGACATCGCTCAGCGGTTCAACGCCCGCTTCCCCGACACGTTCACGGTGCCCGAGGCGATGATCGTCAAGGCCACCGCAAAGATCTACGATCTGGCCGACCCGACCGCCAAGATGAGCAAGTCCGCGGCCACCGACGCCGGGCTGATCAGCCTGCTCGACGATCCGGCGCGCAGCGCCAAGAAGATTCGGTCGGCGGTCACCGACAGCGAACGTGAGATCCGCTACGACCCGCAAGCCAAGCCGGGCATCTCCAACCTGCTGACCATCCAGTCCGCGATCACCGGCACCGA
>JBDTKT010000180.1:0-4285 GCA_039935195.1 Mycobacterium sp.
TGTTGACCACCCCGCAACTGAAAGCGTTCTACCTGGATCTGCAAGACGCCCGGTTGCACAGTGCGCTGGGGATCGTGCATTCCCGGTTCTCGACGAACACCTTTCCGTCGTGGCCGCTGGCGCAGCCGTTCCGGCGCGTCGCGCACAACGGCGAGATCAACACCGTCACCGGCAACGAGAACTGGATGCGGGCCCGGGAGGCGCTGATCCACACCGACGTCTTCGGGGCTCCCGGCGACCAGGGCAGCGCCGCGAAGCTGTTTCCGATCTGCACGCCGGGAGCCTCGGACACCGCGCGCTTCGACGAAGTGGTCGAGTTGCTGCACCTGGGTGGGCGTAGCCTGCCGCACGCGGTGCTGATGATGATCCCGGAGGCCTGGGAGCGCAATGACGCCATGGACGCGCCCCGGCGGGCTTTTTATGAGTATCACGATTCGCTGATGGAGCCGTGGGATGGACCGGCGTCGATGACGTTCACCGACGGCACCGTGGTGGGTGCGGTGCTGGACCGCAACGGGCTGCGGCCGTCTCGGATCTGGGTCACCGACAACGGGTTGGTGGTGATGGCCTCCGAGGCCGGGGTGCTGGATTTGGACCCGGCGACGGTGGTGCGTCGGTTGCGGCTGCAGCCGGGCCGGATGTTTCTGGTGGACACCGCTGCGGGGCGCATCGTCTCCGACGAGGAGATCAAGGCTGAGTTGGCGGCTGAGCGCCCGTACCAGGCGTGGATCGACGAGGCCCTGATCCCGATCGAACAGCTACCGCCGGGTAATGCCCCGAGTATGGAGCGACACCGGATTCTGCTGCGCCAGCAGGTGTTCGGCTACACCTACGAGGAACTCAATCTGGTGCTTGCGCCGATGGCCCGCACCGGTGCCGAGCCGGTCGGGTCGATGGGCACCGATACCCCGGTCGCGGTGCTCTCGGCGCGGCCCCGGATGTTGTTCGACTACTTCCAGCAGATGTTCGCTCAGGTCACCAACCCGCCGCTGGACGCCATCCGCGAGGAGGTGATCACCAGCCTGCAGGGCGCCGTCGGGCCCGAGGGCGACCTGCTCAACACCGGCGAGCCCTTGTGGCGCCAAGTCGTGCTGCCCCAGCCGATCTTGAGTAACCACGACCTGGCGAAGCTGGTGAACCTGCACCCGGATCAGCGGATCGGTTCCCGCGGCCGGCACGGCCTGTCCGCAGCCGTCATCGGTTGCCGGTATCCGGTGGCCGAGGGCGGGGCCGGGTTGCGCGCGGCGCTTCGGCAGGTGTGCGCCCGGGTTTCGGCGGCGATCAACGACGGCGCGTCTTTCATCGTGATCTCTGATCGGGAATCCGATGAGGAACTGGCGCCGATTCCGTCTCTGCTGGCGATCGCCGCGGTGCACCACCATCTGGTCGCCGAGCGCACCCGCACCAAGGTGGGCCTGGTGGTCGAATCCGGTGATGCCCGCGAGGTGCATCACATGGCGGCGTTGCTCGGGTTCGGTGCCGCCGCGGTCAACCCGTACCTGGCGTTCGAATCGGTGCAGGACCTGTTCGACAGGGGTGTTCTCGGCGGGGCCGGTGACGGGCTGGACAGCGAGCAGGCGCTGCGCAACTACACCAAGGCCGCCAGCAAGGGCGTGCTGAAAGTGATGTCCAAGATGGGTATCTCGACGCGGGCGTCGTACACGGGCGCGCAACTCTTCCAGCCGGTAGGTATCTCCCAGGGCGTCCTCGACGAATACTTCACCGGGCTGGTCTGCCCGATCGGCGGGATCACCCTCGATGACATCGCCGCTGACGTCGCCGCCCGCCATCACCTGGCCTACCTGGACCGCCCCGAGGAGCGCGCGCACCGCGAATTGGAGGTGGGCGGGGAGTACCAGTGGCGCCGCGAGGGCGAATACCACCTGTTTAACCCCGAGACCGTGTTCAAGCTGCAGCATTCCACCCGCACCGGCCAATACGCGGTCTTCAAGGAGTACACCGCACTCGTCGACGACCAAAGTGAGCGGCTCGCCACCCTGCGCGGGCTGCTCAAGTTCCGCACCGGGGCGCGCCCGCCGGTGCCGATGGCGGAGGTGGAACCGGCGACCGAGATCGTCCAGCGTTTCGCGACCGGAGCGATGAGCTACGGTTCGATCTCCGCCGAGGCGCACGAGACGCTGGCGATCGCGATGAACCGGATCGGCGGCCGGTCGAACTGCGGTGAGGGCGGTGAGCACGCCGACCGTTACCTGCCCGACGCGAACGGCGACTGGCGGCGCAGCGCGATCAAGCAGGTCGCCTCGGCCCGATTCGGCGTCACCAGCCACTACCTGAGCAGCTGTACCGACCTGCAGATCAAGATCGCCCAAGGTGCCAAGCCCGGTGAGGGCGGCCAACTTCCGGGCAACAAGGTGTATCCGTGGATCGCCGAGGTGCGTCACGCCACGCCCGGAGTGGGGCTGATCTCGCCTCCGCCGCACCACGACATCTACTCGATCGAGGATCTGGCGCAGCTGATCCACGATCTGAAGAACGCCAACCCGGCGGCTCGGATTCACGTCAAGCTGGTCGCCGAGAACGGGGTGGGGACGGTCGCGGCCGGGGTGTCAAAAGCACATGCCGACGTGGTGCTGATCTCCGGGCATGACGGCGGCACCGGGGCGGCGCCGCTGACCTCGCTCAAGCACGCCGGTGTGCCGTGGGAGCTGGGTCTGGCCGAGACGCAGCAGACGTTGCTGCTCAACGGTCTTCGGGACCGGATCGTGGTCCAGGTCGACGGTCAGCTCAAGACCGGCCGGGACGTGATGATCGCCGCGTTGCTCGGTGCCGAGGAGTTCGGCTTCGCTACCGCGCCGCTGGTGGTGTCGGGGTGCATCATGATGCGGGTTTGTCACCTCGACACCTGCCCGGTGGGGGTGGCCACCCAGAACCCGGTGCTACGCGAACGGTTCACCGGCACCCCGGAGTTCGTGGAGAACTTCTTCTGGTTTATCGCCGAAGAGGTCCGGGAATACTTGGCGGCGTTGGGCTTCCGCACCCTCAACGAGGCTGTCGGGCAGGTCAACGCGCTGGACTCCACGCTGGCTCGGGCGCACTGGAAGGCCCACAAACTGGACCTGGCGCCGGTGCTTTACCAGCCGGAATCGGCGTTCATGAACCAGGACCTGTACTGTAGCTCCGCCCAGGACCACGGGCTGGACAAGGCCTTGGATCAGCAGTTGATCGTGATGAGCCGACAGGCACTCGACGCCGGTACCCCGGTCCGGTTCGCCACCGAGATCTCCAATGTCAACCGGACCGTCGGCACCATGCTGGGCCACGAGGTAACGAAAGCCTATGGCGCCCAGGGACTGCCCGATGACACCATCGATATCACCTTCACCGGATCGGCAGGCAACAGCTTCGGCGCGTTCGTGCCGAAGGGGATCACGCTGCGGGTCTACGGCGACGCCAACGATTACGTCGGCAAGGGCTTATCCGGTGGCCGGATCGTGATACGCCCGTCCGTTGATGCGCCGGACGGCTATGTCGCTGAGGACAACATCATCGGCGGCAACGTGATCCTCTTCGGCGCCACCAGCGGGCAGGCGTTCCTGCGCGGCGTGGTCGGTGAACGGTTCGCGGTGCGCAACTCCGGGGCAGTGGCGGTGGTCGAGGGCGTCGGCGATCACGGCTGCGAATACATGACCGGGGGCAAGGTGGTGGTGCTGGGCCGCACCGGCCGTAACTTCGCGGCCGGCATGTCCGGGGGTGTGGCCTACGTCTATGACCCGGACGCAGCGCTGCCCGCCAACCTCAACACTGAGATGGTGGATCTCGACACCCTCGACGAGAACGACCTGGCCTGCCTGGACGCCATGCTGCGCGGGCACGTCGAGGCCACCGATTCCGCAGTGGCCCAGCGCATCCTGGTTGATTGGCCCGCCCAGCAGCGCCACTTCGTCAAGGTCATGCCGCGCGACTACAAACGGGTGCTGCAGGTGATCGCCGACGCCGAAGCGGCCGGCACCGATCCCGGCCAGGCGATCATGGAGGCGGCAAATGGCTGACCCGAGGGGCTTTCTGAAATACACCCGGCGCATCGTGCCGGCGCGACGACCGGTGCCCGAGCGGGTACACGACTGGAACGAGGTCTACGAGGAGTTCCCCCAAGAGACATTGCAGGAGCAGGCGACCCGCTGCATGGATTGCGGTATCCCGTTCTGCCACAACGGCTGCCCACTGGGCAATCTGATCCCGGAGTGGAACGATCTGGTGCGCACCGGCCGCTGGCGCGAAGCATCTGATCGCCTGCACGCCACCAACAACTTCCCGGATTTCACCG
>JBDTKT010000181.1:0-5671 GCA_039935195.1 Mycobacterium sp.
AGGAGCGGCCGGACATCGACTCGGTCTATATGAACGCCACCGTTGCGCTCACCGGACAGGGCGGCTGGCCGATGACCTGCTTCCTCACCCCCGACGGCCGGCCGTTTTATTGCGGTACCTACTACCCGAAACACGCTTTCCTGAAACTGCTTTCGGCGATCGTCAACACGTGGCGAAATCGTCGTGCCGAAGTCGAGCAGACGTCCAATCACATCGCGGGTGAACTGCGGTCGATGACGGGGGGACTGTCCGGCGACGGGCCGGCCGTCGAGTCGATGCTGTGCGACCGCGCGGTGGTGGCCGTGTGCCGTGACGAGGACACCGAGCACGGCGGGTTCGGCGGTGCGCCGAAGTTCCCACCGTCAGCACTGCTGGAGGCGCTGCTGCGGCACCACGAGCGGACCGGAACCGCGGCCGCGCTGGACACCGTCGTCCGCGCGGGTGTGGCGATGGCGCGCGGC
The DNA here is from genome assembly GCA_039935195.1 of Mycobacterium sp. Classification (GTDB taxonomy): domain Bacteria; phylum Actinomycetota; class Actinomycetes; order Mycobacteriales; family Mycobacteriaceae; genus Mycobacterium. The sequence goes on from JBDTKT010000181.1 coordinate 462, forward strand.
GGGATATACGACCAACTGGCGGGCGGGTTCGCCCGGTACAGCGTCGACAATGCTTGGGTGGTACCGCATTTCGAAAAAATGCTGTACGACAACGCGCTGCTGTTGCGGTTCTACGCGCACTGGGCCCGGCGCACCGGGGACCCGCTGGCGGTCCGGGTGACCGAACAGACTGCCCGGTTCCTGCTCGACGACCTGTCCGATGGTGGCATGTTCGTCTCATCGCTGGACGCCGACGCCGACGGCCGGGAGGGTTCCACCTATGTGTGGACCCGCGAACAACTGACCGAGATTCTCGGGGACGACGATGGCCGTTGGGCCGCAGAGGTATTCGAGGTAACGCAAGGCGGAACTTTCGAGGCGGGCAGCTCGGTGCTGCAACTTCCCGCCGACCCGGACGATTCGCAGCGGTTGCAACGGGTGCGCGCCGCGCTGCTGGCCGCCCGGCACGCCCGCATCCAGCCGACCCGCGACGACAAAGTGGTCACCGCCTGGAATGGGCTGGCCATCACCGCGCTGACTGAAGCTAGTGTGGCACTGGGGGATTCAGAACTTGCCGCGGTAGCGCAACGCTGTGCGACCACCCTGGTCGGCCTGCATCTGGTGGGCGGCCGGCTGCGCCGGGCCAGCCTGGGTGGCGCGGTCGGTGACAGCGCCGCCGTCCTGGAGGACTACGGCGCGCTGGCGACGGGGCTGCTGAGCATCTACCAGCTGAGCGGTGAGCCGAAGTGGCGCGACGATGCCACCGGGTTGTTGGACATCGCGCTGGCCCATTTCGTCGACCCGGAGCGGCCCGGCCGCTGGTTCGACAGCGCCGACGACGCCGAAGCGCTGATGCTGCGCCCGGGCGACCCGATGGACGGGGCCACCCCGTCGGGGGCGGCGCTGATCACCGAGGCGCTGTTGACCGCCGCCCACCTCGTCAGCGCCGACCGTAGCGAGCGTTACCGGCAGGTCGCCGACGATGCCCTGCAGGCCCACTCGCCGCTGCTGGCCCGTGCGCCGCGGTCGGCCGGACACTGGCTGGCGGTCGCCGAATCCGCCGTCCTCGGGCCGCTGCAGGTAGCGGTCGCCTGCGACACCGTCGGATCGACACTGTTGGCCGACGCGCGCAGGCTGGCTCCCGGCGGGACGATCGTCGTCGGTGGAGCACTCGACTCATCAGAGTTGCTGATCGGACGGGACCGGGTGGACGGTGTCGACGCGGCCTACGTGTGCCGCGGTCGGGTGTGCGACCTGCCGGTCACCACCGCCGCGCGACTGGCGGTGGCACTGGGTGTGCCCGCCGAACTCTCGGCCCGTGTAGCGTCCCGCCCATGACAGGCGCACCCGACAGGAGTCAGGCGATCACCGAGACGGTGCACCGCTACATCGAACTCGTCGGCGGCGGCGACGCCGACGAGTTGGCGGCGCTGTATGCCGAAGACGCCTCGCTGGAGGACCCGGTCGGCGGCGAGGTGCACATCGGCCGCCAGGCGATCCGCAACTTCTACTCGGTGATCACCGGGCTGCAGCGTCAGTGCGAGCTGGTGACGCTGCGGGTGGCCGGCCACGAGGCGGCGTTTCACTTCGCGCTGACGATCACCAATGGCGACCACCGGATGCGGATCGAACCGATCGATGTGATGGTCTTCGACGGCGACGGCAAGATCGTCGGGATGAAGGCCTACTGGTCGGCGGAGAACATGACCCAGCTGTAGAGACCCAGCTGTAGCGGCCGGGTTCAGTGCAGCACGGCAAACCAGATCGCGATGTACTGGCAGATCGCCGCGACCACCGTGCAGGCGTGGAAGAACTCGTGGTACCCGAATGTCGTGGGCCACGGGTCGGGCCATTTCAGCGCGTACATGATTCCGCCGACGCTGTAGAAGACACCGCCGACCGCCAGCAGCACCATCGCCGCCACCCCGGCGTTGTGCATGATCGTCGCGATGAAGAATGCCGACACCCAGCCCAGCAGCAGATACAACGGGACGCCGACCCAGGGCGGGGCCGTCGGCCAGCACAGCTTCAGCAGCACCCCCGCCAGCGCACCCCCCCACACGATCGTCATCACCACCCGCTCCTGGTGGTTGTTGTTCATCGCCAACAGTGCGAACGGGGTGTAGGTGCCGGCGATGAATATGAAGATCATCGAATGGTCGAGTCGCTTCATCTGGATCCGGGCGTGGACCGTCTTCCAGGTGATCCGGTGGTAGGTCGCGCTCACCGTGAACATGCCCACCACGGAGACGGTGTAGACCAAGGTCGCCAAACCCGCCTCAAGGCCGGCCAACGCCCACGACACCGAGATCAGTGCAGCGCCGGCGACGACGGCCACGATGGCTGACACCAGGTGAATCCAGCCGCGGGCCGTCGGCTTTAGGTGTGGCGTGTCGACATGCTCGGGGGAACCTCCGGGTTGTGGCCCGGTGGAGGTGTCGGCGTCGATACTCATGAGCTTTCCTGACTCCAGCGAATTCGCGGTCGGATTGCAGGTAATTTCTCTCAGCCACAGTAGTCTGGGATTTCGTGGCAATCATCCCGGCGCGCATGAAGGAGCCGCTCTACCGGATCTACGAGATGCGGCTCCGGCAGGGGCTGGCAGCCTCGAAGTCCGCGCTCCCGCGGCACATCGCCGTGCTTTGTGACGGCAACCGTCGCTGGGCCCGGGATGCCGGCTACCGCGACGTCAGCTACGGCTACCGGATGGGTGCGGCCAAGATCGCCGAGATGCTGCGCTGGTGCGAGGAGGCCGGCATCGAGATGGCCACCGTCTATCTGCTGTCCACCGAGAACCTGCAGCGCGACCCCGGGGAACTCGGCGCGCTGATCGAGATCATCACCGACGTCGTCGAGGAACTCTGCGCACCCGCCAACCAGTGGAGCGTGCGCACCGTCGGGGATCTGGAACTGATCGGTGCCGAGCCCGCCCGTCGCCTGCGGGACGCCGCAGAAGGTACGGCAAGCACGTCTAACGGCGAGTTCCATGTCAACCTCGCAGTGGGTTACGGCGGCCGCCAGGAGATCGTCGATGCGGTTCGCGGACTGCTCGGCAAGGAGCTGGCCGACGGGGCCACCGCCGAGGACCTCGTCGAGTCGGTCACCGTCGAGGGCATCTCGGAGAACCTGTACACCTCGGGCCAGCCGGACCCGGACCTGGTGATCCGCACCTCCGGCGAGCAGCGGCTCTCCGGCTTCCTGCTGTGGCAGAGCGCGTATTCGGAGATGTGGTTCACCGAGGCGCACTGGCCCGCGTTCCGCAGGGTCGACTTCCTGCGGGCACTGCGCGACTACACCGTGCGTCACCGCCGCTACGGTCGCTGAGCAGGTCGATAGCGCACCTGTCGGCACCGGCACCAGAAATCGCCGCAGTCACACCATCTACAGTTCAAGCCATGATGCGGCGGCTGGCAGTGATGGCGCTGATTTCCGGAGCGATGCTGCCCGCGGCCGCCGCGCCGGCGTGGGCTGATGACAAGAGCTACCTCAGTTACCTCGACTCGCACGGCTTCAAATACCAAAGCCAGGCCGGGGCCACCACACCGTCCGGGGCCCTACGTTTCGGCCAGCTCATCTGCCAAAACCTTCAACGTGGCCGTGCCGCCCGTGACCGGTTCGATTCGAAGCTCGCCGGCGGGATCAACCAGGTGATGATCGACGCCGCGCAACACGAACTGTGCCCGGACACCTTGGCCAAAAGCCCGCAGCCGACACCCGCGACACCCCCCCCGGTGCCGCCGCCCGCCGCCGAGCTGCCACCGCCGCCGTTCCCGGAGCCGCCGCCACCGCCGTTCCCCCCGGAGCCGCCGCCGTTCCCGGAGCCACCACCGCCGTTCCCCCCGGAGCCGCCACCACCGGGCTCCGAGTTGCCACCGCCGTTCCCGGAGCCGCCGCCACCACCACCGGTCGGCGAACCGACACCGGGTCCTGCGCCGCAGCAATAGCTACGCGGGCTTAAACCGGCTGACGTGCCGGGTAGTCAGAGCTTGCGCAGCCGCAAACGGTTGATGGAGTGGTCGGCGTCCTTGCGCAACACCAGGGTCGCCCGCGGCCGGGTGGGCAGGATGTTCTCAACCAGGTTGGGCCGGTTGATGGACCGCCAGATGTCGCGGGCGGCGGTTACGGCCTGCTGGTCGTTGAGCGTCGAGTAGTGGTGGAAGTGCGACACCGGGTTGGCGAACGAGGTGGATCGCATGGCGAGGAATCGCGAGACGTACCAGTGTTCGATGTCCTCGACCCGCGCGTCCACGTACAGCGAGAAGTCGAAGAGGTCCGACACCATCAGCGTGCGCCCGGTCTGCAGTACGTTGAGCCCCTCGAGGATCAAGATGTCGGGGTGCCGAATCACCTGCATGGCCCCCTCGACGATGTCGTAACTCAGGTGTGAATACACCGGTGCGCATACCTGATCGGCACCGGATTTGACCGAGGTGACGAAGCGCATCAGCGCGCGCCGGTCGTAGCTTTCCGGAAACCCTTTGCGGTGCATGAGGTGCCGCCGTTCCAACTCGGCGTTCGGGTACAGGAACCCGTCGGTGGTCACCAGGTCCACCCGCGGGTGGTGGTCCCAGCGCGCCAGCAGTGCCTGCAGCAGACGTGCGGTGGTCGACTTGCCGACGGCAACACTGCCGGCCACGCCGATGATGAACGGCACTGGCCGGTCCGGGTTCTGCTGTGGCTCGCCGAGGAACTCCGCGGTGGCGGCGAAGAGACCCTGGCGGGCGGCGACCTGCAGGTGCAAGAGCCGGGCCAGTGGCAGGTAGACCTCTTCGACTTCCAGCAGGTCGACCTGTTCGCCGAGACCCCGCAAGGCCACGACTTCTCGTTGGTTCAGTGGCAGCTTCGTCGACATGCGCAGGGCTCGCCATTGACGTCGGTCGAACTCCACGTAGGGACTCGGCTCGCTCAGCCGCCGCATGACCGTACAGTCTTGCAGCCGTGGCGCGGGCTAACCTGGTCGGGTATGGAGACCGCCGATTTGATCCGTGAATATGTGCTGCTCGGTCTGCGCTTCGACCGGATCGAGTCCGGCTACGTCGATGCGTTCACCGGCGACGTAGCGCTGCGGACGGTGGTGGACAACGAGCCCAGCCCCGACCCGGCGGAACTGGCCCGCGCGGCCCAACGACTGGCCGCGGAGCTGCCGGGGGGACTCGACGTCCCGCGCGCCGATTACCTGCGCGTGCACCTGCGCGCGCTGGCATGTGCCGGGCGCAAGTTCGCCGGGGAAC
>JBDTKT010000182.1:0-7723 GCA_039935195.1 Mycobacterium sp.
ACTCGTCCCGGAACGCGGCCTCTTCCGGGGTGAGGGCCAGTTTCATCGCCGTCTCCTGCTCTGGGGGGTGAACACGCACGCTGTCCTGCACCCTAAACCGAACCTGGTCGCCGATCCGGTGCGGACCACGTGCAGCGGTATCAGTATCGTGAGCTGTTGTCGGCTTCGCGGGGCTTTCGAGGTATCTAGCGGCACTGCCGATCCCGCTGGCGTCAGGCAACTGATCGGTCAATGTTGCGAGGTAGACAGATGAAACGATCCGTCATCGCGGTGTCGGCCGCCGTTGCGCTGGCCGCGCCCGGGACGGCGTCCTGCTCGACGCAAGCCGCCCAACCGGGCGAATCGGTGGCTGCTTCGTCGTCGGCGGTGGCGGAGCAGTCGCCCGCACCGAAGCCGGCCGCGCACGTCGGTGCGACCCTGGATCTGATGCGCATCGGTGGGCAGAAGATCGCGGTGACGCTGACCGAGGTGATCGATCCGGCGACCGTCCCGAACGGTTGGGGCGAGCCCGGTAAGACCTACGTCGCAGCCAAGGTGACGATCGAGAACGCCGGAACGACGACGATCGTCGGCAACAGCAACAGTGACGTCTCGATGGTCGGTTCGGACAAGCTCGATCACGCTGCGGATTTCGCCACCGTGACCGAGTGCAAGGACTTCGTGTACGGGTGGTTTCTCCTTGCCGCGGGCGCATCGACCAGCGGTTGCGTGGTGTTTGCGCTTCCGCAGGGCGTCACGCCGGTGAAGATCCGCTACTCGCCGTCGGCGGGCATCTCCCACGACGTCGGTGAGTGGCTGAATCCCTGAGCCGCCGAACGCTTTTCTGCACAGCCGGAGGTTGATCCACAGTCACCGCCCGGGTCCGGTCTGACGAGACGGTGCGGACGGCCGGCGCGCCTACGGTCGGCTTATGCGAACCGAACTACCCGCCGAGCGGCTGCAGCGGCGACTGCGCCGCCACCCGCAGACCGACGCCACCGACGACGAGCCGGGGCCGCGGGCTGCCGAGGCCGCTGAGTCCGGTGAGGATGACGATGGCGGTGACGGGGACCCGAATTCACTGCTGCCGCGCTGGCTGCCCGACGGGTCAGCCAACGCGGGCTGGCTGGCCGGGGTGCGCGCCGATCCGGGCCGGGCCGGGGCTATCGCGCTGGCGGTGATCGCCGCTATCGCCGTGCTGATCACGGTGTTCACCGTGGTCTGGGACCGGCCCGCGCCGGTGATGTCGGCCAAACTTCCGGCGGTCGAGATGGTTTCGTCGGCGAGCTCACCGGCGACCGGCACCCCGGACCCGGAACCGCCCGCCACCGGTCAGTCGGTGGTGGTCAGCGTGGTCGGGTTGGTGCGCAACCCCGGTCTGGCGACCCTGACGCCCGGTGCGCGCGTCGCCGATGCCATCACCGCCGCCGGAGGTGCTCTCGACGGCGCCGACACGGTCGGGCTGAACATGGCCCGCCAGCTCGCCGACGGTGAACAGATCGTCGTCGGGATCGCGTCGCCGCCCGGCCGGCCGGGCGGGCTGGGCAGCTCGGTGAGCACGGGCCCCGCCGGCCCCCCCAGCCCCGTAGCCCCGCGCACCAGCTCGGCCCCACCGGCACCGGTGCCGGCGCCGGCCGGGCCGGTCAACCTCAACACCGCGACCGTCGAGCAACTCGACGCCCTGCCCGGTGTCGGGCCGGTCACCGCGGCCGCGATCGTGGCGTGGCGCGACAAGCACGGCAAGTTCGGCAGTGTCGACCAACTCGGCGAAGTGGACGGTATCGGCCCGGCGCGCTTGGAGAAGCTGCGCGCCCTGGTCCGTGTCTGACGTTGACGCGGCAACCGGCCCCGGCCGCCGATCGCCCGGACCGGCCGCGGCTGGATGTGCGGCTGGTTCCGGCGGCACTGACCGGGTGGCTGGTCACCGCCGTCGGCATCAGCTGGCCGGTCGGCGGCATCGCGGCGGTGCTGTGCGCGCTGCTGGGCGCCGCTTCGGGCGTGCTGTGGTGGCAGGCCGGGCGGCTGCGACGGCCGGGCTGGCGCTTGGCCGGGGCCACCCTGGCCGCCGCCGCCGTGGTGGGGGTGGGCTTCGGGTGCGCGGTCGCGTTGCGGACCGATGCGGTCGCCCGCCACCCGATCACTGCGGCGTTCGGCACCGTCGCTCCGGTGACGGTCACCCCCAGCGAGAGCGCGCTGACGGCTGGTGCTCGGCGGTTGATGTTCCGTGCCACCCTGCAGGGACTCGGCGACAGTGACGCATCCGGCCGGGTGGTGGTGTTCGCGTCCGCTGCCGATTTCGGTGAGGTGGTCGTCGGTGAGCCGGTCCGATTCCGGGCCCGAATCACCCGGCCCGCCAGGCGTGACCTGACGGTGGCGACGCTGACCGCCGCCGGGCGGCCCACCCGGGGTCGGGCCGGGCCGCTGCAGCGGGCAGCCCACCTGATCCGCGCCCGGTTCGTCGTCGCCGCCGGTCGGGTGCTGCCGGGGGAGCAGGCCAGGATGCTGCCGGCACTGGTGCTCGGCGACACTTCCGCCGTCACCGCCGCCACCGGACGCGAGTTTCGGGCCGCCGGCCTGACCCACCTGATGGCGGTCTCCGGAGCCAACGTCACGATCGTCTGCGGCACGGTGTTGTTCTCGGCGCGGCTGGTCGGCCCACGCGCCGCCGCGGTGCTGGCCGGGATCGCGCTGGTGGCGTTCGTCGTCGTCGTGCAGCCGACGGCCAGCGTGCTGCGGGCGGCGGTGATGGGTGCGATCGCGCTGCTGGGCGTGCTGTCGGCGCGACGGCGCCAGGCGATCCCGAGCCTGTCGGGCAGCGTGCTGGTACTGCTGGCCATCGCCCCGCACCTGGCGGTCGACGTGGGATTCGCCCTGTCGGTTGTCGCCACCGCCGCCCTGGTCGTCGTCGCGCCGGTCTGGTCGGCCCGGTTGGTGTCCCGCGGGTGGCCCAAGCCGCTGGCGGACGCGGTGTGCGTGGCGTGGGCCGCCCACCTGGTCACGGCCCCGCTGATCGCCGGCATATCCGGCCAGGTCAGCCTGGTGAGCGCGGCGGCGAACCTTGCGGTGGCGGTGCTGATCGCCCCGATCACCGTGCTGGGCAGCGTGGCGGCGGTGCTGTGCGGGTGGTGGCCGGCCGGTGCGCAGTTCCCGATCCGTTTCACCGGACCCGAGCTGTGGTGGGTGTGCCGGATCGCGCACTGGGCCGGAACCGTCCCCGGTGCCACCGTGGGTGTCCCGGCGGGCGCAATCGGCGTGGTCGGCGTCGGTACCGCAGCGGTGCTGGCGGTCCTGGGGTGGCGCTGGCGGTGGTGGCGGCTGGCCGTGGCGGCGATGCTGCTCTGCCTGGTCGCGTGGTCGGTGGCGGGGGCACTGACCGGCCAGGCAGCACGGCTGTCGGCCGGCCGTGACACGATCGTTGAGTGAGCCAACAGGTTTCGCCGCTGCACCTGATGCTCGGTGACGAGGAACTCCTGGTGGATCGGGCCGTCGCGGAGGTGTTGGCGGCGGTGCGCACCCAGGCCGGCAGTCACGACATCCCGATGGACCGGTTGCGTGCGGGCGACGTCAGCACCAATGAACTCGCCGAGCTGTTGAGCCCGTCGCTGTTCGCCGACGAGCGGATGGTGGTGCTGGACGCTGCCGGTGAGGCCGGCAAGGACGCGGTGGCGCTGATCGGAGCGACGGCCGCCGACATCCCGCCGGGCACGGTGCTGGTGGTGGTGCACTCCGGAACCGGGCGGGCCAAGGCGCTGGCCGGGCAGTTGCGCGAACTCGGGGCACAGGTGCACCCGTGTGCCCGGATCACCAAGCCTGCCGAACGCGCTGATTTCGTCCGTGCCGAGTTCCGCCGCCACCGGGTCAAGGTCGACGACGCCACGCTGACGGCGCTGCTGGACGCCGTCGGTTCCGATATTCGCGAGCTGGCGGCGGCGTGCTCACAGTTGGTCGCCGATACCGGCGGACACGTCGATGCCGCGGCGCTGCGCCGCTATCACAGCGGAAAAGCCGACGTGAAAGGCTTCGACATCGCCGACAAAGCGGTGGCCGGGGACGTCGCTGGGGCCACCGAGGCGCTGCGCTGGGCGATGTTGAGCGGTGAGCCGCACGTGGTGCTGGCCGATGCGCTCGCCGAAGCGGTCCACGCCATCGCCCGGGTGGGTCCGCTCTCCGGGGACCCCTACCGGTTGGCCGGAGAGTTGGGCATGCCGCCGTGGCGGGTGCAGAAGGCGCAGCGGCAGGCCCGGCACTGGTCGTCGGAGACCGTGGCGACCGCGGTGCAACTGGTGGCGGCGCTCAACGCCGATGTCAAGGGCGCGGCCGCCGTCGCCGACTACGCGCTGGAAGCGGCGGTCCGCAAGGTCGCCGAACTGGCCGGGCGCTGACCGGCAGCAACCCGGAACGCAAAAAGCCCCCGCCGAAGGCGGGGGCCGTGCAACGGTCTGCGCGTGATCTACAGCTGGTTGAGGGTCTGCGCCAGCGCCGACTTCTTGTTGGCGGCCTGGTTCTTGTGGATTACACCCTTGCCGGCGGCTTTGTCCAGCTTGCGACTGGTCGACACCAGCAGTTCGGCGGCCTTCTCCTTGTCGCCGGCCTCAGCGGCCTCACGGAACGCGCGCACGGCGGTGCGGACCGACGACTTGACCGACTGGTTGCGCAGCCGGGCAATTTCGTTAGTCCGGTTGCGCTTCTCCTGCGACTTGATGTTGGCCACGAAATAATTCCTTCTAAAAGCTAGAGTTGGGCTGCATGCCCGGCATCGGGGCAGCGGTTCCTCAGGTTACCAGCTGCCTCGACAACTCCCAAAGTCAGCAAGCCGATCTGCGGTGATGCACCTCGATCCGGTGTAGGTCGTCGCCGAGCTCGATCCGACCGTCGAATTCAGCGGCGGCCAGGGCCCGCCACTGCTCCTCCTGTCCCGGCGCAATTGCGGGTACGTAATGCGTCAGCACCAGCGTGCCGACCCCGGCGCGCCGAGCGGTCGCGCCCGCCTCGGCCACCGAGGAGTGGTAGTCGCAGATGTCCCTGATCCGCTGCTGGGGAAGCTGCTCGATGAGGTCTTTGCGAATCACGGTGTGTACGAGCGCGTCCGCGCCGGCGGCCAGCCGGTCTAGACCGTCACACGGCACGGTGTCGCCGGCCAGCACCACCGAGGCTGTCCCGGTTTCGTCGGCGTGCTCGATCCGGAAACCGATCGTCGGCGCCACCGGACGGTGGTCGGTGGGTGCCACCACGATCTGCACACTGTCGCGATCCCAGACTTTCCCCTTGGTGTGCTCGCGCACCTCGACGGGTGGCGGCGCGGTCAGGTCGGCGTGGTGGGCGATCCGGTAGCCGATGTCGCGGCCGAATGCCTTCAGCGTCGCCTCGACGACCTCCGCGGTGCCCGGTGGGCCGATGATCGGCAGTGTGGCCGGGTCCGGTCCGAAGCTGGTAACCCATCGGGTGATGAGGACATCGCCCAGGTCGGCGATGTGGTCGCTGTGCAGATGGGTGAGCAGTAGCGCAGACAAGCCGTTGGCGGCCGCGCCGGCCGCGGCCATCCGCTGGAGCACCCCGCGCCCGCAGTCCACCAGGAACGTTTGCGAACCTGCGCGCACCAGGGTCGACGGGCCGGCCCGGTTCGGGTCGGGGATCGGGCTCCCGGTGCCCAGCAGCGTGATTTCCATCGTCATAACTTCGCATACGTCACAGTTGGCCGCATCGCGCCCCGGCCTCGGCGAAATGACCTAGCCTGGTGTGAAGCAAGTCACTGCCGTAGGAGGCTGCCATGCGGATTGCAGACGTATTGCGCAACAAGGGCGCGGCGGTGGTGACGATCCATCCCGATGCCACCGTTGCAGAGTTGGTGGCAGGCCTGGCGGAGCACAACATCGGCGCCATGGTCGTGGTCGGGGCGAAAGGGCTGGCGGGGGTGGCTTCCGAGCGCGACGTGGTGCGGCAACTGCACGTCCACGGCGCCAGCATGCTGGCCCGGCCGGTTTCGGCGATCATGACGCCGGTCGTCGTGACGTGCAGCAAAGCCGACTCCGCCGACGACGTCAGTGTGTTGATGACCGAACGCCGGGTGCGCCACGTGCCGGTGCTGGAAGACGGCCGGCTGGCCGGCATCGTCAGCATCGGTGACGTCGTCAAGTCCAGGATGGAAGAACTGCAGGCCGAGCACGCCCAGCTGCGGTCCTACATCGCCCAGGGCTGACGGCTCAGCTCCAGGAGTGCTCGGCGCGCAGTCGGGCGGCGACGAGTTCGAACGTGTCGCGCTCCAGAACCGCACCTTCGCGCCTGATCCCCTCCTCGGGCACGTCGAGCACGCGGTCCAGTCGCACCCAGCTTTCCCGCCCGGCGTCGTCCCAGCCGCCCGGGCCGATCCCGACCCAGTTCGGGTCATCGCAGTGCGGCGCCAGGCTGGACAGCATCAGGCCGAGCAATATGTGGTGGTCTCGCCCGACGACGAGCACCGGCCGGTCCCGACCCTGGCCGGGGTCGTCTTCGTAGGTCACCCAGGCCCAGACCACTTCGCCCGGGTCGGTGCGCCCGCCCAGGTTCGGCGCGTAGAGGACCCGGCGGGCACGCTGCGCGGTGGGGGCGCTGACGCTGGCCACCGGCCGACCGGTGAGATGCTGCGGGGACGGCCCTAAGCCGCCGGAGCTCAGCACCTCGATGCCGATCTTGATGCCCTCCTGCAGTGACGGCGCGTCCTGCAGTCGGCGGATCAGCCTCGGCACATCGTTGGTGGTCAGCTGCACCAGTTCGCCGATGAATCGTTGCCCCGTCTCCCACCGGTTCCGCCACGGGAAAGCCATGATCCAAGCCTAGGCGAACCCGCTGAGGTGCGACCGTGTCCGGCCAGCACCCGGGTGCCCGCTGCAGGCGGCCGCCGCTGCCCAAGTAGATATAAAACCTAATAAAATTCGACATTCACATAAGTTTGCGTTGAGTGCGTGATGGGGATAACCTACGTTTATCGTAAATCGATGGGGGCTGATGTGGCGGGATTCTGTGGCGGCTCGTCGCCGTACCGCAACCACATGATCTTCAACATCTTCAGAAATAGGGAGAACTCAATCATGAATACATCGAAGAACCAGCGTCGCGGGGTTGTTGTCGGAGTCTCGGTGCTCGCCGGAGCGGCCGCCGTCGCACTCAGTGTTGTCGGCATCACTCAGTACGAAGACGTGACCGTGCAGCAGGACGTCGCGCTGGTGAATGCCGCCGACTTGGCTCACGAGGCCCTGATCAGTGCACAGACGAGCATCAATGACCAAACGTTCTTGAGCAACGTCGTCGCTGAGCAGCAAAGCATCTACTACTACGCCACCGAGCCGACCACTGCCGGCGGCCTGGGTCTGAATGCCAGCCAGCTGTTCCCGGGCAACACCGCGACTCCGGCAGATGAGGCAACCAGCCTCTTCAACGGCGCGTTTACGCGGTTCGAAGAGGCCAACCTGGTCAGCCAGGCCGGCATGCAGGCCCAGTTCGATCACATGGTGGGCGTGAACCAAACTGAGGGAATAGGCGGCGTTGCCCCGGGAACGGACGGCGGATCACCCGGCGGCTACGAGACCGCCATCGCAGACTCCCTATACGGCAACCTCAGTGGGACTGGCATCGACCCCACCTCGGCGCTGGGCGTGGACCTACAAGCTTTGGCGCCGGGCTCCGATGTTTTGATGAGCGCGAGTGGGTTCAGCGATGCCCTCAGCACGCTGCATGACAGCCTGATGCAGAGTGCGTTCACCGATCTGTT
>JBDTKT010000183.1:0-3645 GCA_039935195.1 Mycobacterium sp.
AGTTGGACCGCACGCTGCACGACCGGGTGCTCGCCGCCGGCTTGGCAGCCGCCGAGCGTAGCGGTGTGCGGGGCAAGGACGTCACGCCGTTCCTGCTCGATTTCTTCCACCGCGAGACCCACGGTGCGTCCGTCGCCGCGAACGTGGCGTTGGTGTTGTCCAATGCCCGGCTGGCGGCGGAGGTCGCCGCCGCCTACGTCACCGTCGGCGGGAGTAGATCGAACACGCCGAAGTGATATACCCTGGGGGGTATGACTACTTATCATGATGTCCTCGCCGACCTCAATCCTCAGCACCGTGCCCTGCGTCAGCAGATTCCGGGCGTCTACCAGGGATTCGGCGAACTGAGCAATGCCGTGTTCGAGTCAGGGGCGCTCGAACGCAAAATGAAGGAATTGGTCGCGTTGGCGATCGGCGTGGTACAGGGCTGCGACGGCTGTATCGCCTCGCACGCACGTGCGGCGGCGAAAGCCGGGGCCACCAAGGAAGAGGCCGCCGAAGCCCTCGGCGTCAGCATCCTGATGCACGGCGGTCCGGCCACCATCCACGGGGCTCGCGCGTACACCGCGTTCTGCGAATTCGCCGACGCTACCGGCGAATAGCGCCCGCCACGCCGTCGCGCGGTGTCACAGTGTCGTGTCGTGGGGTCGATCCCAGTGCGAACGCTCGCGGCGGTCAAGCAGATGGGCTTCGTGCATCACCTCGTCGGGGACGGTCGCGTTCCAGGCGTCGGGAAGGTCGCCGGAACCCGGCCGCGCTGCCCGCGCCCATTTCGCCAGCCCGGGGATCAGCATGACGAAGCCCGCTGCCGCGACCGGTATGGCCAGCCAGCGCCGCTGCGCGACAGCGCTTCGGCACTGCCCGACGTAGTCGGTGGCGGGTGCCGGGGTGGCCGACGGGCCGCCCGCGGGCTCCCGAGCCCCCGTTTGGTCGCCGACTTCCGCCTGGAGCAGTTGGCTCTGGTACCCGTTGCCGCACTTGACCCGGATTCCGTACTGGTCGTAACTGTCGAGCGCGGTCGGCCACGCCAGTGCCACCAGGCCGCCGATCAAGAGAACGAGACTGATCATCAGCAGCGGCCAGTCCCGGGAAAGGATGCGTCGCAACTCACTCATTCCCGAGGATTATCCCTCGCCGAGCGGGTTCGGACAAGGTTCGGAAAACCGGTGCGATCCGTGGTTGGCGCGCCGCGACGGCCGTGGACGGTCCACGAATTCGGCGTACCATCATCGTTTATAAATGCTGGCCGTCGCGCACGCCGTCCACCGGTTACGACCTCGGTGGGGCGGCCGATGAAACACTTGGGAAACGGGAGCACCGCGTGAGCATCCTGAGCGTCGCCTTGAAAGAGCTGACGCCGGGTCGGCCCTACCCGCCACGCACCGGTTTCCGGGGGTCGCTGCTCTACAAGGCGATCAGCACCACCGATCACAAGCTGATCGGCATTTTGTACATGGTGACGACGTTCAGCTTCTTCATGGTGGGCGGCCTGATGGCGTTGCTGATGCGCACCGAACTCGCCGCGCCGGGTCTGCAGTTCCTGTCCAACGAGCAGTACAACCAGCTGTTCACCATGCACGGCACGATCATGCTGCTGCTCTATGCCACCCCGATCGTGTTCGGCTTCGCCAACCTGGTGCTCCCGTTGCAGATCGGCGCCCCGGACGTGGCTTTCCCGCGGCTGAACGCATTCAGCTACTGGCTGTACCTCTTCGGCGCGCTGATCGTCATGTCCGGGTTCCTCACCCCCGGCGGCCCGGCGGACTTCGGCTGGACCGCCTACACCCCGCTGAGCACTGCGGCCCATTCGCCGGGTGCCGGCGGTGACCTGTGGATCATGGGATTGGTCATCTCGGGCCTGGGCACCATTCTTGCCGCGGTCAACATGATCACCACCGTGGTGTGCATGCGTGCCCCGGGTATGACGATGTTCCGGATGCCGATCTTCACCTGGAACATCCTGATCACCTCGATCATGGTGTTGATCGCCTTTCCATTGCTGACCTCGGCGCTGTTAGGCCTGGTCGTCGACCGGCACCTGGGCGGACACCTCTTCGCCTCGGCCAACGGCGGGGCGCTGCTGTGGCAGCACCTCTTCTGGTTCTTCGGTCACCCGGAGGTTTACATCGTGGCGTTGCCGTTCTTCGGCATTGTCACTGAGATTTTCCCGGTGTTCTCCCGCAAGCCCACCTTCGGTTACACCCAGATGGTTTACGCGACCATGAGCATCGCGGGCCTGTCGACGGCGGTATGGGCACACCACATGTTCGCCACCGGCGCGGTTCTGCTGCCATTCTTCTCGATCATGAGCTACCTGATTGCGGTGCCGACCGGGGTTAAATTCTTCAACTGGATCGGCACTATGTGGAAGGGTCAGTTGACTTTTGAGACCCCGATGCTGTTCTCGATCGGTTTCGCGGTCACGTTCCTGGCCGGCGGCCTGACCGGGGTGATGCTGGCCAGCCCGCCGCTGGACTTCCACGTCACCGACAGCTACTTCCTGATCGCGCACTTCCACTACGTGCTGTTCGGCACCATCGTGTTCGCCACCTATGCGGGCATCTACTTCTGGTTCCCGAAGATGACCGGTCGGCTGCTCGACGAACGGCTGGGCCGGCTGCACTTCTGGCTGACGTTCATCGGGTTCCACACCACGTTCCTGATCCAGCACTGGCTGGGCAACATGGGCATGCCGCGCCGGTACGCGGACTACCTGCCCACCGACGGCTTCCAGGGTTTCAACATCGTCTCGACGATCGGGGCATTCATCCTCGGTGCGTCGGTGTTGCCGTTCGTGTGGAACGTGTTCCGCAGCTGGCGCTACGGCGAGGTCGTCACCGTCGACGACCCGTGGGGCTACGGCAACTCGCTGGAGTGGGCGACCAGTTGCCCGCCGCCGCGGCACAACTTCACCGAGCTGCCGCGGATCCGTTCGGAGCGCCCGGCGTTCGAGCTGCACTACCCGCACATGGTTCCGAGGTTGCGTGCCGAGATCCACGGCGGGCACCGGGAGGGCGCGGTCGCCGGGTAGCATGAGCGCCGAAATGGATGACACCAGCGACGCCGGTCCAGCCGACACCAGGCCACCCAACATCAGGGTGGCGTCGTCAGTGATCCGAGTGTCAGACCTGCGCAAGTCGGTCAGGTTCTACTGCGACACGTTCGAATTCCATGTGGCTGTTCGTGAGCACGACGTGGCATTGCTGGTGTCGCCCAGCGGCTTTCAGCTCTACCTGAACTCGATCGATCCGTCCCGCCGACATGACCGCGGGACGATCGGTGTCGAGTTCTTGGTGTGGGCCACCGACAGCCGCGAAGAACTCGACGCGATCGCCCAGCGGCTGCAGAGCCATGACCCGGCGGTGTTCATCCATACCGAGAACGGCGTGACGTTCGTCGAAGCCTGCGACCCGGACAAGACCCGGGTGGTGGTGGCCTACCCGAGCCCGGATCAGCTACCGCGTCAGGTCATCGCCTCGGTTTTGCGCGGCTGATCGGCGGGCCGCCGGCGCATCGAGCCGGCCAGTTCGGTGCAGCGCTCCACCAACGTGTTCAGTTCGGCGTCGTCACCCCCGGTGAGTGCACGGTGCATGGACCAGGCGATGCGAGCGGCCTGCCTTTTCGTCCGCTCGGCGAGCGGCCCGG
>JBDTKT010000184.1:0-11441 GCA_039935195.1 Mycobacterium sp.
CCAATCGGCCCGTGCGTCGACGCAGAAACGTAGGACTACCCGACGCTGGTAAAGCCAGCCCATTGCTCGCCGCGACCGGACCTCGGCTGCGCAGGAGGAGAAGAGTGTTCTCGGCTTTCATCTCATCCATGCGGACAGTCGACCTGAGGCGGAAGATCCTATTCACGCTGGGCCTCATCGTGCTGTACCGGCTGGGCGCCTCGATCCCGTCGCCGGGTGTCAACTACCAGAACGTGCAGCAGTGCATCAAAGAGGTCAGCGGCGGCGAGGCCGCGCAGGTCTACTCGTTGATCAACCTGTTCTCCGGTGGTGCGCTGCTGCAGCTGACGGTGTTCGCCATCGGCGTGATGCCCTACATCACCGCGAGCATCATCGTGCAGCTACTCACCGTGGTTATCCCGCGCTTCGAAGAGCTGCGTAAAGAGGGCCAGTCCGGCCAGAACAAGATGACGCAGTACACCCGCTACCTGACGGTGGCGCTGGCCGTCCTGCAGGCCACCAGCATCGTGGCGCTGGCCGCCAACGGCGGGCTGCTGCAGACCTGCTCGCTGCGCCACGACATCATCTCCGATCAGAGCATCTTCGGCCTGATGGTGATCGTGCTGGTGATGACCAGCGGTGCCGTCCTGGTGATGTGGCTGGGCGAGCTGATGACCGAGCGTGGCATCGGCAACGGCATGTCGCTGCTGATCTTCGCCGGTATCGCGGCCCGCATCCCGATCGAGGGCAAGAGCATCCTGGACAGTCGCGGCGGCCTGGTCTTCGGCGCGGTCTGCATGGCCGCGCTGGCCATTGTGGTCGGCGTGGTCTTCGTCGAGCAGGGCCAACGCCGTATCCCGGTGCAGTACGCCAAGCGCATGGTGGGCCGCCGCATGTACGGCGGCACCTCGACGTACCTGCCGCTCAAGGTCAACCAGGCCGGTGTTATTCCGGTGATCTTCGCGTCGTCGCTGATCTACATCCCCCAGCTGATCACCCAGCTGGTCCGCAGCGGCAGTGCGGGAGCGGGCGCCAGTTGGTGGGACAAGTTCGTCAGCGGCTACCTCTCCGACCCGTCCAACGTTGTCTACATCGTCTTCTACTTCGCGCTGATCATCTTCTTCACGTACTTCTACGTGTCGATCACGTTCAACCCCGATGAGCGTGCCGACGAGATGAAGAAGTTCGGCGGTTTCATCCCGGGCATCCGGCCGGGTCGTCCGACCGCCGACTACCTGCGCCACGTGTTGAACCGGATCACGCTGCCCGGCTCGATGTACCTGGGTGTGATCTCGGTGCTGCCGAACCTGTTCCTGCATATGGGTAACGGCGGCACGGTGCAGAACCTGCCGTTCGGCGGCACCGCGGTGCTGATCATGATCGGCGTCGGGCTGGACACCGTCAAACAGATCGAAAGCCAGCTCATGCAGCGAAACTACGAAGGGTTCCTCAAGTGAGAGTGATTCTGCTGGGGCCGCCCGGGGCCGGGAAGGGTACGCAGGCCATCAAGCTGGCCGCGAACCTGGGCGTCCCGCAGATATCTACCGGCGACCTGTTTCGCAGCAACATCTCCGAGGGCACCGAGCTGGGTAAGCAGGCCAAGCAGTACCTGGACGCCGGCGACCTGGTGCCGGCCGAGCTGACCAACGCGCTGGTCGCCGACCGCATCGACCATAAGGACGCGGCTAACGGTTTTATTCTGGACGGCTACCCGCGATCGGTCGAGCAGGCCCAGGCGCTGCACGACATGCTCGAAGCCCGCAACGTGCACCTCGACGCCGTGCTGGAGCTGCGGGTCAGCGAGAAGGAGTTGCTGGGGCGGCTCAGCGAGCGCGGCCGCGCCGACGACACCGCCCAGGTCATCCACAACCGGTTGAGCGTGTATCGCGAAGAGACCTCACCGCTGCTGGACTATTACCAGGACGGCCACGAGCTGAAGGTCATCGACGCGCTCGGTACGGTCGACGAGGTCTTCGCCCGCCTGTTGCAGTCGCTGGGGCAGTAGGTGATCGGCCTGCCCGTGCGGCGCACCCGCAAGGCGGTGCCGCACCGCAGCCCCGGTGAGCTGGATGCGATGGCCGCCGCCGGTGCGGTGGTGGCCGCGGCGCTGGCAGCGGTGCGGGCGGCCACAGCCGCCGGAACCTCCACGCTGAGCCTGGATCAGGTCGCCGAGTCGGTGATCCGCGCCGCCGGTGCCACGCCGTCGTTTCTGGGCTACCACGGCTTCCCGGCGTCGATCTGCGCGTCGGTCAACGACCGGGTGGTGCACGGCATCCCGTCGGCGGGCGAGGTGGTGGCGGCCGGCGACCTGGTGTCCATCGACTGCGGGGCGATCCTCGACGGCTGGCACGGCGACTCGGCCATCACCTTCGGCGTCGGCACGCCGGCACCCGACGATGAAGCCCTGTCCACGGCCACCCGGCAGGCGATGGAGGCCGGGATCGCCGCGATGGTGCCGGGCAATCGGCTCGGCGACGTGTCGCACGCGATCGAATCCGGTGCCCGCGCCGCGTCGGCTGCCTGCGGCCACGAGTTCGGCATCGTTGCCGGCTACGGCGGCCACGGTATCGGCCGGGAGATGCACATGGACCCGTTCCTGCCCAACGAGGGGCCGCCGGGCCGGGGTCTGCTGCTGGTGGCCGGATCGGTGCTGGCTATCGAGCCGATGTTGACGCTGGGCACCGCCAAGACCGTAATCCTCGAGGACCAGTGGACGGTGGTCACCGCCGACGGCTCGCGGGCTGCACACTGGGAGCACACCGTCGCGGTTACTGAGGACGGGCCGCGGATTCTGACGCTCGGCTGACCGCCGTGTGCAGCGCCGGTGAACCAGACGGTCGCCTGAATCGTGTCTTATCACGGAAGACAGGTGATGGACATCTCGGAAGCCGGCGCAATCCGGATGCTTTACGACGAGCACGCAGCGGCGTTATGGCGCTACGTGCTGTCGCTGACCCATGACCGGGTACGGGCAGAAGACGTCGTTCAGGAGACCCTGCTGCGCGCGTGCCAGCACCTGGAGGTCGTAGACGACACCGCGCGGTCGCCACGCGCCTGGTTGTTCACCGTCGCGCGCAACATGATCATCGACGAGAGCCGCAGCGCACGCTTCCGCTCCGAAGCATCGGCGCGGGACCCCAGCACGTTTGAGCAGGCCGGCCCGGATGAATCCGGTTCGACGGTGGACCGGATGTTGATGGGCGACGCGATGGCGCAACTGTCCACCGAGCATCGTGCGGTGGTCCGCCGCTCGTACTACCAGGGCTGGACCACCGCGCAGATCGCCGCCGACCTGGCGATCGCCGAAGGTACCGTGAAGTCGCGGCTGCACTATGCGTTACGCGCATTGCGGCAGGCATTGCAGGAGATGGGGGTAGCACAATGACGTCCGCACCCGGACGCGGTAGGGCCCACAACGGTGAACCGTTGGGGGGCGGTGGCTTTGAGGGCCACGAATACGCGATGTGGGACGCCAGCTATGTGCTGGGATCACTGTCGGCTGACGATCGGCGCGAATTCGAAGCGCACATGGGCGGCTGCACATCATGTCGGGACGCCGTTACCGAACTGGGCGGCATGCACACCGTGCTGTCACTGCTCGATCGTGACGAGGTGGCCGCGATCGACGAGCGCGACCATGTGTCGGGGACTGCGCCGCTGCCCGAGCTGCTGACATCGCTGCTGGACAAGGCGAGGTTGCTGGGGCTCGCACAATCCGCAGAGGCCGCAGAATCGACACGCCGGCAGCGTTCAAGTCGACCAGAAATTAACGCTGTGTCGGCACAGACCGTCTTCCCGTTCTTTCGTACCGCCAACTATGCTCCGGTGCTCGACGAGCTGACCGCCTTCGATCTGCCGGTCCAGGGCAGCATCCCCAGCGAGCTGAATGGTTGGTACCTACGTAATGGCCCCAACCCGCGTGTTGCCAAGGGCCATTGGTGCGTCGGTGACGGCATGGTCCACGGGCTGCGGCTGGAGAACGGCCGCGCCGCCTGGTACCGAAACCGTTGGGTGCGCACCGAGAGCTTCGAGCAGCCGTTCCCGGTGTACGGTGCCGACGGCACCCGCAACCTGCACTCCAGCCTGGCCAATACCCACGTGGTCCGCCACGCCGGCAAGACGCTGGCGCTGATGGAAACATCGCTGCCCTATGAGATCACCAACGATCTGAAAACGTTGGGCGCCTACGACTTCGGTGGCAAGCTGGTCGACGCGATGGCCGCCCACCCGAAGATCTGCCCGACCACTGGTGAGCTGCATTTCATCGGTTTCGGCAGCATCTTGGAACCGCATGCCAGCTATCACCGCGCGGACGCGAATGGTGAGCTGACGATCAGCCGCCCCATTGACATTCCGGCGCTCACGCTGATGCACGATTTCGCGCTGACCGCCGAGCACGTCGTCTTCATGGACTTGCCGCTGGTGTTCAACCTGGACCTTGCGCTGACGATACAAGACAATGAGGACCTGCCTTACCGGTGGGACGACTCCCACGGTGCGCGGCTGGGTGTGCTGCGCCGCGACGACCCTTACGGTCCGGTGCGATGGTTCGACATCGATCCGTGCTACGTCTTCCACGTTGCCAATGCCTACGATGTGGCATCAACCAGTGGCAATTCCATTGTGCTGCAGGTGCTTCGCTACCCGGAGTTGTGGCGCGACAGCAGCGTCTTGGACGCTGAAGCGGCACTGTGGCGGTGGACGATCGACCTGGACACCGGCATCGTCGAAGAGCGGCAACTCGATGACCGCGGTGTGGAGTTCCCGCGGATCGACGACAGACTGGCCGGATTGCCCGCTCGTTACTCTGTCGCGGTCGGCACCAACCTGCTGGTCCGCTACGATCTCGAACGAGATACGGCATCCGAGCACCGGTTCGGCGTGAATGGCTGGCGCGGTACCGCCGACGAGGCGGTGTTCGCCCCTGCGGGTGGGCAATCGGACGAGTTGGCCGGCTGGTACCTGACCTACGTTTACGACCCGGTGCGCGACGGCAGTGACCTGGTGATCATCGACGCATCGGATTTCGAGGGCGCACCCGTAGCCCGGGTGCGGATGCCGCGGCGGGTGCCGCACGGATTCCACGGTAACTGGCTCGCCGACTGAGCGGGTCATCGCGGTTGGTCGCCGGCTCGGTTTCACGGTGAACGAAACAGGCGTCCTGTTCGTCTCACCAAGATGAGGTTGGTGATGGACGACCAGGTACGGGAGGCGCCGTTTGTCCACCCGCGCGGCGTTGGCCGCGGTCGAAAGATCGCCGACAAGCGCTTCGCGCTGACCCGATCGCACCGGACCGACCGGCCAATTCCTTTGTGGCACAAAGCCTCGCTCCGATCCACAGATTTCAAGCAGTGCTCTCCGAACTGCCGTCTTCGCTACACGGCGGGTTGGGGTTGGGGGGCGGCGACGGCGTGTTCGTAGTCGCGTCGGGCGGAGAACTTCGCGATCTCGTAGGCATTGACGTACACGGCCAGGGTGTTGTTTTGCGCCTTTAACCCTGGGTTCTGCTGGGCTTGGTCCAGGGTGATGCCGGTGCCTTGGTGCGTGTCGTCCAGCACCCCACCGACGGGCGGACCGCGCTGGTGCGGATCACCGACCTCGGGCGGTCATGACGTCGTCACCGACCAGTTCGGCCACCATATTCCTGCGGCAGACCGCGTCGAACGCCTGGTCCGGGGACGCGTCGGTGGCCCGCTTCGCATGTCGGCCCGCAGGCGGTGCTGGCTGGCCGGCGCCGGTCTCACTTACTCCGAATCGGTCATGTAGCCACACCAGCGCTCCCGGCGCCCACCAGTTCCACCGGCCCAGCACATGCATGAAGGCCGGGACCAGCACCATCCGCACCAGGGTGGCGTCCACCAGGACCGCCAGCGTCAGGCCGACGCCGAACATCCGCATAAACGACACCTGGGCGGCAATCAGCGCGGCGAACGATATCGACATGACCAGCGCGGCGGCGGTGATCACCCGGCCGGTGCGGGCCAGTCCCAGGGCCACGCTCTCGTCGTTGTCGGTGCTGGTGCGAGATTCACCCGGGGTCGCCAACCAGTACTCCCTGATCCGGGAGATCAGAAAGACCTCGTAGTCCATCGACAACCCGAAAGCGATGCAGAACAGCAGCACCGGCATGTTGGCGTTCAACGTTCCGCTGGGCGTTGTCCCGAACGCGCCGAAATGCCCGTCCTGGAAAATCCACACCAGCGCACCGAACGCCGCGGTCAGCGACAGCACGTTGAGCACCAGGGTCTTCAGGGGTAGCACCACGCTGCCGGTCAGCAGGAACAACAGCGCGAACGTGATGACGGCGATCACGCCGAGCACCTGGGGCAGGCGCGTCGTGATCGCCTGCACACTGTCACGGTTGACCTGCGCCAGCCCGGCCATCTGGACGGACCGTCCGGCTGGACCGCGCACCTCGTGCAACCGGTCGAGCTGGGTTTCGGAACGCTCGGTGAACAGCGGCGAGTTGCCGGCGACGGTCAAGAATGCGCTGCCGTCGGCCAGCCCGGTCGGGGCCGCCGGTGCTCCCACCCGCAGGCCGGAGACGAACGTCCCGCTCGGGGCGGTTACCGCGGACACGTCGGGCACCCGCGACAGATCGGCGGCGTAACGTCCGAGGTCGGCAATGGTCAAGCCATCGGCGTCGGGAACGACGACGGACACCGCGGTGGCCGAGTCATCGGCGAAGTCGGTGCGCAGCTGGTCGCCGACCTGATGTGCCGACGCCGAGCGCGGCAGCACCCGGTCGTCGGGGAACCCCCATTTGACGCCGAGGAACGGCACCCCCAACAGCAACAGCAGGGTGACGATGGCCAGGCCGATAGGCACCGCGCGGCGCATCACGAACTTCGTCGACCGGTACCAGAAAATTCCCCCGCGAGCGGGTGGTGCCCCCAGCTCCACGGACCGCGCGACAGGCTCGAGCCGCCGCAACAACCGGCGCGCGAGCCGCCGCACGTCCAGTGCATCCAGCCGCCGCCCCAGCAGCGCGATGGCCGCCGGCGTGATAACGATCGCCGCCACGGCGACCAGCGCCACAGTGGACACACCGGCGTAGGCGAACGACTTGAGGAAGTACATCGGGAACAGCGCCATCGCCGCCATCGACAGGGCGACGGTGGTCGCCGAGAACAGGACCGTGCGCCCGGCAGTGGCCATGGTCGTGATGAGCGCTTCGGCGTCGTCGGCTCCTTTGGCAAGCTCATCGCGATAGCGGCTGATGATCAGCAGCGTGTAGTCGATCGCCAGGGCCAAACCCAGCGCGGTACTCAGGTTGAGCGCGAAGATCGACACATCGGTGCGCAAGGTGATCAGGCGCAACACCGACATCGACCCGACGATCGCCACCGCGCCGAGGGCCATGGGCAACGCCGCCGCCAGCAACCCGCCGAAAACCCACACCAGCACGACGAAACTCAGCGGAATCGCGATGGCTTCCATCAGTAGGAGATCGCGCTCGTTCTGATGGTTGATTTGGGCATAAACCATTGCGATGCCGCCAGCACGGACGGTGACGGCCGCGGAACCAACCGAGCGGTCATAGACCAGTTCGTCAGCCAGGGTCTTGGCGTAATTCTGCGCCTTGTTCTCGCCCCCTTTGATACCCGCCACGATCAACCCGGACTTACCGTCTTTGCTCACCAGCCCGGCCGCCGCCTGCGGCGCCGAGGTCCACGCCGACGACACGTTGAACACCAGCGGCGACCGTGTCAAGCGGTCGACAATGTCGGTGCCCGACTGGCGTGCCGCGGGACTGGTGACGCCGCCGGCGGTGGTGACCGTGATCAGCATCTGCTGGTCGCTCTCGCCGAACTTGTCCGCCAGTAACTGGGTGGCCCTGGCCGATTCCGACGCCGGGTCCTGGAAGCCCCCCGCCGACAGGCTCTTGGCGACCGGGATACCGAATACCGCCGCACCGATCAGGACCAGGACGGCGACGACGATGACGCGCCGTGGCGCAGTGATGGCCAACAGCGCGATCCGTTGCAGCACGACCACCCTCACACTGTGTTGGCCCGACTGGCTTACCCAGGATAAGTCAGGGTATTCCTACCGTTAGATACGAATGGGTAGGCCGGGACGTTCACCGTGGCGGGATTGAACCGATCAGCCAACGGCAACGTAACCATCACATGGAAATCACTACGCCCAGCACGCTTCCGGTGATGCCCGACATGCAGAGGCGGACAGTCCGCCCGACAAATCCACCTTCTGTCTCGGCCGTGGCCGTAGAGTTCCCGCAGCACCGGTACAGCCAAGATGAGGTGGTGTCGGCCCTGTCCAGCTTCGCGGGTCCGGAGTTTCTGCGCTTCGCCGCCAGCAGCGGGGTTCAGTCCCGCCACACCGCGCTGCCGCTGTCGCGATACGGCGAACTGAGCGGCTTCACCGAGGCGAACAACGCTTACCTCGACGTTGCCCTCGACCTGGGCGAGCGCGCACTGCTGTCGGCTCTGGACAAGGCCGGGGTGGAACCATCCGAGGTCGACATCGTCTTTTCGACGACGGTCACCGGGCTCGCCGTGCCGACACTGGAGGCGCGGCTGGCAACGCGGGTGGGGCTGCGGCCCGACGTCAAACGTGTCCCCCTGTTCGGGCTCGGCTGTGTCGCCGGCGCGGCCGGGGTGGCACGCATGCATGACTACCTCCGGGCCTACCCGGATCAGGTGGCGGCGCTGCTCGCGGTCGAATTGTGCTCGCTGACCATCCAGCGCGATGACCGTTCGATGGCGAATCTCGTCGCCGCCAGCCTGTTCGGTGACGGCGCCGCCGCCGTGATCGCGACGGGGGCCGACTGCGCGCCGGCCGGGCCGACGGTGCTGGCCACCCGCAGCCACATCTACCCCGACACCGAAGACGTGATGGGCTGGGACATCGGCACCGACGGCTTCCGGATCATCTTGTCGGTCGAGGTTGCCACCGTCGCAGAGAAATACCTGAGCGAAGATGTCCGAAATTTCCTGGCCGACCACGGACTGTCCACCGCGGACGTCTCGACGTGGGTCTGCCACCCCGGCGGCCCGAAGGTGATCGAGGCGATCGAAAACGGACTGGACCTGCCCGTGCAGGCTCTCGATCACACCCGAAAATCGTTGCGTGACAACGGGAATCTATCCTCTGTCTCGGTACTGGATGTGCTTCGGGCAAACATGGCCGACCCGCCGCCGCCGGGTTCGTTCGGCCTGATGATCGCCATGGGCCCCGCGTTCTGCTCCGAACTCGTGCTACTCGGCTGGTAGGCCATGTACACCCTGCTGATCCTGGCCGTCGGGATCGAACGGCTGGTGGAACTCGGAATATCTGACTCGCACTCTCGATGGGCGGTTGGTCACGGCGGCAAGGAATTTGGCCGCAACCACTATCCGGCGATGGTCACCATCCACACCGCCCTGCTGGTCGGTTGCGTCGTCGAGGTGTCGGTGTTGCACCGGCCGTTCATCCCTGCGATGGGCTGGCCGATGCTGGCAGTGGTGGCATTGAGCCAGGCGCTGCGCTGGTGGTGTGTGACGACGCTGGGCCGACGCTGGAACACGCGGGTGATCGTGCTGCCGGAAGCACCGTTGGTGCGGCGCGGACCGTACCGGCTGCTGTACCACCCGAACTACGTGGCCGTGGTGGCCGAGGGGCTGGCGCTGCCGCTGGTGCACACGGCATGGCTGACCGCGATCGGCTTCACCTTGGCCAACGCGCTGCTGCTCAAGGTGCGGATCCGGGTGGAGAATACTGCGCTGGGCTACGCATGACGAGTTATGACGTCGACCTGCTGATCGTGGGCGGCGGCCCCGGCGGCCTTGCCACGGCGTTATACGCCCGTAAGCAAGGGCTTTCGGTGATCGTGGCGGAGCCGCGGGAGGGTCCGATCGACAAGGCGTGCGGTGAGGGCCTGATGCCCGGTGGGTTGGCCGAACTGACGTCGCTCGGGGTGGACCCCGTCGGCATGCCGTTTCGAGGTATCGCCTATGTGGATGAGCACCGCCGGGCCGAAGCGTGTTTTCGCGGCGGGCCGGGTCGGGGTGTGCGACGCACCACGCTGTATGCCGAGCTGGCGTCGCGTGCGAAAGAACGAGACACCGAATGGGTTTCGGCACGTGTCACACATGTCGACCAGGACGCGGTTGGGGTTGCCGCGGCCGGCATCCGCGCGAAATGGCTGGTGGCTGCTGACGGGCTGCATTCCGCGGTCCGTCGTGCCGTGGGAATCACTGCGGTGGCCGGGACACCCCGGCGGTACGGCGTGCGCTGGCATTACACCGTGCCGGCCTGGTCCGAGTTTGTCGAAGTGCATTGGTCGCGCTGGGGTGAGGCGTATGTGACGCCGGTGGAACCGGACCTGGTCGGTGTGGCGATCCTGTCTCGTCACCGGCCCGACCTGGCCTGGTTTCCGTGGCTGGCCGACCAGCTGCACGGTGCCGGGCACGGGCGGGCCCGCGGCTGTGGCCCGCTGCGCCAGGTCGTTTCCCGCCGTGTGGCCGGACGGGTGCTGTTGGTGGGCGATGCCGCCGGGTACGAGGACGCACTGACCGGAGAGGGCATCAGTCTCGCCGTCAGGCAAGCCGCCGCGGCGGTGACCGCCATCGTCGACGACGCACCGTCGTCATACGAAGGCGCCTGGCGCCGGATCACCCGCAATTACCGGCTGCTCACCCGGGGGCTGGTGCTGGCCAGCGGGCCGCGCGTAACCCGGCGTGCCGTCGTGCCCGCATGTGCGCTGCTACCAGGGGTGTTCGGGCGGGCCGTGCACACGCTCTCCCACTGAACTTAGCCACTCTGTCGGTGCTTGCCGCGGTGGGAAAGTAGCGGCAATCACTGTGCGCTGACACGATCGTGGCCGGAAGTGCGGTAAGAAAAGGGCGTGGCTCAGACGCGATCGGACCGGCAACCCGGTAACTCCGACCCGATCGCCACGGCGCGGGCCAACTGGGAGCGCGCCGGCTGGGGTGAGGTTGCCGACGGGATGGTCGCGGTCACCTCGGTGATGCGGGCCCACCAAATCCTGTTGGCGCGGGTGGAGGCGGCGCTGAAGCCCTACGAACTGAGCTTCTCCCGCTTCGAACTGCTGCGACTGCTGGCGTTCAGCCGCACCGGGGCGCTGCCGATCGCCAAGGCCTCCGACCGGTTGCAGGTCCACGTCACCAGCGTCACCCACGCGATCCGCCGACTGGAGGCGGCCGGGCTGGTGCAGCGACTGCCGCACCCCACCGACGGCCGGACCACGCTGGTGTCGATCACCGGGCGGGGGCGGGTCACGGTCGAGGACGCCACGATCACCCTGAACGCGGAGGTGTTCGCCGACGTCGGGATGTCGGCGGGCGAGTCCCGGACGTTGGCGTCGTCAATTGACACGCTGCGCCACAGCGCCGGGGACTTCTGACCGCTGCGCCACCGCGCCGGGGCCTTCTGACCGCGAGCAGTCGCAAAGGTCCCGCGACACGCCGTGACTCGGGGGCCTATGCGTCTGCTCGCGG
>JBDTKT010000185.1:0-13164 GCA_039935195.1 Mycobacterium sp.
GAGAAGCTGCAGGAGCGCCTGGCCAAGCTGGCCGGCGGTGTTGCGGTGATCAAGGCCGGGGCTGCCACCGAGGTGGAGCTCAAGGAGCGCAAGCACCGCATCGAGGACGCGGTGCGCAACGCCAAGGCCGCCGTCGAGGAGGGCATCGTCGCCGGTGGTGGCGTGACCCTGCTGCAGGTCGCTCCGTCGCTGGACGACCTGAACCTCGAGGGTGACGAGGCCACCGGTGTCAACATCGTCAAGGTGGCGCTGGAGGCCCCGCTGAAGCAGATCGCCTTCAACGCAGGCCTGGAGCCAGGCGTGGTGGCCGAGAAGGTGCGCAACTCGCCCCCGGGTGTCGGCCTGAACGCCGCCACCGGTGTGTACGAGGACCTGCTCAAGGCCGGCGTCGCCGACCCGGTGAAGGTCACGCGTTCGGCGCTGCAGAACGCGGCGTCCATCGCGGCACTGTTCCTGACCACCGAGGTGGTCGTCGCCGACAAGCCGGAGAAGGCGGGTGCCCCGGCGGGCGACCCGACCGGTGGCATGGGCGGCATGGACTTCTAAGTCTGAGCACGAGAGAGCCCGGTCCCGTTTGCGGGGCCGGGCTTTTTCGTGGCCCGTTGACTCTGCGAACACCAGGCAGAAGTGCGAGTGGGGTGCTTGGTCAGTGCAGTGTCAACGAGGATAGGCGCCATGGAGATTCTGCTATTGGGCACCGGCAGCGCCGACGGCTGGCCGAACCCGTTCTGCCGGTGCGCCTCCTGCCGGGCGGCCGCCGGGCAGGTTCGCGGGCAGACCGCCGCGCTTATCGATGACGCCCTGCTGCTGGACTGCGGTCCGGAAGCGCCGCGGGCGGCGGCGCGCTTCGGGCGCACGCTGGCCGGCGTGCGGCACATCCTGTTCACCCACGGCCATTTCGACCATGTCGGTTCCGGGGCGCTGCTGATGCGGCAGTGGGCGGCCGGTGCGCCGCCGCTGGATGTGGTCGGCCCGCCCAGCGCGCTGGATCAGTGTCGGGACTGGGTGGGGCCGAACGACCCGGTCCGGTTCGTCGTGGTGGCACCCGGCGACGAGGTGGAACTGGGCGACTACCGGGTGCGGGTGCTGGCCGCCGCCCACGGTTCCGACATCGGCGAAGACGCGGTGCTCTACGACGTTGCTGGTCCGGGCGGTCGCATGCTGTGGGCCACCGACACCGGCCCGCTTCCCGGTGAGACCCACGCGGCGGTGGCCCGCATCGGCTACGACGCGGTGTTTCTGGAGGAGACGTTCGGGACGCATACCGGGCACGGCACCGAGCATCACGACCTGGCGTCCTTCGCGGCGACCGTTGTGCAGCTGCGCCGCTCCGGCGCCGTCGTCGATACCACCGACGTCGTCGCGATACACCTGAGCCACCACAATCCACCCGAGCCGGAATTGACGGCGGCCCTGACTGATTCGGGTGCGCGACCGGGACGTGACGGTGAGATCGTGGGCGCTGAGCGGGTCGCGTCTACCCGCACCCTGGTGCTCGGCGGGGCGCGGTCCGGCAAGTCCGCGCACGCCGAGGCGCTGCTGGCCGGGCAGGCCGCGGTCACCTACCTGGCCACCGGCGGTGCCCGCGAGGGTGATCCGGAGTGGGCCGCGCGGGTGCGCTTGCACCGGGCACGACGCCCGGCCTCCTGGCGCACGGTGGAGACCTCCGACGTCGCCGACGAGCTGCGAACAGCTCAAACCCCGCTGCTGCTGGACTGCCTGGGCACCTGGCTGACGGCCCGGTTGGACCTGCATGGGGTCTGGGACGGCGATTTGGATGCGGCCCGTGCCGTCCACGCCGACATCGATGAACTCATCTCTGCCTGGCGGGCCTGCCCGGTGCCGGCGGTGGCAGTCAGCAATGAAGTCGGCAGCGGGGTGGTGCCGGGCACCGCATCGGGGCGGCTGTTCCGTGACCTACTGGGCGTGCTCAACGCGCGGATCGCCGCCGAGTCCGATCAGGTGTTGCTAATGGTGGCCGGCAGGCCGCTCACGCTCCCGGAGAAGTGACCCTCAAGTCCACACAGTCGCTGTAGCAAGGGGTTTCGCCCGGGGACGCCGGGGTGGCGACCCGGATCAGCACCGCGCGGCTGGGGGCGATCTTCAGGCTGGCCAGATCGCCATCCGCACCGGCGACCTCAGCGGTGCCGTCGACGATGACGGTGTAGCCGCCGGGCGTCGGCGGTGGCCACATCACCGTCACGTCGTTGCAGCGCGCCAGGTTGACGCGACTCCGCCGACCACCGAGGGCGCCGATGTGAACGGTGTCGCCCTTGAGCACCGGCATCACCGGTACCGGGTGCGGCCGGTTCTCGGCGTCGACGGTAATCAGGTAGGCGTAGTCGTGGCCCACCAGTTTCTCGGCGAGGCGGTCGAAATCCACGTTGGAGGTGGTCATGACGCTGAGCATAGTGCCGGGAGCCGTCAAGCCTGCTTGAGCTGCACACAGTCGTGGACGGTCCCGACGGCCCGGTCACCGCCGGCCTCGAACACCGGCCGGTGCAACAGGGCGCGGGTGGGTGTCACTCGCACCGGGTCCGCCGGATTGTCGGGAAGCTCCGCATGCCCGTCGACGATCAGCGAGTACTCACTCACCTCGCGAGACGGCCAGATCAGGGTGACGCCGCCGCGCGTCGACAGGTTCCCCCGGCCATGTGCGCCTACCGGGCCGACATCGAACCGGGCACCGTCATAGGTCGGCGTGACGGCAGTGGTGCGGACGCGGTAGTCGTCGCCGACCGTGACCAGGTAGGCAAAGCGGTAGCCGGCTAACGCCTCGGCCAGGCGAGCGGGATCGACAGTCTTGCTCATAGTGTCGAGGATAGGGGCGTTCGCCAACTCGCCGGTTGCGACGCAGCGGCTCGACGAAAACGGCGAGATCGAACACCCGCATTGGCTGAAGACGGCCATACTTCTGGGTATGGAATTTCGCTACCTGGGCAACTCCGGTCTGCAGATCTCGGAGATCACCTACGGCAACTGGCTCACCCACGGTTCACAGGTCGAGAACGACATCGCCACTGAGTGCGTGCACGCCGCGCTGGACTGCGGTGTCACCACCTTCGACACCGCGGACGTGTATGCCAACGGCCGCGCCGAGGAGGTGCTCGGCGCCGCTTTGGCGGGCCAGCGGCGCGAGTCGCTGGAGATATTCACCAAGGTGTACTGGCCGGTCGGGCCGAACCCGTTGGGCCGCAACGACACCGGCTTGTCCCGCAAGCACATGATGGAGAGCATTGACGGCTCACTGCGCCGGCTCGGCACCGATTACGTCGACCTGTACCAGGCCCACCGCTTTGACTCGTTCACCCCGCTGGAGGAGACCATGACGGCCTTCGCCGATATCGTCCGGGCGGGCAAGGCGCTCTACATCGGGGTCAGCGAGTGGAGCGCCGAGCAGATCCGCGCCGGCCACGCGCTGGCCCGCGGGCTCGGCATCTCGCTGATCTCCAGTCAGCCGCAGTATTCGATGCTGTGGCGGGTGATCGAGCCGGAGGTGGTTCCGGTCTGCCAGGAGCTGGGTCTGAGTCAGATCGTCTGGTCGCCGATGGCCCAGGGGGTGCTGTCCGGCAAGTACCTGCCGGGCCAGCCGCCGCCGGCCGGGTCGCGGGCCACCGACGAGAAGGGCGGCGCGAACATGATCAAACGGCTGCTCGCCGACGACGTGCTCACCGCGGTGCAGGGCCTGCACCCGATCGCCGACGAGCTGAATCTGTCGATGGCGCAACTGGCGGTCGCCTGGGTGCTGCAGAACGACAACGTCGCCGCCGCGTTGGTCGGGGCGTCGCGCCCGGAGCAGGTGGCCGAGAACGTCAAGGCATCCGGGGTGCGCATCCCGGCCGAGGCGCTGGCGCGGATCGACGAGGTGCTCGCCGACGCGGTGATCGCCGATGCCGGTTTGGTGGCCAAATCCACGCCGCTTAAACGGATGATCTAGACCCGGCAGAGAACCTCACCGTGCAGCAGTGAGATCCAGCCGTCCGGGTGCTCGGCCCAGTCCCGCCACGCCTGCGAAATCGCTTGCAGTTGGGCTTGATCCGCGGGGCCGTCGCGCAGCAGTTGCCGCGCCAGGTCGGACTGCAGAATCCGGTCGGCCCACATTCCGCCCCAGTAGGCGCGGTCGGTGGGGTTTGCGAAACACCAGCTGCTCGTCGTCGCTGTGACATCGCTGAATCCGGCCGCGTGCGGCCAGGCCAATAGCTGCCGCCCGGCATCCGGCTCGCCACCATTGGCCCGCGCGGCGTCGCGGTACAGGCGCAGCCAGTCGTCCAACTCGGGTGAGGCCGGATGCCAGATGAACGCCGCGTAGTCGCTGTCACGGACCGCCACCACCCCGCCCGGTTTGCACACCCGGCGCATTTCGGTCAGCGCGGTCACCGGGTCGGCCACGTGCTGCAGCACCTGATGGGCGTGCACCACGTCAAAGCTGTTGTCGGGAAAGCCCAGTGCGTGTGCATCGGCGACGACGAAGTCGACATTGCCCTGTTCTCGCCCGCGTGCGCATTCGCGGGCCAGATCCAGCGCGCCGGGCACCGGTTCGACGGCGGTCACCCGGCCCGGGGCGACGAGGCCGGCCAGATCCACCGTGATGGTCCCCGGTCCGCAGCCGACATCGAGCAACCGCATCCCCGGTCTTAACGCGGGGAGCAGGCAGCCCGCCGAGTTCTCGGCGGTACGCCAGCGGTGTGAGCGCAGCACCGACTCGTGTTGTCCGTGGGTGTATTTCGGTGACGGCATGTCAAGAGACGTTATCATCCATCCTAGAATACGAGATTATATTCTCATAATATGAGATCAATAGACGTCATCCTCGTCGAGTGTGTGCCTTTTGCAGACGATTTTGCGGATATGACCACTACAACCTGCACGGTCGGCGCGACTGTGGATGGCGGAAAAAGGCCCTGGAGTGGGCATGTCAACATGTCGGCATGGGTGAGGCCGACCGGCCGTTCCTGGGGCGACAGGCGGTACGCCGAGGCGAGCTAACGACACACCGCCTGCGCAGGGAGTATCAGGCTGTCTATCGCAACGTCTACCTGCCCAAGGATGCGAGGTTGACGGCGCTTATCCGAGCTCGTGCGGCCTGGCTGTGGTCTGGTGGTGCAGTAACGCTGACCGGGCTTTCGGCCGCGGCGGTGCTGGGGACGAAGTGGCTCGACGCCCGTCGACCCGCCGAATTGAACCGCGTCAATCGACACTGCCCACCGGGGATCATCGCGCACAGCTACCACCTGACCGCGCGGGAAATCCTTGTATTGCGCGGGGTTCGGATCACGACACCGGCGCGAACTGCATTCGATATCGGTCGCACGCTACCGCAAGACCAGGCGATTCCGATCCTGGACGCATTGGCCAACGCGACCAATTTCAAGGTCGACGATGTCGTGTTGCTCGCCAACGAGAAGCCCGGCGCGCGGGGTGTGCGGCGTCTGCGTTCGACATTGCCCTTGGTGGACGGCGGTGCAGAATCTCCGCAAGAAACCCGGCTACGGCTGTTGATCGTCCGGGCCGGTTTACCCACGCCGGAGACCCAGATCGAGTTCGCCGACGAATTCGGTAACCGCTTTATCCGCGTCGACATGGGCTGGCGGCAGTGGGCGCTCGCCGTCGAGTACGACGGTGTCCAACACTGGTCCGACCGCTACCAGCGGTCCTGGGATATCGACCGCATCGCGATCCTGGAAGCACGAGGGTGGGCCGTTGTCCGGGTCAGCGCCGAGATGCTAACGCGACCACACGTGATCATCGAGCGGGTTCTCACCAAGTTGCGGGCAGCGGGATACCCGGGCTGAGTCGTCGAGTGTGTAGCTGGCGTGCGCGATTTCGTGAATTGGCGACCGTAACCCGCACAGTCGGCGGCGGAAGGCAGTCGTCCCGGTCAGGCGGGTGCGCACTGACGGCCGCGGATCAGCCTGCCGGGCCGCGCGGTGGTCGACGCCCCGTTCTCGGCGATCACCACACCGGAGACGATGGTCGCCACGTAGCCGTCGGCCGTCTGATCCAGTCGACGCCCGCCAGCCGGCAGGTCGCGGGTGACCACCGGCTTGTGTAGGCGCAGCCGCGCGTGGTCGATCACGTTCAGGTCGGCCTTGTAGCCGACCGCGATCCGGCCCCGGTCGGCCAACCCGGCGACTCGCGCCGGAACAGAGGTCAATTCACGAACCGCCGCCTGCAGGCTGAGTCGACCGGACGTCCGATCGCGTGCCCAATGCGTCAGTAAATACGTGGGATAGCTTGAATCACAGAGCATTCCGTAGTGTGCGCCGCCGTCGCCCAGGCCCAACACGACGTCGTCGCGCCGCATCAGCGCGCCGACGGTGTCCAGCGAGTTGTTCTCGAAATTTGCCAGCGCATCAAACATGATCGCGCGGCCATCGTCGTCGAGCAACCGGTCGTAAGCCTCCTCGGCCGGCGAGACGCCGCGTACCTTGGCGCGCGCGGCAATGCTGTTCGACGGGTCCGGTTCGTAGTCGGCGTTGTCGTCGAGCGGGAACATCCAGGCCCAGGCCTGAGCCAGGTACGCGAGCGGATTGGCCGGGACGATGCTTGGGCTATCGGCCAGGATCCGCCGGCGGACGTCCGGTTTGCGCATCTGCTCGACGCGTTGCTCCAGAGGCAGGTCCGCGATCTCGCGGTAGCTCGGGTACAGCACGAACGGGTTGATGCTCAGATCCAGGCCGACGATCAGGCCGATCGGCCGTGGAAAGACCTGCGCGGTGATCTGGGCGCCGGCGCCGTTGGCCTTCTCGACCATGGTGATCGCGTCCTGCCAAAGCAACTCGCCCGCATTGCCGATCAGCAGGGTGAAGGTGACCGGCAACCCGGCGTCGGTGGCCGCGTCGAACACCTGCTGCAGCACCGGCTGATAGGCGCCCGCCGGGATGTCCGGCACGAACTGGATTAAGCCGCCGCCGCCTTCGGCGATGCCGCGCCCGATCTCGAGGATCTCGGTGTAGGCGGCGTCGTAGCTGGGGATCTGTGCGCCGCCCACGGTGCGATGGGTGACCAGTCGCGACGACGAGAACCCCAGTGCCCCAACCTCGGCGGCTTCCTTGGCGAGCGCACGCATCATCGCCAGATCCTCGGCGGTGGCCGGCTCGCAGGCGACACCACGCTGTCCCATCACATAGACCCGCAGCGGTGAATGCGGTAGATACGCCGCCACGTCGATGTCGTGTGAGCGCGCCGCGACAGCGTCCATGAACTCGGGGAATGTCTCCCACGTCCACGGCAGCCCGTTGGTCATGACAACGCCGGGAATGTCCTCGACGCCGGCCATCAGGTCGACCAGGACGTCGTGGTCTGCGATCCGGCACGGCGCGAATCCCACCCCGCAGTTGCCCATCAGCACCGTTGTCACGCCGTGCGCCGACGACGGATTGAGCCGATCCGACCAGATTGACTGCCCGTCGTAGTGGGTGTGCAGATCGACGAAGCCCGGGGTAACCAGCAGCCCTGTCGCGTCGATCACCCGCTGCGCTTCGCCGGCGACTGCGCCCACCGCGGCGATGACTCCGTCGCGCACCGCGATATCGCCGATGGATGGCTCGCCGCCCAACCCGTCAACGATCGTGCCGTTACGGATCACCAGGTCGTACGTCACTTGGACAATCTACGACCGGGCGCCGCGTAGCGTCGCCGATATGACCGCAGACGCCGCCGCCACCCGCGAGTTGCTCCGGGACGCCTTCACCCGGTTGATCGAGCACGCCGAGGAACTCACCGACGGACTGACCGACGAGTTGGCCGCCTACCGTCCGGCGGCCGGCGCCAACAGCATCGCCTGGCTGCTGTGGCACAGCGCCCGGGTGCAGGACATCCAGGTCGCCCAGGTCGCCGACGTCGAGCAGGTCTGGATTCGCGACGGCTGGGTGGACCGGTTCGGGCTGGACCTGCCGCGCAACGACACCGGTTACGGACACGGCCCGGCGGAGGTGGCCAAGGTGGCAGCTCCGGGGGAACTACTGGTCGGCTACTACCGGGGGGTGCACCGATTGACGCTGGACTACGTCGCCGGCATCACCGTCGGGGAGCTGTCCCGCATTGTCGACACCCACTGGGACCCGCCGGTCACGGTCGGTGCGCGGCTGGTCAGCATCCTCGACGACTGTGCCCAGCATCTGGGCCAGGCCGCCTATCTGCGCGGCATCGCACCCGGGAATTGACACCTGTCGACACTTTCTGCGAGGCGGATTACCGGCCGGGCTAGCATGGCGCTATGACCGCCACCACATCAGACGTCAAGCCCGTGGCCGAGTTCTCCGGTACCGGCACCATCACCAATCCCGCCACCGGTACCGTCGCCGGCGAAGTGCAGTGGACCGACCCGGCCGACGTCGCGTCGATCGCGGCGGGACTGCGCACCGCGCAGCGCGAATGGGAGCGGCGCGGCACCAAAGGCCGCGCCAAGGTGCTGGCGCGGTTCGCGGTCTGGCTCGATGCGCATCGCGATGAGATCGATGAACTGCTGATCAAGGAGACCGGCAAATCCGCCATCGACGCCGGCGCGGAGGTTCCGCTGCTGATCATGATTCTTTCCTACGTGGTCAAGACGATGGAGAAGGCGCTGGCACCGGAGAACCGTCCGGCCTCGCTGCCGATCCTGGCTATCAAGAAGATCACCGTCTACTACCGGCCGCGGCCGCTGATCGGCATCATCGCCCCGTGGAACTACCCGGTGGCCAACGCGCTGATGGATGGCATCGCCGCGCTGGCGGCCGGTTGCGCGGTGCTGCTCAAACCGTCCGAGCGCACCCCGCTCACCGCGGAGGTGCTGCGGCGCGGCTGGCTGGAATCCGGTGGACCGGACGTGCTGGCGGTCGTCCAGGGGGCTCGGGAGGTGGCCGAAGCGGTGATCGACAACGCCGACTACATCCAGTTCACCGGGTCCAGCGTGACCGGACGCAAGGTGATGGAACGCGCCGCCCGCCGGCTGACACCGGTCAGCCTGGAGTTGGGCGGCAAGGACCCGATGATCGTCTGCGAGGACGCCGACATCGAACTGGCCGCACATGCCGCGGTGTGGGGGGCGATGTTCAACGCCGGACAGACCTGCGTGTCGGTCGAGCGGGCGTACGTGCTGGAACCCGTCTACGACCGGTTCGTGGCGGCGGTGGTCCGTGACGTGCAGGCGCTCCAGATGGGCGCCGGCGAGGGCAATCACTTCGGGGCGCTGATCGATGACGACCAGCTGGCGGTCACCGAGCGGCACGTCGCCGAGGCGGTGGACGCCGGAGCACGCGCCCTGACCGGCGGCAGCCGGACCGTCGGTCCGGGCAGCTTCTACCCGCCCACCGTGCTGGTCGACGTCGACCACTCGATGACCTGCATGACCGAGGAGACCTTCGGTCCGACGCTGCCGATCATGAAGGTCGCGACCGTCGACGAGGCGATCCGACTGGCCAACGACAGCCCGTACGGGCTGAGCGCATCGGTGTTCTCCGGTGATGTTGCGCGCGCCAGAGACATTGCCGTGCAACTTGATTGCGGGGCGGTGAACATCAACGACGTAATCTCCAACCTGATGTGCGCGACGTCGCCGCAGGGCGGCTGGAAGTCTTCGGGCATCGGGGCGCGATTCGGCGGGGCCGACGGGATGCGTAAGTTCTGCCGGCAGGAGGCCGTCGTCGCGCCGCGGATCAGTGCGGGCGCGGGTGGTAACTACTACCACAATTCCTTCAAAGCGCTGGCCCGGAGCACTGCGTTGATCACCCGGGTGGCGCTGGCACGCCCGCGCCGCGCCGCCAAGTAGTGCGGTTCGCCGCGGCGGCGCTGTGCTGGCTGCTCGCCACGGTGGCGGTGGCGGTGGCGCTGCCGACGGCGTGGGTGCAGCGCAATGTCGTCGACGCCGACGGCTACGCCCGCCTGACGCAGCACGCCGCGGCTGATCCGGGATTGCAGGCTGCGGTCGGCGCCGAACTCAGCACGCAGGCGGTGCGACTGATCCGCGAGCAGGGCTATGACGTTGACGACGTCGGCGCGGCATCGGTGCGCGACGCCGCAGGCGCTTACACCGCCGGGGCGGCGTTTCCGGCACAGTTCGTCGAGGTCAACCGGAGTGTGCACGACTGGCTGTTCATCGGTGGTGCCGACCCTTGGGTGATTGACGTGGCGCCGATGTTGCGCGACAGTGCGTTTCGGCAATTGCTGGCCGACTATGACCTGCGCCCGCCGTCGACCGTGACTGTGCCGCTGACGGTGTCGCACCTGGAGTCGGCGCGGCCCGGTGGACTGCGGCCGGTGGCGGTGTGGGGGCCGTGGGTGAGCTTGGGTCTGGCGGCGCTCGCCGGCGTCTGCGCGGCGCTGACACTCGCGGCGGCCCGCCGCCGCGGCAGGGCACTGGCGGGCCTCGGTGTTTCGGCGCTGCTGGTGGGCGCGGCCGGCTGGGCCGGTGTCGAGATGGGCCGACGCTACCTGAACCTGGCTCTCAACCAGACCGCCGGCGACATCCGCCGGATCGCGGACGTGGTGGTGAATTTGGCCGAAGACAGTCTGCACGGTTGGCTCGACCTGGCGTTGGCGGCGGGCGGTGCGCTGGTGGTGTTCGGGGTGGTGGTTGCGATGGTGGGTGGGTTGTTGAAGCCGTGAGCGCCGAGCAGCGGCCAACACCGTCAGTTCAGTGCCAATTTGGCGTATATCGTCCGAAATGCTAAGAGGAATGGCCTCATTCAGCGGATCCGGTCTTGGAGTCGGTCTGCGATGGCGTCGGTGACCGCGAGGATGCGATGGGTGCCGTCCGCCGCCCCCTTCTCGAAGTCGTCACCGTGGACGGCCATGGTGTTGGTGACGTGGGCGACGCACACGACGCACCGATTGGTGGCCTGGGCGTAGGCGTACAGGCCGGCGGCCTCCATCTCCACGGCGTGTACACCGGCGGCTGCAGCCGACTCGAGCGCCGCAGCGGTCTCCCGGAACGGCGCATCGGTGGTCCACGAACTGCCTCGATGGATCGGCTCGTCGAGGCCGTCGAATGCATCCCGCAACGCCGTGGACAACT
Organism: Mycobacterium sp.; assembly: GCA_039935195.1. GTDB lineage: Bacteria > Actinomycetota > Actinomycetes > Mycobacteriales > Mycobacteriaceae > Mycobacterium. The sequence continues at coordinate 10,997 of JBDTKT010000185.1, forward strand.
CCGGGTTCAAGTCGGCCCATTCGCCGGGAGGAAGGTAGTGGCCGCTGGTGCCGTCGTCCCGCCATGCCCGCTCGATCAACACGAAATAGGGTGGCACACCCAGCGGGGTCACCACACCGGCGGAGGTGACCGAGATCAGCAGCTGACAGCCGGATTCGGCGAGTTGTTCGGCGACTAGCACCGCATACGGGGCGCCGACGACGCAGCCCACGATCCCGAACTCCCGCCCGCCGTGCTTGGTGACCCATAGCTCGGAGTGGTAGCACGACCAGCCGCGATGCCGGTGGGCCGTCCCGGCTGCGGCAAGGTGACGGACCACATCGCCGTCGGGATCGAGCAGGCACACAGCCGGCACCGGGAGGTCCGGGAGCTGCCGCTGCCGCCGCGCCTCGCGTAACAGGTTGGCGGCGGTGAACACCGACGGCGCCGTGTGGTCACGGGCGCTCAGCCCGCCGTCGCCCGATCGCCTCATGTCGTGGCCACGGTACTACGTCGTTGCCGGGCGGGCTGCGGGAAGTGAGCGCCGGGACCGAGATTGAGGCCGCTGGCGTGGTCAGCGAGCACGCCGGGGCTGCCCGCGGCGATGACGTTGTTGGCGTCGAGGTGGTGGCCGTCGAGTCCGGCAGCTCCGACCAGTGTGGAGTCGTAGCGGTGTCCGATGGCCGTGTTGAGCGACGGTCCGCCGGCAAGCGTGTCGTTGTGGGAGGCGCGCAGCCCTGCTTGAAAGCTGTCGAGTGCGTCGATGCCGTTGTGCGCGTAGCTGGTAAGCCCAGCGGGCGAGGTCTTGGCCGGTGCCGGGGACGAAGGTAGCGATCCGCTGAGCGGTATCGGGGTTATTGATGGAGACGGCGCCATGACCGCTGTCATCAATGGTGCCAAGGAATCTCGGCAGTCCATCCGACGAATCGAACCCGCTTTGGAGCTGCACATAGCCATCGTGGGGTGTGGTTCGCAGCGTCCCACTGCGGTTTTCAGAAAGCGTAGTCACTTCCCATCAGAAAGGGCCCTTTGTCTTCAGTCCAGTTCGGATGCTGGGTGCGGAACCGGTCGATCTCGTCCTGGTTGTTCTTTTGCAGTTCGGATAGGTGCAGCCGGCTGTAGTGATCACGATCGGTGAACGGCAGGCCGGGGTGGTTGCCGATGCTGTGGTCCTGTTGATAGAGCCGATCCTTCTCCTGCGGGGTGAGCCGATCCCAGAAATCAAGGAATTCCTTGGGGTCCCGCCGGCCCCCGTTCCGGCGGCGCTGCGGGTAGGTCGCGGCCGAATCCTGCGGTGTAGTGCCCGCCCAGTGACTGCACCAGTTGGGCTTTCTTGGCGCTGTCGGCGGCGGCGTCGGCGACCACCTGGTGGATGTCTCGGGTTTTGTCGACCAGAAACCTCTGGAACTGGCGGGCACCCGCAGGGGTGTCCAACGCCGACGACTCCTGATTCGCGACGGCCTGCTCGATCTCGGCTCGGATCGCGTCGAGGCGTTGGCGGCCGAGCATGTTCATCCGGTGGGCGTCACGCAGCGTTGCCACGAAGGCCTCGTCCACCCGGGTCGCTGTCGCCAATCGCTGCACCAGCAGCGCCTCCCGTTCCCGGGCCCCATCAGCATGGGCGTCGAGTTCGTCAGCCATGTCGACAAGGTAACCCATCCGGCACGCTGCGGTGTTGGGGCTGGGGGATCGCCTCAGCTGCCGCCGAGGATGTGCCACAGGAACGAGAAACTCAGCGCGGACTTGAATGCGGCCTGCGCATTGTCGGCCGCACCGCCGTGCCCACCCTCGATGTTTTCGTAGTAGGCGACCCGATGACCGGCTTCCTCAAGTGCGGCGGTCATCTTGCGGGCGTGGCCGGGATGCACCCGGTCATCGCGGGTGGAGGTGGTGATCAGCACCGGCGGGTATGCGGTGTCAGCCGAAATATTCTGGTACGGCGAGTATTCACTGATGAATGCCCAGTCGTCGGGGTTGTCTGGATCGCCGTACTCGGCCACCCAGGACGCACCGGCCAGCAGCAGGTGATAGCGACGCATGTCCAGCAGTGGGACCTGGCAGACCAATGCGCCGAATAGCTGCGGGTAAGCGGTGAGCATGATGCCCATCAGCAGCCCGCCGTTGCTGCCGCCCTGCGCGCCCAGTTGGGCGACGGTGGTGATGCCGCGGGACACCAGATCGATTGCCAC
>JBDTKT010000186.1:0-9527 GCA_039935195.1 Mycobacterium sp.
CCTCGTCACCGGCCAGGGCTTGCTGCGCCGCCGCCCAGGCCCGGTCGTCGAGCAGGCGGTCGCGTACCAGGCCGAGTTCGGTGGCCCGGTCGTTGCGGAAGACCACATCGCGGTGGGTGTCGACGACCGCGGTGCCCAGTGGTGCCAGCGCGACGATCCGCGTCAGCATCTGCGAGACGGTGATGCCGGCGCGTTCGGTGGCTTCCCGGCGGCGGCGCTCGGCGAGGCTCCGGGCCAGCCAGATCCCCACGCCCATCCCCACCGCGAGGGCCACCGGCACCGTGACCGCGACGAGCGTCACGGCCGACGTCACAGACACGATGAAAGCGTACGCACCTGGGGCGCCGGTTTCTGACCATCGCCGCGCTGTCACGGTGTACCGAGCGTGAACGCACGGAGAACATCTCGCGCAAAACGTGGGCGAGGGCCTACTTGGTGCCCTGGCTCGCGACTGCGGCGGCGCCGGCGGCGGCGGCTTCCGGGTCGAGATAGGTGCCGCCGGGGTTCTTCGGGCGCAGCGTCGCGCCCAAGTCTTCCAGGTCATAGCGCAGCGGCACCCCGGTGGGAATATTCAAGCCCACCACCGCCTCGTCGGACAGTCCGTCGAGGTACTTGACCAGTGCTCGCAGCGAGTTGCCGTGCGCGACCATCAGTACCGTCTTGCCCAACCGCAGATCCGGGACGATGACGTCGGTGAAGTAGGGCAGGAAACGGATCACCACATCGGCCAGGCACTCGGTGAGCGGACCACCACCGATGTCGACGTAGCGCGGGTCGGTGTCCTGGCTGTAGCGACTGCCGGCCTCGATCGCCGGCGGCGGGGTGTCGTAGCTGCGCCGCCACGTCATGAACTGCTCCTCGCCGTAGCGAGCCTTGGTCTCGGCCTTGTCCAGCCCCTGGAGCGCGCCGTAATGGCGCTCATTCAGCCGCCAGCTTCGGTGCACCGGAATCCAGTGCCGGTCGGCGGTGTCCAATGTCATATTCGCGGTGGTGACCGCCCGGCGCAGCAGCGAGGTGTAGACCACGTCGGGCAGCAGGCCGTGCTCGACCAGCAAGTGACCGGCGCGAACCGCCTCGACACGGCCTTTGTCGGTCAGGTCGACGTCCATCCAGCCGGTGAACTGGTTGCTGGCATTCCATTCGCTCTCGCCGTGACGGAGCAGCACCAGGGTCGCAGTGTCTGACATGCCGGCCAGCCTCTCAGTTGTCGTCGTCGGTGATCAAATGTTGGAAAGCGCGCAGGTTCTTCAGTGACTGACCGGTCGCGACCCGCCACTCCCATTCTTTCTGGATCGACGACGCGAAACCCAACTCCAGCAGCGTGTTGAAGTCGAAGTCGACGGCCTCAAGCACCTGCCCGAGTACCCGGTCGATCTCCTCGGCGGTAACCGAGGCCAGCGCCATCCGGCCGATCAGGTAGATATCGCCGACGTTGTCCAGGGTGTAGGCGACCCCGTAAAGCCGGCGGTTGCGCTTGAGCAGGAACCGGTAGACGCCCTCGTGGTTCTCGTCGGGCTGGCGGCAAACAAACGCCTCCACGCGCACCGCGTGCTTCCCGACGCTCACGATGGTGTTGGTTTTGAGCTTGCGTTCCCCGGGAAGTTCGACGATCAGCCCGGGCAGACCACCGTGGGCGCCGGGATGCTGCGAATAGGTCAGCCCGGCCGCGGCCAGGGTGTCCTCGATGACCTGTTGCACCGACTCGATCACGCCCGCACTCCTCTCCGCTGCGTCCAGCGCCGGGTCCGGCGCGCCGATCCGATCACCCGGACTCGGCGGCGCGTCGCCGAGAAGTCTTCGACCGCGCGGGCATAGCTGGTCAGTTGAGCGTCCACGGTCCGCTCCCAGGAGAACGTCTGGGCATGGCTGACCGCCGCCCACCGCATCGCCCCCCCGCGCGGGCCGGCACCGCTGCGCAGCAAGAGGTGGTTTATCGCGTCGGCCCACGCCGCCACGTCGTGACCGGGAACCAGGGTGCCACTGACCCCGTCGCGCACCGCGACCGGCAACCCGCCCACGGCGGCGGCCACCACCGGTGTCCCGCAGGCCTGCGCCTCCAGCGCGACCAGGCCGAACGACTCGGAGTAGCTGGGCACCGCCACCACATCGGCGGCCTGGAACAGGGTGGCCAGATCAGCGCGGGACTGCGGCGGCAGGAACGTCACCCGCTCGGTGATACCCAGTTCACCCGCCAGTCGAACCAGACCGTCCGGGGCGGCGAGCCCGCTGTTGCCCGACGGGCCGCCGGCCACCACGATCCGAACCCCGGGCAGTCGGGCGGCGGCCCGCAGCAGGATGTCGGGTGCCTTCAGCGGCTGGATCCGGCCGACGAAGGCCACGATCGGCTCATCCTGCGGCAGGCCCGCCGCGGCTCTGGCGGCCCGCCGGTCGCCGGGGCGGAACACTTCCAGGTCGACACCCGGGTGCGCGACATCGATGCGATCGGGGTCGGCCTGGTGCAGCGAAACCAGTTGACGCCCTTCGTCCTCGGTGTTGACGATGAGCCGATCAGCCTCATCGACGACCTGCTGTTCGCCGACCGCGCGCAGCGACGGCTCGGGGGTGTCACCGGCAGCCAGCGCCGCATTCTTCACCCCCGCCAGGGTGTGCGCGGTGTGTACCAGCGGCACCGCCCAGCGTTCGGCGGCCAGCCAGCCGACCTGTCCGGACAGCCAGTAGTGCGAGTGCACCACGTCGTAGTAGCCGGGTTCGTGGGCAGCCTCGGCGCGCAGCACCCCGGCGGCGAACGCACACAACTGGGTCGGCAGGTCGTATTTGTCCAGACCCTCGAACGGGCCGGCCACGACGTTGCGCACCAGCACGCCGGGTGCCACCCACTGCACCGGCGGATCGGCCGACGACGTGGCCCGGGTGAAGATCTCCACCTCGACCCCGCGCCGGGCCAGGTGCAGCGCGCTCTGCAGCACGTAGACGTTCATCCCACCCGCGTCGCCGGTCCCGGGCTGGGCCAATGGCGAAGTGTGCACCGCGAGCACCGCCACCCGATGCAGATCGCCGGACCCACCGGACCCGCCAGCCGCGTAGCTGTACCCCACGCCGCTATCTTTGCAGCCCCGGCAGCGGCGCATGCACGCCCCACGAACACCGCAGGTCAAACATCCGATACCGCCGGCTCCCGGGTGGTAGACCCGCGCGCGCGCCGCATCGCGGTGACCGGGTCGGCGTACAGCCCGCCCAGCGAGACGGCTCCGGCCCCGACCTCCTGCACCCGATTGCCGAACGCGGTGACCCGGATGGCCCGCGGCGCCAGCATCGAGCGACTGGTGAACGCCCGCTCCACCTCGGCCATGCCTTCCGGGTACTCGGTGAAGGCTTGACCGCCGACTACCAGGTCGTCGGGGTTGAACAGGTCACGCAGCAGCGCGACGGCTTCGCCGAGCACCCGCGCCCGTTCGGTCAGCAGCGCCACCGCCTCCTGGTTGCCGGCCCGGGCCGCCCGCACCAGGCCGGTCACCGCGGTGGACGCGGCACCGGTGCGGGCGCCGTCGTCGCCGGGCAGGATCCGCAAGCGCCGGGCCGCGGCCAACACCGCCTCGTCGCTGACGGTGGACTCCAGCAGCCCGGAACCGCCCAGCAACTCCGAGGAGGCCGGCAGCCCGGCGATGGTGCCCGGGCCGCTGGCCGGGATGTGCACCCGCCCATCGACAACCAGCGCGTAGCCCACGGTTTCACGGGCGTAGACGTACAGGCTCGACGCGTTCGAAGTTCGCCGGCGCACGCCCAGCAGCAGTTCGGCCCCGGCCATCGCGTCGACGTGCGACGCCACCGACACCGGCAAGCCCAACTCCTCGGCCAGCACCGGCCCGACCGGCGCCTTCACCCAGCCCAGTCGGGGATGGTCGACGTGGCCGGTGTTGCCGGCCACCGCCCCGCCGATCGCCACCCCGAGCCAGAGCGGCATCCGCTTGTGCCAGCGGTTGAGATAGCGGCGCGCACCGCCGGCCAACGTCGCCAGCGCCGCATCGGCGCTGCTGTGCGGGGTCGGGGTCTCCACGACGTCAAGGGTGCGGCCGAGCAGGTCGGTGGCCACGATGCTGGTGGTACGCGCACCGATGTGCAGGCCCAGGGTCAGATACGGCTCGTGGTTGACCACCACCGGCCGCCGCGGTCGCCCGATCGCACCGGAGACCGCCAGGTCGGCGCGTTCCAGTAGCAGCTCGGCGTGGATCAGCGCGCTAACCTGACGATTGACGGTGGCGACGCTCAGCGAGGTGGCGGCGGCGATGGCTTCCCGGGCGATCGGTCCGCGCTGGCACACCGCGGCGAACACCTGCGCTCCGGCGGCGTCGGCCAGCTGCAGCGACGGTGCGACGACGCGCGGATGCGAACGCGATCGCCGCGGCGGGGCGGGGGTGAGTGCGGGGGTGAGAGTAGTCGAGCGCACCGAGGTGTCCTTTGTCTCCAAGATTCCGAGTGGTCCGGGGGCTGGGCCGCACCTGCGACCCGGCGGACTCTCGGTGGAGCGTTATCCGCGGTAGGTCAAGCGCAGCGACAGGCGCGGCAACAACACGCGCAGGCGGCGAGCGGACAACTCACCGTCGCAGAGATGACGCTGCGGTACATAACCGGGAAATGTAGCACGGTGATTAGAGTTCGGGTCGTGACAACACCTCAGTCGACAGCTCAGGGCCCATCTCAAGGCCCATCTCAACGGGTAGCCGTGGTCACCGGGGCCAGCTCGGGGATCGGCGAGGCGACCGCCAGAGCTCTTGCCGCACAGGGCTTTCACGTCATCGTGGTGGCCCGCCGCGTGGACCGCATCACCGCGCTCGCCGAGCAGATCGGCGGGACCGCGGTTGTCGCCGACGTCACCGACCCGGTCGCGGTCGCGGCGCTGGTACAGGCCAGCGATGCCGTCTCCGGCTCAATCAACGTGCTGGTCAACAACGCCGGCGGTGCCAGGGGCATGGAGTCGGTCGAGCGGGCCGACCTCGACCACTGGCGCTGGATGTGGGAGACCAACGTGCTGGGCACCCTGCAGGTCACCCGAGCGCTGCTGCCCAAGCTGATCGCCTCCGGTGACGGCCTGATCGTGACGGTGACCTCGATCGCGGCGTTCGAGATCTACGACGGCGGCTCCGGCTACACCTCGGCCAAGCACGCCCAGAGCGCCCTGCACCGCACGCTGCGCGGCGAGCTGCTGGGTCAGCCGGTGCGGCTGACCGAGATCGCCCCCGGCATGGTGGACACAGAGTTCTCCCTGGTGCGGTTCGACGGTGACCGGCAGCGCGCCGACGCCGTCTACGAGGGCCTCACCCCGCTGACCGCGGCCGACATCGCCGAGGTGATCGGGTTCGTGGCGTCCCGGCCGCCGCACGTCGACCTGGACCAGATCATCATCCGGCCCCGCGATCAGGCCTCGGCAACCCGAGCTAGCCGCCGGGTGACCCGCTAGGCGCGGTGGTGGTGGTCGGCGTGCCGGACAGTGTGGGCGCGTCGGTCGGGGTAGCCGGCGCAGTGCTGGGAATATTCGCCGGCGGCGGCGGGGCCGACAACGCCGACATTGATACCCAGGTGTCCCAGTCCACCGCCCAGTCCCAGATGTCGCCATCGGCGTAGGACAGTTGGATCCGGCTGCCGGTCACCTCGACCGGGTCGCCGTAGATCGCGCTGCTGTAGTACTGCTCCGCGTCGGCCGTCGACAGGTTGACGCAGCCGTTGGTGACGTTGGTGTTGCCCTGCGCACCGGCGCTGGCCGGATTGGCGTGGATGAACTCGCCGTTGTTGGAGATGCGGACCGCCCAGCGTTCGTGGATGTTGTTGTAGCCCGCGGCCGGGTTGGACATGTAGAAGTCGGCGTACTTCTCGCTGACCACGTGGATGCCGTTGCGGGTGACGTTGCGCGCCTTGTCGCCCTCGCCGTAACTGCACGGGAAGTCCATGATTATGGAGTCATCGCTTCGTAGGACCTGGATGCGGTGCGAGGAGACTTCGGCCCTGACCACCTGGCGGCGGCCGATCGCGAAGTCCAGCGACATGTCCTGGGCGCCGTAGGCGCCGTCGCCGAGCGCCAGCCCGAACAGCCTGGCGGCGACGTTGACCCTGGTTTCGGCCGGGTAATACTCGCGGGTGCGCCAGTGCACGCGCGAGCCCTGCGCCTCATCGGGCAGCCAGGCCCAACTGCCCTCCACCGGCGGGTCGGTGGAGACGGTCAGCACCCGCTCGACGGCGGCCTTGTCCGAGATCGGTGCGTCGAACTGCAGGATGATCGGCGCTGCGACCCCGACGGTCTGCCCGTCGGCCAGTTGGAAGCCCCCGTCGACGGTGACCGCCGGTGTCACCGTGGTGAGTGTTCCGGCCACCGGGACGGCCTTGCCGTCATGCCCCACCGCCGAACCGCTCCAGGTGTAGACGGTGTCGTAGCCCAGCGACTCGATGACGGTGTAGAGCGTGCGGTCCCGGTTGAACACCCCGGCCACCACCCTGCCGGTCGGGCCGGTCAGTGCCACCCGCTGCAACCAGCCGTCGTGAATCGCGACGCTGACCGGTGCGGTGGGGGGCACATCGCGGGCCGCCGGCGTGTCGGTGGCCGGCTCGAACGTCAGGCTGAGCGGCGGCGGCGGCGCGGTGCCATCATTTTTCACCGATTTGCCGAAGCAAGCCGCCAGCATGTTCGGCGCGAATACCCCCACTGCCAGCGCCGCCAAAGCCCGGCGCCGGGTCAGGTGCCGGTGACTACGCGGGTTCAGCGGCGGCTGAGTGCCGTTCACGGCCACCCAAGATACCGGGCAGCGCGGCCCTGCCGCGTAATGGCCCGCCTGACCACCGCGAAACCCGCCCCTCAGAGCGAACAGCCGACCAGCACCGGCTCGGGGTCCAGGGTGATCCCGAACGTTTCGTACACCCCGGCGCGGACGGTGCGCGCCAGCGCCAGCACATCGGCGGTGGTGGCGCCGCCCCGGTTGGTCAGCGCCAGCGCGTGCTTGGTGGACAACCGGCACGGCGCCCGACCGCCGTCCGGATAGCCCTTGTGAAAACCGGCCCGCTCCACCAGCCAGCCGGCCGCCAACTTCACTCCGCCGGGGACCCTCCAGTGCGGGATCACCGCACCGGCTCCCGCCGGCTGCTCGACGATCCGACGGTAGACGTCCGGGGCGACCACCGGGTTGGTGAAGAACGAGCCCACGCTCCAGGTGTCGTGGTCGGCGGCGTCGGCCACCATGCCCTTGCGGGCACGCAGCGTCAATACCGCGGCGCGCACCGCTGCCGGGTCGGCCCGGTCGCCGTCGGCGGCGCCGAGTGCGACGGTCAGCTCGCCGTAACGCAGTGGGGCACTGCGGCCCGACGGGTCCAGCGCGAACTCCACCTCCAAGACCACGGCCGGCGGCGCAAGCCCGTCGCCAGCGTGCTTCAGCACGCTGGTGCGGTAGCCGAATTCCAAGTTGGCGGCCGGGGTCCAGGCCGCGATTCCGGTACGTCGATCGAGCAGCAGCACCCGGGTGATCGTGTCGGCCACCTCTGCGCCGTAGGCGCCGACGTTCTGCACCGGGGTGGCGCCGGCGGAGCCCGGGATGCCCGAGAGGCACTCCAGCCCGCCCAAATCGGAAGCGACCGCTCGGGCAACTACGGCATCCCAGACCGCGCCGGCCTGGGCGCGCAGCAGTCCGCCGTCGACCTCGACGCCGGCATTGGCCAGCCGCACCACCGTCAGGTCGGTCAGGTAGTCGGCGATCACCACGTTGGATCCGCCGGCCAGCACCAGCAGCGGTTCGCAGCGCTCGCGGTCGAGTTCGCCCAGCGTGGCCACGATCTGTTCGGCGCTAGTGCAGGTGATGACGCGACGGGCGACCGGCCCGACGCGCAGCGTCGTCAACGGCGCCAGCGGCACCGCCTCGGCGACTCGCGCACCGGCGAAAAGTGAACCGACCACGGCCGATAACGGTATCCTGACCAGCTATGCCGCGTACATTCACCCTGTTCGCGCAGTACCCGGCGAACGTCGAGCAGGTGTATGCCGCGTTCGCCGACGAGCGGTACTGGCTGGCACGGCTGGCCGACTCGGGAGCCGACACCGCGACACTGAATTCGATGCGGATCGGCGCCGACGGCAGTGTCGACGTGACGACCACCCAGGGCATCCACCGGCACAAGCTGCCGGCGCTGGCCGCTCAGTTCCACCCCGGCGACCTGGAGATGGCCCGCAGCGAGAGATGGCACCCCGTCCGCGACGGGAAGGCGCGCGCCGAAATCTCCGGCAGGGTCGTCGGTGCACCGGCGAGGCTGTCCGGCAACGCGGTACTGGAGCGGGCCGGCACCGGCGCCACGCTGCGGTTCACCGTGACCGTGCAGGTCGACGTCCCGCTGGTGGGCGGCAAGATCGAAGGGTTCATCGGCACCCAGCTCTCCGAGCTGCTCACCGCCGAACAGCAATTCACCTCGATGTGGGTGGGCCAGGGCAGCGGAACCCGAAATCTATAGGCTGGTGGGTATGCGGGTTGCGTTGGCGCAGATTCTCAGCGGCACTGATCCGACGGCCAACCTGCGGCTGGTTGCGGACCACACCGAGCTGGCGGCCGCCGCCGGTGCCGCCCTGGTGGTGTTCCCGGAAGCGACGATGTGCCGGTTCGGGGTGCCGCTGGGCCCGATCGCCGAGCCGGTCGACGGGCCGTGGGCCGATGGCGTGCGAGGCATCGCAGCAGACGCCGGGATCACCGTGGTCGCCGGGATGTTCACCCCGGCCGGTGACGGGCGGGTCACCAACACGCTGCTGGCCGCCGGGCCCGGGTCGGCCGTTCGCTACGACAAGATCCATCTCTACGACGCGTTCGGTTTCACCGAATCCCGCACCGTCGCACCCGGATCCGAACCGGCGGTGATCACCGTCGACGGCGTCGGGGTGGGGTTGACCACCTGCTACGACATCCGGTTCCCGGCGCTGTACACCGAGCTGGCTGACCGCGGAGCCCAGGTGATCGCGGTGTGCGCGTCGTGGGGCGCCGGTCCCGCGAAGCTGCGACAGTGGGAGTTGCTGGCCCGCGCCCGGGCCCTGGATTCAACGAGCTACATCGTGGCCGTGGACCAGGCCGACACCGACACCCCGATCGGCGGCGCCCCAACCGGTATCGGCCACAGCCTGGTCGCCTCACCGATGGGCGAGGTGGCGGCGGCAGCCGGTGCGTCGCCGCAGTTGCTCATCGTCGACCTGGACCTCGACGCGGTTGCCCGCGCGCGCGAGACCCTTGCGGTGTTAAGCAATCGCGCAGACTTCGCTCACCTCGGTAAGGCAGAATCGCGCAGGTGAACAACCCGCCCGGACCTTCGCACGGCGACCCAACGTGGGCGCGCCCCACCGGCCAGCCCCTACCCGATCAGTCGCCCGGGAGCGCAGACCCAAACCCGGCGGCACCGTCGGAATCCCCGACGCGCCAGATGTCGGTGGGCGGACGCGACGAATCGACCTCCCCGATTCCCGCCGCACCCACGACACCGGCCACCCCGACGGTTGCGCCTACCGACCAGCAGGCGGACCGGCCGCCGGCCACCCCGCCCCGATCCGCCGAGCACCA
>JBDTKT010000187.1:0-7920 GCA_039935195.1 Mycobacterium sp.
GCATGCCACAGGTCGGCCAGCATCCGCACGCACCTGCGCTCTAATTCGGCGGTGCGCGGGTATTCGTCCTTGTCGATCATGTTCTTGTCGAAGCACTCGCTCATCAGGGTTCGCGCCTGCGGCTCCATCCAGGTGGTGACGAAGGTCGCCAGGTTTAATCGCGCGTTACCGTCCAGCATCAACTCGTCGTGCACCAGTTGATAGCTCGTGTCGGCGTCGAGTTCGCCGTCCGGCATCGTGTTACGCGAAACGCGGATCGGCTCCCGGGTGAAAATGGGATTGATCGCAACCTGGTGACGGTCGTTCGCCTCGGACGCGGACGGATGTGACAACGGCATCTCAGAACTCCTGTAGCTTTCGACTCCTCGGTGCGAGAGATACCCCATCGGTGTTACGTGTCACCGCACGTAGGTGTAGCGGTGGGTTGGCGCGCGGCCGGGGGGCTGAGTCGGGGGAGGCAGCAGTGGCTCGCGCTGACGCACCGCGATTTTCGTCGGTGACTGGGTGTTGAGCTCAAGCTCCTCACCGGCATGCCGGATCGTCAACAGACCGTCGGGCCCGTCGCGGAGGGTGTAGGTGACATCGTGATGGGTGGCGCTCACGGTGAGCCGAAACCCACGCCACCGCAACCGGAACCGCAACCGGGAGATTCCTTCGGGCAACGCGGGGTCAAGCGACAGCACGCCGTCGTCGTCGCGCAGGCCACCGAAGCCGGCGACCAGCGCGGTCCACGCCCCGGCCAGGGATGCCATGTGCAGACCCTCGCGGGTGTTGCCGTGCAGATCACGCAGGTCGATCAGGGCCGTTTCGTAGGTGTAGTCGTGGGCCACCTCCAGGTGTCCGACCTCGGCGCACAGCACCGCCTGGGTGCATGCCGACAGCGACGAGTCGCGCACCGTGCGTCGCTCGTAGTAGTCGACGTTGCGTGCCTTCTGTTCGGGGGTGAACGCGTGGCTTCGCCAGTGCATCGCCAACAGCACGTCGGCTTGCTTGACCACCTGTGCCGGGTACAGCCGCACGTAGGGTTCGTGCAGCAGCAGCGGGTAGCCGGTGCGCCCGTCGAAGTCCCACTCCGGCCCGGTGGTGAATCCTTCGCACTGCGGGTGCACACCCAGCTCGTCGTCGTAGGGAATGTGCGCGGCGTCGGCTGCATCCCGCCAGCCGGCCATCTCCTCGGTGGTGACTCCCAGTTCGTAGGCGGCGTCGGGAAGCCGGGTGCACGCCGCCGCCGCGGTGCGCAGATTGTGGGCCGCCATCAGATTCGTGAACACGTTGTCCCGGACGACCGCGGTGTATTCGTCGGGACCGGTTACCCCGTAGAGGTGCCACACCCCGTGTCGGTCGTGGTGTCCGAGTGACCGCCAGAGCCGCGCGGTTTCGATCAGCACCGCCAGCCCCTCCTCCTCCAGCGACTCGTCGCCGGTGACGATCCGGTACTGCTCGAACGCCGCGACGATGTCGGCGTTGATATGCCAGGCAGCCGTGCCGGCGGGCCAGTACCCCGAGCACTCCTCCCCGCGGATCGTCCGCCAGGGAAACGCCGCCCCGTCCAGGCCGAGCTCGGCGGCCCTCTCCTTGGCGAGATCCAGTGTCGACGCCCGCCAGCGGAGCGCGTCGGCCGCCGCGTGCGGTGCGGTGTAGATGAGCACCGGAATAACGAAACTCTCACTGTCCCAGAAGGTGTGGCCGTCATAGCCGCTTCCGGTGAGACCTTTGGACGGGATCGCTCGATGTTCGGCGCGGGCGCTGGCCTGCAGGATGTGAAACAACGCGAACCGGATCGCCTGCTGGCAGTCCGGGTCGCCGTCGACTTCGACGTCGGCGCCGTCCCAGAAGTCGTCGAGGTAGGCGCGCTGAGAATCCAACAGCCCCTGCCAGCCGCTGTAGCGGGCGCCGGTCAACCCGGCGATGACCTGGTCACGCAGCGCCGGCCGGGAACGCTCACTGGACCAGCCGTAGGCCAGGAACTTGACGATGCGCAGCTGTTCGCCCGGCTTGAGTCCGCAAATCACGGTGGTGCCGGCCACATCGGGGATCGCCATGGTCGTGACCTGAACCCGCCCAGGCACCTGAATTTCGTGGTTCATGCCGGCGGCCATCATCAGGTCGCTGGCCCGGGTCCGGTGCACCAGCACCGCGCCGCGCTCGTTGTACTCCTGGTCGACAGCCTCCAGTGCGTTCTCCAGGATGGCCGAGACCCGCGGATCGCCGGAGGTCGGCGGCAGATCCTCGTTGGCGACCAGTTCGGACTGCACCGTGATGCGGGTGAATTCGTCGACCGCTTCGACGATGTACTCGATCGCCGCGACGTTGCGATGGGCTAGCGACACCAGCCGGGTGGAACGCACTTTGACCTGTTTGCCCGTCGGCGAGCGCCAGTGCGCCTGACGGGTCAGTGTTCCGGCCCGCAGGTCGAGCACCCGCTCGTGGTCGATCAGTTCGCCGTAGCGAACGTCGAACGGTTCGTCGTCGACCATCAGTCGGATGATCTTGCCGTTGGTGACGTTGATCAGGGTCTGGCCGGCCTGCGGGTAGCCGTATCCGGCTTCGGCGTACGGCAGCGGTCGTACCTCGTGGAACGAATTCAAATAGGTACCCGGCAGGGCGTACGGCTCGCCTTCGTCGAGGTTGCCGCGCAACCCGATATGCCCGTTGGAAAGGGCGAACAACGACTCCGATTGCGCCAGCAGATCCAAATCGAGCCCCGACTCGCGCAGCTGCCACGGTTCGACGGACAAGCTCTGGTCAGAAACCATAGTCGCTTCCTACAACAGTTCTGAGAGATCGGTGACCACGACGTCGGCACCGTTGGCCAGCAGGTCTTTGGCCTGGCCCACTCGGTCGACACCCACCACGAAGCCGAAATTGCCGGCGCGGCCGGCTGCCACACCGGACAGCGCGTCCTCGAACACGACGGCTGCGCCCGGGGGAACCTCCAGCAGCTGCGCCGCCCGCAGAAACGAATCGGGCGCCGGTTTGCCCGCGATGTGTTCTTCACGCAGCGTGACGCCGTCGACGCGGCGGGCGATGAATTTGTCCAGGCCGGTCATCGCCAGGATCTCGCCGGCGTTGGCGCTCGCCGAGACCACCGCGCTGACCAGGCCGGCGTCGGCGACGGCCTGCAGGTAGCGTCGCGATCCGTCGAACACCTTGACGCCGTCGTCGTGCAGCGTTTTGCCGAACGCCTCGTTCTTGCGGTTACCCAGGCCGTACACCGTCTCGGCGTCGATCGGGTCGTCCGGGTCGCCGTCGGGCAGTTTGATATCCCGGCTGGCCAGAAACGATCGCACCCCGTCTTCGCGTTTCTTGCCGTCGACGAATTTTCGGTAGTCAGCCACCGGATCGAACGGGACGAACTTGTCGCCGTCGCGCTCGGCCCGCTTCGACAGGTAGGCATCGAACGTGGCCTTCCACGCCTTGGTGTGCACGCTCGCGGTATCGGTGAGCACACCGTCGAGGTCGAAGAGGCAGGCGTGAACCGTTTCGGGTAGACCGAGCACTTCGGTTTCCTTTCGTTCGTGGCCGTACCACTTCACCACGGGTGCCGTCGGAGCGGTTGCGTTTTCCCGCTGTCGGTCCAAGCGGCCGCGCGTCGGTAGAATCGACGTCCGTGGAATCCGCCGCCCCCCGCCCTGTCCTGGTCATCGACTTCGGCGCGCAGTATGCCCAGCTGATTGCGCGTCGTGTCCGGGAGGCGCGGGTGTTCTCCGAAGTTCTTCCGCACACCGCCACGGTCGAGGAGATTCGGGCCCGCAACCCGCTGGCGATCGTGCTGTCCGGCGGGCCGGCCAGCGTGTACGCCGACGGCGCACCGCAATTGGATCCGGCGCTGCTACACCTGGGGGTGCCGGTGCTCGGTATCTGCTATGGCTTCCAGGCCATGACGCAGGCACTCGGCGGCACCGTCGCGAACACCGGCACCAGTGAATACGGTCGCACTGAGCTGGAAGTCCGCGGCGGCGAACTGCATTCGGGCCTGCCTGCCACTCAACCGGTATGGATGAGCCACAGCGACGCGGTGACCGTCGCACCGGACGGGTTCGAGGTGGTGGCCACCACGACGGGTGCGGCGGTGGCCGCGTTCGAGGACCGGGACCGACGGCTGGCCGGCGTGCAGTACCACCCGGAGGTGATGCACACCCCGTACGGGCAAGAGGTGCTCAGCCGGTTCCTGCACGAGTTCGCCGGCATCGACGCGCAGTGGACGACGGCCAACATCGCCGACGCCCTGGTTCGGCAGGTGCGCGAGCAGATCGGCGACGGCCACGCGATCTGCGGGCTGTCCGGCGGGGTGGACTCCGCGGTGGCCGCGGCGCTGGTGCAGCGTGCCATCGGCGAGAGGCTGACCTGTGTGTTCGTCGACCACGGACTGCTGCGTGCCGGCGAACGGGAGCAAGTGCAGCGCGATTTCGTGGCCGCCACCGGCGCGCGGCTGGTCACCATAGATGCGGCCGCCGTTTTTCTCGACGCGCTGACCGGGGTGTCCGACCCGGAGGGCAAGCGCAAGATCATCGGGCGGCAGTTCATCCGCGCCTTCGAGGGGGCGGTGCGCGATGCCCTGAAAGGCGAGGGGGACAACGATGTCGAGTTCCTGGTGCAGGGCACGCTGTATCCGGACGTGGTCGAATCCGGCGGTGGTGCCGGCACCGCGAACATCAAGAGTCATCACAACGTCGGTGGCCTACCCGATGACCTGAAATTCGCCCTCGTCGAGCCGCTGCGCCTGCTGTTCAAAGACGAGGTTCGCGCGGTCGGGCGTGAGTTGGGTCTGCCGGAGGAAATCGTTGGGCGTCAACCCTTCCCGGGGCCGGGCCTGGGAATTCGGATCGTCGGCGAGGTCACCTCGGCGCGACTGAACACCCTGCGCCACGCCGACGCGATAGTCCGCGAGGAGATGACCGCCGCCGGCCTGGACCACCAGATCTGGCAGTGTCCGGTGGTGTTGCTGGCCGACATCCGCTCGGTCGGTGTGCAGGGCGACGGCCGCACCTACGGGCACCCGATCGTGCTGCGACCGGTGTCCAGCGAGGACGCCATGACCGCCGACTGGACCAGGGTGCCCTACGAGGTGCTGGAGCGGATCTCCACCCGCATCACCAACGAGGTGCCCGAGGTCAACCGGGTCGTGCTGGACGTCACCAGCAAGCCGCCCGGCACCATCGAGTGGGAGTGAGCCGAGCCCCGGGCCGGTCTTGAGTCACGCCCGGCACTGACGCATCGGGAACTTGGCATGGTGTGAGTTTGGAAACGATGGTGCAGGCGATATCACATCGGCGGTGCTACCGCATATGCCAGCACTTTCGGGAAGGGCTAGATCCTCCTGGATCCCTCTGACGCCGGTGCGGATGTGACGTACGAGGTCGGTGATAAGCCGGTGACGACCCGGTTTGACGATGTCGGTGGGGGGGTGTTCACTCAGCGATATCGAACATAGGTTCGAACGACGTTCGAGCTTTCCCGGAGGAGACCATGACGGCGCCCGCTGTTTCCGATCGGCGCCCCGACAGCCGGGCTGAACAGCTGAAACAGCTGCGCCGCCAGATGGCTGCGGTGGCCGGGAAGGTGGGGCCCGGCTGGCGCGGCGCGGCCGTCGGGGATGACCCGCTGCCGGTGCCGGCGACCTCGCTGCCGGTCCCGTCGCTGCTGGCCGAGACGCTGCCCGCCGGGTTGCCGCGGGGGACGGTGGCGGTGCTGTCGGGGGCCAGGTCGCTGGAGCTGAGCATGGTGGCCGCGGTGACGGCCGCCGGGGGAAACGTGGCTATCGTCGGCCAACCGGACATCGGGTTGCTGGCCGCGGCGGAACTGGGCGCCGACCTGAGCCGGCTCGCGGTGATCCCCGACCCCGGCAGTGACCCGGTGGAGGTTGCCGCGGTGCTGGTCGATGGCATGGATCTGGTGGTGCTGGGGCTGGGCGGGCGTTCGGTGCCGCCGGCGCGGGCCCGGGCGGTGACGGCCCGCGCCCGCCAGCACGGGTGCACCCTGCTGATCGTCGGCGGCGATTGGCCGGGTGCGGCGCTGCGACTGGAGGCCCGGGTGCGCAGTTATGAGACGACGTGCGCGATTCCCGGGTTCGGGCGGATCAGTGCGGTGCGACTCGGGGTGCGGGCGCGGGGGCGGACGGTTGTCCGGACGCGGACCGGGTAGTCCTCCGGTGGCCTCCCGGGTACTGGCGATCTGGTGCATGGACTGGCCGGCGGTCGCCGCGGCGGCCGCCGCGGGCCTGACCGGGACCGACCCGGTCGCGGTCACCCTGGCCAACCGGGTGATCGCCTGCTCGGCGACCGCCCGCGCGGCGGGGGTGCGGCGCGGGCTGCGGCGCCGGGAGGCGGCGGCCCGCTGTCCGCAGTTGCACGTGGTGGCCGCTGACACCGACCGGGACGCCCGACTCTTCGAGCCGGTGATCGCCGCGGTGGACGATCTGGTGCCCCGTGCCGAGGTGCTGCGGCCCGGCCTGCTGGTGTTGTCGGTGCGCGGTGCGGCCCGGGCGTTCGGCTCCGAACAGCAGGCGGCCGAACGCCTAGTCGATGCGGTGGCTGTGAGTGCGGTGGCCGGCGTCGAATGCCAGGTCGGGATCGCCGACCGGCTCTCCACCGCGGTGTTCGCCGCGCGCGCCGGCCGGGTGGTGGAGCCGGGCGGTGACGCACGGTTTCTGTCGGAGCTGTCGATCCGGCAACTGGCCGTCGAGCCCAGCCTGTCCGGACCGGGCCGGGACAGCCTGGTGGATCTGCTGTGGCGGTTGGGTATTCGTACCATCGGCCAGTTCGCCGCGCTGTCCCGCACCGATGTGACATCACGGTTCGGCGCCGACGCGGTCGTCGCGCACCGGTTGGCTCGCGGTGAGCCGGAGCGTGGTCCGGCGGGTCGGGAACCACCGCCGGACCTCGATGCCGTGCTGCACTGCGATCCGCCGATCGACCGGGTCGATGCCGCGGCGTTCGCCGGCCGGTCGCTGGCCCGGGTGCTGCACCAGACGCTGATGAGCGCCGGGATCGGTTGCACCCGGCTGGCCATTCACGCCGTCACCGCCACCGGCGAGGAGCTCACCCGGGTGTGGCGGTGCGTCGAGCCGCTGACCGAGGACGCCACCGCCGACCGGGTGCGCTGGCAACTGGACGGCTGGCTCAACGCCCGCGTTACCCGGGACCGGCCCACCGCTGCGGTGACGCTGCTGCGGTTGGAGCCGCTGGAAGTGCTGTCGGCGACGGAGGCGCTGCAACTGCCGTTGTGGGGCGGCCCCGGCGAGGAGGACCGGCTGCGTGCCCGCCGGGCACTGGTGCGAGTTCAGGGCTTGCTCGGTCCGGAGGCGGTGCGGGTGCCGGTGCTGTCCGGCGGGCGTGGCCCGGCCGAGCGCATCACCCTGACTCAGCTGGGTGACGAGCCGGTCCCGCGGGACGACCCCCGCTGGCCCTGGCCGGGCCGGCTGCCCGAACCGTCACCGGCGGTGCTGCTCGACGATCCGGTGGAGCTGCTCGACACCGAACACAACCCGGTCCGGGTGACCAGTCGGGGACTGTTCTCCGCCGCCCCGGCGCGGCTGGTCGCCCGGGGCCGCGACGACCGGCTGCGCTGGTGGGCCGGGCCCTGGCTGGTCGACGAGCGATGGTGGGACCCGGACCGGGCGGGGTCGGGGGCGGGGTCGGGTTCGGGTTCGGGCCGCACCGCCCGCGTTCAGGCGCTGCTGGACGGGGAGCCCGGGGCGGCACTGTTGCTGTGTTACCGCCGACGGCAGTGGTACCTGGAGGGAATCTACGAGTAGCCCGGCGTCAGCCCAACCGGCGGGCGAGCGCGCCGACGCGCTCGACGAACCGGTCGAAGAACACCGCCGGGTCGACGTCGACACCGATCTGTGCGTTGGGCCCCGCGGCGTCCCACACCGCGACCGTCCGGCCGCGCGCCGGGGCCGACAGCTCGACCCGGACC
>JBDTKT010000188.1:0-7140 GCA_039935195.1 Mycobacterium sp.
CGAGGTCGTGTTGGACGTTGCCGGAACCGTCGCCAAGGCGTAGTCCGGTGCGGCGGTACGTGGCGGCGTGGACGGCCGTCGTCACGCTGGCCGCCGGATCGACCGCCGGTTGCTCCCCCGCCCCCGCACTGCCCGCAAGCGCAGGCGAAGGCGGGGTGGTCATCAATACCCGTACCCCGCCCGGTCTGCGGGCCAGGCAGACGATGGACATGCTCAACTCCGACTGGCCCATCGGTCCCGTCGGGGTCCGCACACTGGCCGCTCCCGACATGGTCGACGAAGTGGTCACCACAATGGAGTCGCTGTGGTGGGACCGTCCGTTCGAGTTGGCCGGCGTCGACATCCGGGCCGCGACCGCCATCCTGCACCTGAACACCTCCTACGGCGCCCACCAGGACATCGAGATCCGGACCGACGACGCCGGGATGGTGCAGCAGTTCATGCCCAGCACCAAGGCACCGCGGATCCACTCCTGGCAGGACGTCGATGCCGTGCTGAGCCGGACCGGCGCCCGGTATTCGTACCAGGCAGCACGGGTCGACAACGGAGTGTGCAAGCCCGTCGCGGGAACCAACACTCGCGAATCCCTGCCGCTGGCATCAATTTTCAAGCTCTACGTACTGCTGGCGGTAGCCGATTCCGTTCGTGCCGGGACGGTGTCCTGGAATGATCCGCTGACCATCACCAGCCGCGCCAAGGTGGTCGGGTCATCCGGGCTGGAGGAGCTTCCCGACGGGTCCCAGGTCTCGGTACGGACGGCTGCCGAGAAGATGATCGCCACCAGTGACAACATGGCGACCGACATGCTGATCGCCAAGGTGGGCACGCACGCCGTCGAACGTGCGCTGGCCATCGCAGGCCATCACGACCCGGCCAGCATGACGCCGTTTCCCACCATGTACGAGCTGTTCTCAGTCGGCTGGGGTGAACCCGATCTTCGGGAGCAGTGGCAGCGCGGCTCGCCGCGCGACCGCGCGCGCCTGCTGCAGCAAGCCAATTCCCGCCCCTACGAACCGGATCCGAATCGTGCGCACATCCCGGCCTCCGCGTACGGCGCGGAGTGGTATGGCAGCGCCGAGGACATCTGCCGTGTGCACGCCGCGCTGCAGGCCAGCGCAGTGGGCAAGGCCGCGCCCGTCAAACAGATCATGGCCTCCGTGCGTGGCATCGCCCTGAAGCGCACCCAGTGGCCGTACATCGGCTCGAAAGCCGGTGGTTTGCCCGGGGATCTGACGTTCAGCTGGTACGCGGTCGATCACGCGGGACAACCATGGGTGGTCAGTTTCCAGTTGAACTGGCCGCGCGACCACGGCAAGAGTGTCGGGAGCTGGGTGTTGCAGATCGCCAAGCAGGCCTTCGGACTGCTGCCCGGCGAACGTTAGCGAGCCGAACTCAGGCCAGGGCCGACCGGCACTGCCGGCCGGCCCCGCCGGATGACTGGGCGGCGCTACTCGCCGGACGGCGCCCGGTGTGACCCGGCCGCACCGTGCGCGCTCGCCTCCGCCAAGTCTGCCGGCGGCTCCTGAAGAGTTCCGGCGAAGGTGAACGCCACGTTCTCTCCGATCCCTTCGCCGTCCCAGTCGTCCACGTCGACGGTGACCAGGTGGCCCGCACGGATCTCATCGAACAGAATCTTCTCGGAAAGTTGGTCCTCGATCTCGCGCTGGATGGTGCGCCGCAGCGGACGCGCCCCCAGCACCGGGTCGAACCCGCGCTTGGCCAGCAGCGACTTGGCCTTATCGGTGACCTCCAGCGTCATGTCCTTGGCCTTGAGCTGCGTCGCCACCCGACCGATCATCAGGTCGACCATCTGGATGATCTCGTCCTGGGTCAGCTGGTGGAAGACGATGATGTCATCGATGCGGTTGAGGAACTCCGGCCGGAAGTGCTTCTTGAGCTCGTCGTTGACCTTCAGCTTCATCCGCTCGTAGTTGCTCTCGCCGCCGCCCTGCGTGAACCCGAGCCCGACGGCCTTAGAAATATCGGATGTCCCCAAATTCGACGTGAAGATCAGCACGGTGTTCTTGAAGTCCACCGTGCGACCCTGCCCGTCGGTGAGCCGACCGTCCTCGAGCACCTGCAGCAGACTGTTGTAGATCTCCTGGTGTGCCTTCTCGATCTCGTCGAACAGCACCACCGAGAACGGCTTGCGCCGCACCTTCTCGGTGAGCTGACCGCCCTCCTCGTAGCCGACGTAGCCGGGCGGCGCACCAAACAGCCGCGACGCGGTGAAACGGTCGTGAAACTCACCCATGTCGATCTGAATGAGGGCGTTGTCGTCGCCGAACAGGAACGCCGCCAGCGCCTTGGACAGCTCGGTCTTGCCGACCCCGGACGGGCCGGCGAAAATGAACGAGCCGGACGGCCGCTTCGGGTCCTTGAGCCCCGCACGGGTGCGCCGGATGGCCTTAGAGACGGCACGCACGGCATCGTCTTGCCCGATGATCCGCTTGTGGATCTCATCTTCCATGCGCAGCAACCGGGTGGTCTCGGCCTCAGTCAGTTTGAACACCGGGATGCCGGTCCAGTTGCCCAGCACCTCGGCGATCTCGTTGTCATCAACTTCGGCCACCGTGTCCAGATCACCGGAACGCCACTGCTTCTCCCGCTCCACACGCTGCGCGACGAGTTGCTTCTCCTGGTCGCGCAGGTTGGCGGCCTTCTCGAAATCCTGCGCGTCGATCGCCGACTCCTTCTCGCGGCGGGCGTCGGCGATCTTCTCGTCGAACTCGCGCAGGTCCGGCGGCGCGGTCATCCGGCGGATCCGCATCCGGGCACCGGCCTCGTCGATCAGGTCGATCGCCTTGTCCGGCAGGAACCGGTCGTTGATGTAGCGGTCGGCCAGGGTGGCCGCGGCGACAAGTGCCGAATCGCTGAATGACACCCGGTGGTGCGCCTCGTAGCGGTCCCGCAGGCCCTTGAGAATCTCGATGGTGTGCGCCACGGTGGGCTCGCCGACCTGCACCGGCTGGAAGCGGCGCTCCAGGGCGGCGTCCTTCTCGATGTACTTGCGGTACTCGTCGAGGGTGGTGGCGCCGATCGTCTGCAGTTCCCCGCGGGCCAGCTTGGGTTTGAGGATCGACGCGGCGTCGATCGCACCTTCAGCGGCACCTGCCCCGACCAGCGTGTGCAGCTCATCGATGAACAGGATGATGTCACCGCGGGTGTTGATCTCCTTGAGGACTTTCTTCAGCCGCTCCTCGAAGTCACCGCGGTAGCGACTGCCCGCCACCAACGAGCCGAGGTCCAGCGTGTAGAGCTGTTTGTCCTTCAGCGTCTCGGGAACCTCGCCGTTCACGATCGCTTGGGCCAGTCCCTCGACGACCGCTGTCTTGCCGACCCCGGGCTCACCGATAAGCACCGGGTTGTTCTTGGTACGCCGGGAGAGCACCTGCATCACGCGCTCAATTTCCTTCTCCCGGCCGATGACCGGGTCGAGCTTGCCCTCAATGGCCGCGGCGGTGAGGTTGCGGCCGAACTGGTCGAGCACCAGGGAGGTGGAGGGGGAACCCGATTCTCCTCCCCGGCCACCGGTGCCGGCCTCGGCAGCCTCCTTGCCCTGGTAGCCGGAGAGCAACTGGATCACCTGCTGGCGCACCCGAGTCAGGTCGGCGCCGAGTTTGACCAGCACCTGGGCGGCCACCCCCTCGCCCTCGCGGATCAGACCCAACAGGATGTGCTCGGTCCCGATGTAGTTGTGGCCGAGTTGCAGGGCCTCACGCAGTGAGAGCTCGAGAACCTTCTTGGCGCGCGGCGTGAACGGGATGTGCCCGGACGGCGCCTGCTGCCCCTGGCCGATGATCTCCTCGACCTGGCTGCGCACCCCCTCCAGGGAGATCCCCAGCGACTCGAGCGACTTGGCCGCCACACCCTCGCCCTCGTGGATCAGGCCCAACAGGATGTGTTCGGTCCCGATGTAATTGTGGTTGAGCATCCGGGCCTCTTCTTGAGCCAGGACGACAACCCTACGAGCGCGGTCGGTAAATCTTTCGAACATCGGCGGTTACCTGCTCTCCCTCACCATCGGTACTTTGGTCGGCATCGGATCTGCGTCGCGTACCTGCCGCCCACTCTAATGGTCGGCCATCCGCGTTGTGCGCCGGACGGGACGCGTGCACACCCCTGCATAAAGCACCTGTACACGTCGCAACGCTCCGAAATCAAAAATCGTTTCCGCCGGCGACCGTCGACTAGTTCGCTTCGAGCGAAAACGACGCCGGTCCGGCACCTTCGACGAAGGTGCCGGACCGGTCGGTCTTGGTCAGTGCGGGTCAGGTCGCCGCGTGGAATGCATCGATGACGTCGGCGGGGATGCGGCCCCGCGTCGATACATTGTGCCCGTTGCGACGAGCCCACTCCCGGATCGCGGCGCTTTGCTCCCGGTCGATCACCCCGCGGCGACCGGCGCCCGAACGCCCACGACGCCGACCGCCGACCCGGCGGCCCGCCTCGGCCCATTGCTTCAGCTCGTTACGCAGTCTCGCCGCATTCTTGCTGGAAAGATCGATCTCGTATGCAACCCCGTCGATCCCGAATTCGACCGTCTCATCGGCGGCACCCTCACCGTCGAAATCGTCGATCAAGGTGACGGTCACTTTTTTTGCCATTGGCTCACCCCTACATTAATTTTTCCGTGCGCGAACTACGCGCAAAGCCGGCTCTATGCCCCGGCGACTAATCTGCCATAAAAATTGGATGAATTCAACACGGCCACTATCGACCGGCTCGGTTCAGTTGACGCGGCGAACAATCGGGAACAAAACCGTCTCCCTAATTGCCAGGCCTGTCAACACCATCAGCAGGCGGTCGATGCCCATTCCGGTACCGGTGCAGGGCGGCATTCCGTGCTCCATCGCGGCCAGAAAGTCCTCGTCGAGCAACATCGCCTCATCGTCGCCGGCCGCCGCGGCGCGCGCCTGTGCCGCAAACCGGTCGCGCTGCACCACCGGATCGATCAGTTCGGAGTAACCCGTGGCCAATTCCACACCCCGCATGTACAGATCCCACTTCTCGGTGACGCCGTCGATGCTGCGGTGCTGGCGGGTCAATGGGGTCGTCTCCACCGGGAAATCCCTGACGAATGTGGGTGCCCGCAATGCATTGCCGACCGTGTGCTCCCACAGTTCCTCGACCAACTTTCCGTGGCCGTAGCCGCGGTCTTCGGGAATCTGCACGTCGAGGCGCTCAGCGATGGCGCGCAGTCGCTGCGCCGGCGTAGCGGGGGTGATCTCCTCACCGAGCGCGGCCGACAGCGACGGATACATTTGTATCGACGCCCATTCACCGTCAATGTCATAGACGCTGCCGTCGGGCATCGGCAGTTGCCGGGTTCCGATCGCCTCGTCGGCGACCTGTTGAATGATTTCGCGGGTCGCCACCGCGGAATCGTCGTAGGTGCCATACGCCTGATAGGTCTCCAGCATCGAGAACTCCGGAGAATGGGTGGAATCGGCGCCTTCGTTTCGGAACACGCGATTCAGCTCGAAGACCCTGTCGAAGCCGCCGACAATGCACCGTTTGAGGAACAACTCCGGCGCGATCCGCAGGTACAGGTCGGCGTCGAGGGCGTTGGAATGGGTGACGAACGGCCGAGCGGCCGCACCGCCGGCCAGCGTCTGCAGCATCGGGGTCTCGACCTCCAAGAAGTCGCGCCGCTCTAAGGCATTCCGCACCGCACGCACCACCGCGATCCGCTGCCGTGCCACCGCCCGCGCCTCGGGGCGGACGATCAGATCGACGTAGCGTTGCCGAACCCGGGACTCCTCGCTCATCTCCTTGTGCGCGACCGGCAGCGGGCGCAGCGACTTCGACGCGATCTGCCAGGAATCGGCGAGCACCGACAACTCACCGCGGCGTGAGCTGATCACCTCGCCGTGCGCGTAGGCAATGTCGCCAAGGTCGACATCGGCCTTCCAGTTCTGCAGTTCCTGCTCGCCCACCCCGGCCAGGCTGATCATCACCTGCAGCTGGGTCCCGTCCCCCTCCTGCAGGGTGGCGAAACACAGCTTGCCGGAGTTGCGGATAAACACCACGCGACCGGCGACTCCGACGACATCGCCGGTGCCGGTGTCGATAGCCAGGTCGGGGTAGCCGGCCCGAACCTGCGCCAGGGTGTGGGTGCGCTGCACCGCCACCGGATACGGGTCGCGACCGTCGGCGAGCAACCGCGCTCGTTTGTCACGACGAATCCGGAACTGCTCGGGAAGGTCGGATTCTTCGTCCCGCGACATATCTGGGGTATCGGCAGAGCTCACGACGTGCCACTTTAGAGGAACACCCGCGATGGGTTGGTCTTGCCGTCCGCGCTGACGGCGCCGTTGCCGCAGGTGACCTCGCCGGTCAGCGGGCCGTGCGGAGCCGGCCGCGCTGACTGTCCCGGTTGCGTTCGAACACCAGCCGCAGGCCGTCCAGGGTCAGGTTCGCGTCGTAATGGTCGACGGTTTCCAGATCCGCCAGCAACAGCGGGGCGGTATGCCCGGTGACCACCACTGTGACGTCGGCCCCGGCGAGGCCCACGGCGCTGTCGTCGCGGATCCGGCGGATCAGACCGTCGACGAGCCCCGCGAACCCGAATACCGCACCGGATTGCATGCATTCGACGGTGTTCTTGCCGACCACCGAGCGGGGCCGGGTCAGTTCGACACGGCGCAGCCCCGCCGACCGCGCCGCTGCGGCATCCGAGGAGATCTGGACCCCCGGCGCGATAACGCCACCCAGGAACTCCCCCTTGGCCGACACCACATCGACGCATATCGACGAACCGAAGTCGACGACGATGGCCGCCGTCTTGAATTTATGAAAGGCCGCCAGGCAGTTGACGATCCGGTCGGCGCCCACTTCCTTGGGGTTGTCGACCAACAGCGGAATCCCGGTGCGCACGCCCGGCTCGATCAACACCGACGGCACCGACGGCCAGTATTGATCCAGCATCAGCCGCACCTCATGCAGCACCGACGGCACCGTCGACAACGCGGCGGCACCGGTCAGCTGTTCGCCCTCATCGCCCATCAGCCCGTCGAGCGTCAACGCCAACTCGTCGGCGGTGATCTCCGCCTCGGTGCGAATACGCCACCGCTGTGCGACATCTCCGTGTTCCGCCGAGCCGGCGAGCAGGCCGATGACCGTGTGGGTGGTTCGGAC
>JBDTKT010000189.1:0-11873 GCA_039935195.1 Mycobacterium sp.
CGTATGCCGAGCCCGGCTACGGCTATCCCGAGTCCGGGCAGGTCATCACCAATGTGACCAACGGCAAGCTGATTCGCCTGCTTGTCGACGACGAACCGTTCGACGTCACCTACGGGCGGCTGGACGCGCACGAGTGGCGGCTGGATTTTCGGGACGGCGTCCTGCACCGGAGCACCGACTGGGTATCGCCGGCCGGGTGTGCGGTGCGGGTGTCCTCGACCCGGCTGGTGTCGTTGGTGCAGCGGTCGATCGCTGCGATCCGCTATCAGGTCGAGGCCATCGACGGTGCGGTGCGAGTGGTGGTCCAGTCGGAGCTCGTCGCCAACGAAGAGCTGCCCGCCCCGCCGCCCGGTGACCCGAGGGCGGGGCTGCCGGAACTCCCGCCGCTGATCGCCCGCGAACACGCATCCAAGGGCACCCGGGCGGGGCTGGTGCATTCCACGACGGAGAGTGGGCTGTGCATCGCCGCGGTGATGGAGCACGTCGTCGACGGCCCCGCCGACACAGCGGTGGACTCCGAAACCTTCCCGCACCTGGGCCGGGTAACCATCACCGCAGAACTGAAACACGGGGATCGGCTCAAGTTGGACAAGTTCGTCGCCTACGGATGGTCGGAGCACCGCTCAATACCCGCGGTGCGCGATCAGGCCGACGCCGCCCTGGCCGGCGCACAACAGACCGGCTGGGACGGCCTGTGCGCTGAGCAGCGCGGCTACCTTGACGAATTCTGGGCGCGCGCCGACATCGAACTCGACGGCGACCCCGAGATCCAGCAGGCGGTGCGGTTCTCGCTGTTCCACATCCTGCAGGCCGGCTCCCGGGCGGAGGGCCGGGCGATCCCGTCGAAAGGACTCACCGGACCCGGATACTTCGGGCACAGCTTCTGGGACACCGAAGCCTATGTGCTGCCGGTGCTGACCCAGGTCGCCCCCGACGCAGCCGCCCAGGCGCTGCGCTGGCGACACTCCACCTTGGCGCTGGCCACCGCACGAGCCACCCAGCTCGGGTTGACCGGTGCGACATTCCCGTGGCGCAGCATCCACGGCGAAGAATGCTCCAGCTACTGGCCGGCGGGCACCGACGCGTTCCACATCAACGCAGCGATCGCCGACGCCGTCATCCGGTACTGCGATACCACCGGTGACGACGCATTCGAACGGGACATCGGTCTCGAACTGCTCACCGAAACCGCCCGGCTGTGGGCGTGCCTTGGCCACTATGACATCGACGACCGTTTTCGTATCGACGGGGTCACCGGCCCCGACGAGTACAGCGCGATCGCCGACAACAACGTCTACACCAACCTGATGGCACAACAGAATTTGCGCGCTGCCGCCGATGCCGCCGAGCGTCATCCGGATCGCGTGAGCGCACTCGGTATCGATGCGGCGGAGATCGCCCGATGGCGAACTGCCGCCGAGGCCATGTACATCCCCTACGACGAGGTACTGGGTGTCCACCCGCAGGCCGACGGCTTCACCACCCATCAGGTCTGGGATTTCGCCGGCACCAACGCCGACCACTACCCGCTGCTGTTGCATTACCCGTACTTCGATCTGTACCGCAAACAAGTGCTCAAGCAGGCCGATCTGGTCCTGGCCATGCACCGTCGCACCGACGCCTTCACCCCCGAGCAGAAAGCCCGCAACTTCGCCTACTACGAACCACTCACCGTCCGGGACTCCTCCCTGTCCGCCTGCACCCAGGCGGTCATCGCCGCCGAGGTCGGCCATACCGCGCTGGCGTATGACTACCTTGGCGAGGCCGCCCTGATGGACCTCGACGACCTGGAACACAACACTCGTGACGGGCTGCACATGGCCTCCCTTGCCGGCAGCTGGATCGCGCTGATCGCCGGGCTGGGCGGCATGCGCGACCAAAACGGCGCCCTCACATTCGCCCCGCGTCTGCCCGACCCGCTGACCCGGCTTGCGTTCACCATCACCAAGTGGACACAACGCCTCGCCGTCGAGATCACGCCATCGGCGGCGACCTACACCCTGCGCGCGGGTGAACCACTGCAGCTCGCCCACCATGGCGAGGCGATCACCGTGAGCATGGGCGCCCCGATCACCAGGGAGATTCCGGCCCCATCGGTGACAACCCCGCAGCCGACACAACCGCGCGGCCGGGCTCCGATCCGACGAGGCGGCTGACGACGACCGGGTAGCTATCTGCTATATTTGTAGCAATTTGCTACACACGATGGAGAAATGCCATGGCTAAAGTTGCCGATCGCGTGATGCGGGTTGCGGCGGACCTGGCGGACAGTGCGGCCATCGAGGGGGAACGCCAGGGCCGATCCGCGAAGCAACAACTCGACCATTGGACACGGGTCGGGCGTGCGGTGTCCAGCGGGTTCAGCGCTTCGCGGCGTCGTGTTGAAGCCGCCTTCGCCGGCGAACTCGACATGAACGAACTGACAGCTGACGAAAGTGCGGTCCTCAACGCCGAGATCAACGCCGCCATCGAGGAGCAGGTGGCGCGCACGAATTTTCGGGCCGACCTCGCTGCCCGCGGACTTCGTTCGGTGGGGCTTGATGACGCTGGACAGATCGTTGAGTACCGGCCGGACGGAACAACGGTTGTGCCGCGCTGAACCCGGTCGCTCGCGGTGAGCCGGCTTGATGTGGTTGCCGGCCCAAACGGCGGCGGCAAAACGACGTTCGTGGCCCAGGTATTGGCAGCGATTACACCGAGCAGTGTGTTCGTCAACGCTGATGACATCGCCAAGGAACGCTGGCCTGCCGATCCGTCTGCCCACGCCTACCAGGCTGCCGCCGCTGCCGCCGATACCAGAGCGTATCTCCTGGGGTTGCGGCGTCCGTTCATCGCCGAGACGGTGTTTTCGCACCGTTCCAAAGTGGACCTCATTCGCGATGCGCAGGCTGCAGGCTATCGGGTCGTGATGCATGTGCTGCTGGTGCCCGAGGACCTCGCGGTCAAGCGCGTCCGCTACCGGGTCGAAGCTGGCGGCCACGACGTACCCGAGGACAAGATCCGCCAGCGATACCGTCGCCTTTGGGACCTAGTGGCCGAAGGGATCGTCGAATCTGACAGCGCACTGATTTACAACAATGCCGGTGAAGGGCCGCGAATCGTCGCCACCGTGGTCGCCGGCCAGACCATCGGCTGCCCGACCTGGCCCACCTGGACACCGGCGGTCCTTTCATCGTCACTGCACCGGGAACAGTCCCCCGACCGCGGCCCCCGGGCTTGATTGAGTCCAGTTAGCCCGTCGAGTTGACCGGGTCGATCGGCAGCCAGCGCAACCCGCCCGGTGCGGCCGCGGGTACGACGGGATGTTCGGGCGCAATGGGCGCCAACCGCCGGTACGGCTGGCCCTGCGCCGGCCGCTGGTCAGTCTCACCCTTGTTCGGCCACAGCGACGCGGCCCGCTCGGCCTGCGCGGTGATCGACAGTGACGGGTTGACCCCCAGGTTGGCCGAGACCGCAGCGCCGTCGGCGACCGCCAGCGTCGGATAGCCGTATACCCGCTGGTACGGGTCGATCACGCCATGCTCGGGACTGTCGCCGATCGCCGCGCCGCCGAGGAAGTGCGCGGTCAGCGGGATGTTGAACAACTCGCCCCAGGTGCCACCGGCCACCCCGTCGATCTTGGCGGCGATGCGGCGGGTGACCTCGTTGCCGACCGGGATCCAGGTCGGGTTGGGTTCGCCGTGGCCCTGCTTGCTCGATATCCGCCGGAAGCCGAGTTTGCCGCGCTTGGCGAACGTGGTGATCGAGTTGTCCAGGTGCTGCATCACCAGCGCGATCACCGTGCGCTCGCTCCACTGCCGCGGGTTCAGCATTCGCATGATCCGGGCGGGGTTCTCACCGCCCTGCCCCAGCAGTTGCTTCCAGCGCGGGACGTCTGAGCTTTTTGGGCCCTCCGGGCTTGGGCCGTCGGTCATCAGGGTCTGCAACAGCCCCATCGCGTTGGAGCCCTTGCCGTACCGGACCGGCTCGACGTGGGTGTCGGCGGTGGGGTGGATCGACGACGTGATCGCCACCCCGTGCGTCAGGTCGAGGTCGGGGTTGACGGTCATCGTCGCGGCGCCGACGATCGACTCGGAGTTGGTGCGGGTCAGGACCCCCAGCTGATTTGACAGCTTGGCTAGCTTTCCAGCGTCGCGCATCTTGAACAGCAGCTTCTGGGTGTTGTAGGTACCGGCCGCCAGCACCAGATACCGTGCGGTGAAAGTCTTGTGGCGGCGGCGCGGCGATAAGCCGGTGCGTGCGGTGCGCACCTGCCACACCCCATCGGGGCCCTGCTCGAACGCAGTCACCGTCGTCATCGGATGCACCTGTGCGCCAGCGGATTCCGCTAGATACAGGTAGTTCTTCACCAGGGTGTTCTTGGCCCCCCAGCGACAACCGGTCATACACTCGCCGCACTCGATGCACCCGGTGCGCGCCGGGCCGACGCCGCCGAAATACGGGTCGGCCACGGCCTTGCCCGGGGTCTTGGCACCGTCGGCTCCGAAGAACACCCCGACCGGGGTGGGGGTGAACGTGTCACCGACACCCATGTCGTCAGCGACCTGCTTGACTATCCGGTCGGCGTCGGTAAACGTCGGGTTCTTGACCACGCCCAGCATCCGTTGCGCCTGGTCGTAGTGCGGCATGAGTTCGGCGCGCCAGTCGGTGATGTGCGCCCACTGCTTGTCGGCGAAGAACGGCTCCGGCGGCACGTACAGGGTGTTGGCGTAGTTCAGTGATCCGCCGCCCACCCCGGCGCCGGCCAGCACCATGACGTTGTTGAGCAGGTGAATCCGCTGGATGCCGTAGCAGCCCAATTTCGGTGCCCAGAGAAACTCGCGCAGATGCCACGAGTTCTTGGCGAAGTCCGCGTCGGCAAAGCGGCGGCCCGCCTCCAACACCCCGACGCGGTAGCCCTTCTCGGTCAGTCGCAGCGCGCTGACGCTACCGCCGAAGCCCGAACCGATGATCAGGACGTCATAATCGGGTTCCATCGGATCATTATGGCATCCGAATTTCCGCCACGATTTTCTGCGTTGGGCGACGATGAGCACGCCGAAATCAGGACCCGACGGTCAGGCCGACCTTCTGGAATTCCTTCAAATCGCAGTAACCCGCCTTGGCCATCGAGCGGCGCAGCCCGCCGACCAGGTTCAGCGAGCCGAACGGGTCGTCGGACGGCCCGTTGAGCACCTGGTCCAGCGACGGACGCTCGCCGTAGGCGACCTGCATCAGCGCCCCGCGCGGCAGGGACGGGTGCGCGGCTGCCGACGGCCAGAACCAGCCGTCGCCCAGCGCCTCGGCCGCACCCGCCAGCGGCGTGCCCAGCACCACCGCGTCGGCGCCGCACGCGATGGCCTTGGCCAGTTCACCGGAGGTGTGGATGTCCCCGTCGGCCAGCACATGCACGTAGCGGCCACCGGTCTCGTCGAGGTATTCGCGCCGCGCCGCGGCGGCGTCGGCGATCGCGGTGGCCATCGGTACGGAAATACCCAGCACCTCATCGGAGGTGGTCACCCCGGACGTGGAGCCGTAGCCGACGATCACCCCGGCCGCCCCGGTGCGCATCAGGTGCAGCGCGGTGCGGTGGTCGAGCACCCCACCGGCCACCACCGGGATGTCGAGCTCGGAGATGAACGTCGTCAAATTGAGAGGCTCACCAGCCCCGTTCGGAGTCTGGGCCACCCGTTCGGCGGAGATGATGGTGCCCTGGATCACCAGCAGGTCGATGCCGGCGGCGACCAGCGCCGGGGTCAGCGCCCGGGCGTTCTGCGGGCTGACTCGCACCGCGGTGGTCACCCCGGCCTCGCGGATGCGGGTCACCGCCGCACCCAGTAGTTCGGGGTCCAGCGGCGCGGCGTGCAACTGCTGCAGCAACCGGATCGGCGCCGATTCGGAGTCCGAGGCCGCGGCCACCTCCACAACCTGCGCGACCTTCTCCTGGACGTCGGCGTGCCGGCCGATCAACCCCTCGCCGTTGAGCACCCCGAGCCCGCCGAGCCGGCCCAGCTCGATGGCGAACTCCGGTGACACCAACGCGTCGGTGGGGTGGGCGACGACCGGGATCTCGAACCGGTAGGCGTCGAGCTGCCAGGCGGTCGACACATCCTGCGACGAGCGGGTGCGCCGTGCCGGCACGATGTTGATGTCGCTGAGTTCATAGGTACGGCGGGCGGTCCGGCCCATGCCGATCTCAACCATGTCACGCATGTGGGTCTCCGTCAGCGCTCGTAGTAGTTGGGCGCTTCGACGGTCATGGTGATGTCGTGCGGGTGGCTCTCTTTCAGGCCGGCCGCGGTGATCCGCACGAACTGCGCCTGCTGCAGTGCTTCGATGGTCCGTGAGCCGGTGTATCCCATCGCCGCCCGCAGACCGCCGGTGAGCTGGTGGATCACCGTCGACAGCGGACCGCGGAACGGCACCCGGCCCTCGATGCCCTCCGGCACCAGCTTGTCCTCGGACAGGGCATCGTCTTGGAAGTAGCGGTCCTTGGAGTACGACTTGCCGACTCCTCCAGACGAACCTCGTCCTGCCATCGCGCCCAGCGACCCCATCCCCCGGTAGCTCTTGAACTGCTTGCCGTTGACGAAGATCAGCTCACCCGGCGACTCAGCGGTGCCGGCCAGCAGTGAACCGAGCATCGCCGTCGACGCGCCGGCAGCCAGCGCCTTAGCGATGTCCCCGGAGTACTGCAGCCCACCGTCGGCGATCACCGGCACCCCATGCGGCCGACAAGCCGCTACCGCTTCCAGGATCGCGGTGATCTGCGGTGCGCCCACCCCGGCCACCACCCGGGTGGTGCAGATCGACCCGGGACCGACCCCGACCTTGACCGCGTCGGCGCCGGCATCGACCAGCGCCGCGGCCCCGCTCCTGGTGGCCACGTTGCCGCCGACCACCTCGACCCGCTCACCCACTTCGGCCTTGAGTTTGCTGACCATGTCGAGCACCAGTCGGTTGTGCGCGTGCGCGGTGTCCACGATCAGCACGTCGACCCCGGCGTCGGCCAGCGTCATCGCCCGCACCCACGCGTCGTCGCCGACACCGACCGCGGCCCCGACCAGCAGCCGGCCATCACCGTCCTTGGTGGCCAGCGGGTGCTGCTCGGTCTTGACGAAGTCCTTGACGGTGATCAGGCCGGTGAGCTTGCCGTGCCCGTCGACGATCGGCAGCTTCTCGATCTTGTAGCGGCGCAGCAGCCCCAGCGCGGCGTCAGCGGACACCCCCCGCTGGGCCGTGATCAACGGCACCTTGGTCATCACCTCGGCGACCGGCTTGTCCTGGTCGACCTCGAAGCGCATATCCCGGTTGGTAATAATCCCGACGAGCTGCCCATCGTTATCGACGACCGGCAAGCCGGAGATCCGGAACCGGGCGCACAGCGCGTCCACCTCGGCCAGGGTGTTCTCCGGTGAGCAGGTCACCGGGTCGGTGACCATCCCGGCCTCCGACCGCTTGACGGTCTCCACCTGGGCGGCCTGCTGGGTGACCGGCAGGTTGCGGTGCAGCACACCCATCCCGCCGGCACGGGCCATGGCGATCGCCATCCGGGCCTCGGTGACGGTGTCCATCGCGGAGCTGACCAGCGGCACCCGCAGCCGGATCTTGCGGGTCAGCTGGCTGGCGGTGTCGGCGGTGGCCGGAACCACATCGGAGGCGGCCGGAAGCAGCAGGACGTCGTCGAAAGTCAGCCCCAACATGGCGATCTTGGCGGGGTTGTCGCCACCGGTCGGCATCGTGTCGTCGAGCAGGCCGGCGTACGGACTGAGGGTCAGGGCGCTGGCGTCACCAATGGACATCGGGAGCCTCCACATACGCAGCCGGGTTGATTCAAGCCATCCTAATCGTGCTGCGGCGCAGGTATCGGACCCCCCACCGACTGCGCCGCGCGACCGGCCAACGGGCCCCGGCCGCTGGCGTTCCGTGAGAGCGACTGCGTACGCTATTAGGCGTGCGTGACCACATGCCACCCGGCTTACCGCCCGACCCGTTCGCCGACGACCCGCATGACCCGTCAGCCGCGCTGGACGCAGTCGAACCGGGCCAGCCCCTGGACCCCCAGGAACGCACCGCCGTGGAAGCCGACCTGGCCGACCTGGCGGTCTACGAAGCACTGTTGGCGCACCGGGGACTTCGCGGTTTGGTGGTGTGTTGCGACGATTGTCAGCAGGACCACTATCACGACTGGGACATGCTGCGCGCCAACCTGCTGCAACTGCTTGTCGACGGCACCGTCCGGCCGCACGAACCCGCCTACGATCCCGAACCGGACAGCTATGTGACCTGGGATTACTGTCGCGGCTACGCCGACGCCTCGCTCAACCAGGCCACTTCGGAGGCGGACGGCTACCGCTGACCGCCAGGGTCATCAGGGTCGCCAGAGTCACTGCCAATTCCCCCCGCGCCGGCGGACCACCTCGTCGCAGTGTTCCCGAATGGCGCGGACCTGCTCGGACGTGTGCGTCGCACTGCCGACGTCGACCAGCAAGCAGGCCAGCGCCCACCGCAGCGGAACCAGACCCAGTCGACCCGCAGCCTCCAGTGCGGTGTCGGCGACGTCCCGCGCCCGCTCCGGGCTGCCCGCACAGCACAGGGCGGCCGCCAGCACCACCTGGCTCTTCACCCGGTGTCGCGCCGTGAGTTCAGTGGTCAGCTCCAGCGCCGACCGTGCGTAGCGCACCGCTGCGGGGCCGTCGCCGGTGGCCATCGCCAGCTCCGCACCCACCCAGCCGCGGCGAACCGCCAGCCGGCCAGCCGCGCTGCTGCGCGCCTCCGGCAGCGCATCGACGCGGGCCAGCAGAGCCGTCGACACCGTGAAGCGGCCCACTCCGAGAGCGTCAGCGGCCAGCCCGACCAGGGCGTCAGCCACCGCCTCGGGATCTTCGCCGGCTAGCGCCAACGCCCGTCCGTCCCGGCCGCGGGCCAGGGCGTGCCCGCCGAGTTGGCGCAGAAACGACCCCTGCGCGCTGTGCGCCAGCGAGGCCCACCGTCCCGCCGGCGCGCGGCGCAGCAGCACCGCCAGGTCGGCGCCGGCACTGGCGAAGCGGCCCTGCCCGCCGGCGGCGACGGCACGCAGCCACAGCCGGCGCGGCGTGGTGCCCGGCGGCAGCGGCCAGGTGCCGGGTGCACTGCCGAAAGCGGCGGCGGTCAATGCGGCGTCAGCTCCGCGGTCTGTGTCGTATGTGTCGTCGGTCATCGCTGCGCGACGTTATCAACCCGGGGGCCGGTTCTCGGTAACCACCGGTTCTCAGAGAATGTCCACCAGATTCGGCAAGTGCTTCTTAGTGATCAGGGTGGGCTAACTTCAGCCCGTTTGGCTAGCCTCGACGAGGCGCCGGACAAGCCGGCGCGATTTGCCGCGCGATCAGCCGTTGCCGGCAACGAACCATCGTGACATCGCTCGACGATCTGGGTACGTTTCCCGATTCGGTCGAGCGGGAGCATCGAGAGGGGATTCGGATGCCACACACTGAGCAATTGCCCGGGCGCAATGCCGACGCCTGGGACTGGCAACTGCGGGGTGCGTGTCGTGGCATAGATTCGTCGGTGTTCTTCCCACCCGACGGGGAACGCGGCCGCGCTCGCGCCCAGCGGGAGCGGAACGCTCAGGAGTG
Source organism: Mycobacterium sp. (assembly GCA_039935195.1). Classification (GTDB taxonomy): domain Bacteria; phylum Actinomycetota; class Actinomycetes; order Mycobacteriales; family Mycobacteriaceae; genus Mycobacterium. The sequence continues at coordinate 9,597 of JBDTKT010000189.1, forward strand.
GTGCCGGAATTGCCCGGTGATCGCGAAGTGTCGAGAACACGCGCTGACGGTCGGTGAGCCCTACGGCATCTGGGGCGGCATGTCCGAAGCTGAGCGCCAAACCGCCCGCCGCTGCAACCTGCGACAGAGCGGGTAACCACAGAGACCACCCAGACGGGCCCCCCAGGGCTCCAGACCGGCTAGAGCTTCCGCAGCGGCTGGTAGGTGGAATTGGACGGCCCTCGAACCGCACCGTTCGGGGGCCGTTCTCTTTTCCGCTTCGGCCCGGGTGCCGACTGCTGCTGAGCTGGGTCCGAACGCCACAGACGTCCCCAACGCAGCCCGAAGTGACAGCGATGGATTCCCTTCCCGGTATGCCTGACCAGCTCGGTGCTAATGCTGATGCTGTGACGATGTAGTCGGTATGTCGATGAAGCCGTGTCAGGTCGGGCTGCCCTCGGCCGGGTCCGGCGACTGCGCGTCAGTTAGTTTCCGGGGGCGGTTGGCTGTGTCGATGGCTTGGACGACTGTGGCGGCAGCCTCGCCCAACTGCTGGAACTGCACCGGACTCAAGGGCTCAACGACCAGCTCCTGCACTAGCTGCGCGTGACCGGGAGCTGCGCCCCGGATCTTGTTTTCGCCAGCAACGGTGAGCATGACGGCGCTTGCCCTTCGGTCGTTCTCGCAGGGCCGCTTAGTGACCCATCCTCGTGTCTGCAATCGGGAAATCAGGTGCGACAGTCGCGATAGTGATGAGTTCGCCCGGTAGGCGAGATCGCTCATCTGCAGCGTTCGGTCAGGGGTTTCTGACAGGGCCGCGAGGACGAGGTACTCGTACATCGACAGCCCGGCGTTTCGTTGCAGATCGCTCTCGATCGCGGCGGGCAGCGTCATTAACAAGCCCACGACGTGTCGCCAAGCCCGTTGTTGGTCGTCGCCGAGCCACGGCTCGGGTCGCGCGCCGGGCGCCGGGGCCGCATTCACGATCCCCAGAGTAAACGATATTGGTTGACGCTTCAACTTCTTCATCGTAGAGTTATTTGTTGAAACATCAACTATTTGAAGGAGAGCACTCATGAAGTTCGGAATGATCGGTGCCGGAACACTGGCCCGCGCCATCGCCGGCCAGGCGATCAAGGCCGGCCACGACGTCATCTTCAGCAACAGTCGCGGTCCCGAGACACTCGGCGACCTCGTGGACGCCTTCGGCCCGCAAGCCTCGGCCGGCACCGTGGCCGAGGCCGGTGCCGCCGATTTCGTTGTCCTGGCCGTCAACTGGAACCAGGTCCGCGCGGCGGTGCGCGATCTTCCCTACCGTGAGGGGCGAATACTCATCGATGCCACCAACCAGTGGGCAGCGCCGCCCCCCGATTTCATCGTCGACCACCTCGAGGTCGGGGGCAGCGAACTGGTCGCCTCACTGATCCCCGGGGCACACGTCATCAAGGCATTCGACAACATGTACGCCCCAAAAATTGCTGCCTCCCCCATCACCGACACCGGCCGTCGAATCCTGTTCTACGCCGGCGATGACCAAGACTCCAAAGAACTGTTCCGCTCTGTCATCGACGGCTTCGGGTTCGCGCCCGTCGACCTCGGCCCCCTTCGAATGGGCCACTTGATGCAGGTAGACGGTCCCCTGACAAGACTGCACGCCATCCGGGAGCCCGTCCGTCACCCGGCGCCGGGAAAGGCGGACAACGTCTCCGAAGTACCAGCCGGAATATGGACCATCGACCCGGCTCATTCGTCGATCAACTTCTCGGTGCGCCATCTCATGGTCAGCAGGGTGCGGGGCACCCTGGGCGCGTTCAGCGGTGAGATCGCCGTCGCTAGCGACGGCACGCCGTCGGTGACCGCGGAGGTCGCTGTCGGTTCGGTCAGCACCGGCAACGATCACCGTGACACCCATCTGAAGTCGGCAGAGTTCTTCGACGTCGAGCAGCACCCAACCGCCACCTTCGCCTCCACTGGCGTGTGGCCAGACGGCGCGGACGGCTATCTCCTGGAAGGCGACTTCACGCTCAAAGGCGTCACCAAACCGATCGGACTTGCGCTGGCGTTCAACGGGATGTCTTCGGGCATGGGCCATGGACCAGTGGCGGGCTTCGAGGCATCAGTCACACTGAACCGCAAGGACTTCGGAATCGACATCAACATGCCCCTGGAAACAGGCGGTGTCGTCTTGGGCGACAAGGTCACCGTCACGCTGGACATCGAAGCGCTGAAGAAGGCTTAACCACCACCGAAGACGTGGACAAGGGTCGGGCCATGGCGGCCTTCCCCTTATCCAGCGGA
>JBDTKT010000190.1:0-6070 GCA_039935195.1 Mycobacterium sp.
GCATCGGGAAGTCGGCGACCGACACCGTGCTGGCCCTGGCCACCGCCACCGTGCACACCCTCAACCAAGCGCCGACGTCCTTGGCGGTGGATCTGGCAGTGGAGGCGTTCAAGGCCGGCGAGGAGCGCGCCGAGGCGCGGGCGTGGCGCCGCCGCGAACCGGACCTGGCTGACCACGCCGACCAGCCGCCGCTGGATTCCCCCGAACGCCCGATACCGCGGCCACCCGGACCCGTCGAACGGCATCTCAATCACAGTGTCTGGGCGCAGACCATCGGCGCCGGGGTGGTCGGCGCGGCGACCCGCAGCCCCGACATGGCCGGTACTGCGGCCGCGGTGACCGCTCCCAAGGCGACCCGCACAACCCGCGAGTCGTTCGCGGCCACGCTGGGCCGCGGCCTGGCCGATCGGCACGGTGTGCTGATGCTGCGTCCCGGCAGCCTGCGCGAGCTGGATCGGGTCGACACCGTCATCATCGACCCGCGGGTGCTGTGCGGTGACACACTGCGGGTGGTGCGGGTCCGCGGGGCCGACGACGACGAGCTGGCCGCGGTGTGGGAGCAGGCCCAGGCGCGGCTCGGCGAGGGCGGCTTGCACGCGGGCTGGCACCGGATCGGCAAGTCCGGCACCGATGGCCCCGAGGCGTCGTTCCAGCCGGCGCTGCTCCCCCTTGCCGCGGCCGTGGTGACCGAGGCGCGCCACGCCGACGTGGAGGTCGTTTCGGTCGAGGCCGAGGCGCTGGGTGAGCTGCGGTCGATATTCGACGAGATCCACCCGATGGACGCGGTGTCGGTGGACGACGCGCTGGCCGCCACGGTGGCCGCTTACCAGGCCGACGGTCACGATGTCGCCGTGCTGTCCGCGAGCGCCGTGCGGGCGCTCTCGGCGGCCGACGTGGCGCTGGGCGTCCTGCGGGACGGCGAGTCGCCGCCCTGGTGCGCCGATCTTTTACTGAGCGACCTTTCCGCGGCGTGGCGGGTGCTGCACGCACTGCCGGCGGCACGGTCGGCTAGCCGCCGCGGCGTCGAGATCTCCACCGGCGCCTCCGCCCTGGGCGCGCTGCTGATGTTGCCCGGGGTGCGCGGTCGCGGACCCGGGCCGGTGACCACCGGCGCAGCGGCCGGCGCGCTGTCCGGTTATTGGCTGGGCCGCCGCGTCGTAGATGCGACCGCACCGCGTCCGGCGGCGGTGCACGAGTGGCACGCCATGTCGGTCGACCAGGTGCGGGCGGTACTGCCGTCACCGGACCTCCAGGCCCCGGTCGAGCATCGGCGGCCACCGGTCGTGGCGGCCGCGCGGACTGCGCTCGACCTGGCCCGGCGCAGCACCCAGTGGACCGTTCCGCCGCGCCAACTGGTCTCGCAGTTCGCCGGCGCGGTCCGCGTCGAACTCTCCGACCCGATCACGCCGGTGCTGGCGCTGGGCGCGGCCGCCAGTGCGGTGCTGGGGTCGCCGGTCGATGCGGTGCTGGTCGGTTCGGTGCTCGGGGGAAACGCCGTGCTCGCCGCCGCCCAACGACTGGTGGCCGAGCGACGGCTCAACGTCCTACTCAACGAGCAGGTTCCGGCGGCTCGCAAGGTCGTTGGCGGCGGGGAGAACGGCGCGTCCGACACCCGGCACTACTGCGACGTCATCGCCGAGGAGTTGCAGCCCGGCGACGTGATCGAGGTGCGCTCCCACGAGGTGGTTCCCGCCGACTGCCGGCTGATCGAGGCGGTCGACCTGGAGGTCGACGAGTCATCGCTGACCGGGGAGTCGCTGTCGGCGACCAAACAGGTCGGGGCGACTCCCGGGGCGGATCTCGCTGATCGGGAATGCATGATCTACGCCGGGACCACGGTCGAGACCGGCACGGCGGTGGCGCTGGTGACCGCGGCCGGCGGCGACACCTACGGCCGTCGCGCCGCCGAACTCGTGGCCGGCGACCAGTCCTCCGTCGGACTGCAGCACCAGCTGAGCCTGCTCACCGGAAAGGCGTGGCGGGTCAGCTTGGCCGGCGGCACCCTGATCACCGCGCTGGGGATGGTCCGCAGCATCGGGTTGCGTCAGGCGGTTGCCGGCGGCGTCGCGGTCAGCGTCGCGGCAATCCCGGAGGGGCTCCCACTGGTGGCGACACTGGCGCAGCAGGCGTCGGCAAGACGGTTGACCAAATCTGGTGTGCTGGTGCGAGTTCCGCGTTCGGTGGAAGCGCTGGGCCGCGTCGATGTGGTCTGCTTCGACAAGACCGGGACGCTGAGCAAGAACCGGTTGCGGGTGGCGCAGGTGCAGCCTGCCATCGGTTTTGCAGCCGGGGACGTGCTGCGCTGCGCGGCGAGCGCGGCCCCGATCTCCAACGGGACCCGCCAGGTGCACTCCACCGACACCGCGATCATCGAGGCCTTCAGCAATCAAGCCGCCGCCGACACCACCGGGGGGCACCGCGGGTCGGCCGCGCACCTGCCATTCCGCTCCGGCCGGCCCTACTCGGCCTCGGTGGCCGACGGCGAGCTCACACTCAAGGGCGCCCCGGAGGTCGTGCTGGCCGCGTGCGGGTCGGGGCAGGCCATCCGCAAGTCGGTGGCCGGCCTGGCGGGCGACGGGCTCAGGGTGATCGCCGTCGCCCGGCGCGACCTGGCCCCGGCAGAGTTGAGCCTCCTCGGTGACGACCCGGAGCCGGAGGAGATCGCTGAACTGTGCGACGACGGGCTGACGTTCGTCGGGTTGCTGGGGCTCTCCGACACCCCCCGCGATGAGGCCGCCGCCCTGCTCGCCGAACTGGACCGTCGGGAGATTCCGGTCCGGCTGATCACCGGCGACCACCCGATCACCGCTACCGCGATCGCCCGCGAACTGGGCCTGTCGGTCGGTGCGGAACAGGTCATCAGCGGTGCGGAGTGGGATGCGCTGTCCCGCAAGGACCAGGAGCGCGTGGTCGCCGAACGGGTGGTGTTCGCCCGGATGTCGCCGGAGCACAAGGTCCAGATCGTGCAGACCCTCGAGCGCACCGGCAAGGTGTGCGCCATGGTCGGCGACGGCGCCAACGATGCAGCCGCCATCCGCGCGGCCACCGTCGGGATCGGCGTCGTCGCGCACGGCAGCGACGCGGCCCGAACCGCCGCCGACGTGGTGCTGCTCGACGGCCGCATCCACACCCTGCTGGATGCGCTCGACGAAGGCCGCGAGCTGTGGCAGCGCGTGCAGGCTGCGGTGGCGGTGCTGCTGGGCGGCAACGCCGGCGAGGTGGCATTCGCCATCATCGGCAGTGCGATCACCGGGCGGTCGCCACTCAACGCCCGCCAGTTGTTGCTGGTGAACATGCTCACCGACGCGCTACCGGCATCCGCGCTGGCGGTCAGTTCACTCAACGATTCGGCGGTCTCCGGCGGGCACGGCCCAGATCCGAGCGCGCTGTGGCGGACCGTGGCGGTGCGCGGGGTGACGACGGCATCGGCCGCGGTGACGGCCTGGGGGCTGGCGTCGTTCACCGGACGGCAGCAGCGGGCGTCCACGATCGCGCTGGTCTCACTGGTTGCCACGCAGCTGGGTCAGACCCTGCTGGACTCGCACGACCGGACGGTGGTGCTCACCGCGGTCGGTTCACTGGCCGTGATGGGGACGTTGATCACAATCCCGGGGGTCTCACAACTGCTGGGCTGCACCCCGCTGGGCCCGATCGGCTGGGCGCAGGCGCTCGGCATCGCCGGAGTTGCCACCGTCGGCGCGGCTGTGATCCCCCGCCTGTTGGCCGCGCCGGCGTCGACCGAGGAGCCCCCCGTCCGTACCGAGCCGGCGCGGCCGGATAGCAGTGGCGATACCAGCGGCGTCCAGACCAACGGTGCCGCACCACGGCTGTGGGTGGTGGACAATGGGAGCAACGGATCCGGCGCCAAACTCGGCGCCCGGTCACACGGCGCCCGGTCACACGGCGACCCATCGCTACCAGGAGGCTCATGATGGCGGACAAGCCGCGCCACGGCACGTCACAGCAGGATGCTGTGGCACACATCCGCGAGGCTGAGACGTTTGCGCTCGAGTTACCGATAGTCGGGCGGGTGACTGTCCCACGGCCCGAACAGCTGGCCTACTACGGCGGGCTGGCTCTGCTCGCGGCCTTCGAAATCATCGACTGGCCGGTAGCCGTCGCGGTGGCCGCCGGCCATATCCTGGCCAGCAACCACCGCAGCCAGATGCTCGAGCAACTGGGCGAAGCGTTGGAAGAGGCCTAGCGGCGGACCGAAGGCCGCTTCACTGCTCAACCACCAGCAGGCCGACGCGCCACAGGAGTGCGTACATCTGGTGTAGGGGCACGCTCAACATCCGCGTAGCCATGTCGACCACGGGGTCTGAGGCGGGCGCGGCCCGGCGAGGGTCCAGCTTCTTCGGGGCCCGTGGGGCACGCACGGCCGGCGTCGTGATGTCGGTGTAAGCGATTGCAACCATGATGATTGCCTCCTAGTCGCGTAACGTCGCTACGCGCCCAGCGAGGAGATCCAGATACTGGCTCAGCTGGAGGCCGTGTGCGACCGTTCGGATGGGGACGGAACAGGCGTTAAACGTCGGCTCAAATAATCACCGGAACTCATTCGTCCCTCACCTCCTCCTCGGTCGCGGGCACGTGTCAACGTGCCGATTTCACCACATGCTAGGAGGCAGTTCCGACAGACCGTCGGAAGACCGCACCCCTCTCGTAAAAGTTTTGGCACTGCACGGCGTGTCCTGGCCTGAAAAATAATTCAAGCCGGAAGCCACTTGGGCTCAACCCTTAAGCCGGGAGGAGCTGTCCTGACCGGGGGCGTCTCTCGACGTTCGGGGTCAGTGGCCTGTGTCCATGCAGACGCCTCGCCTAACGAGGTGCTTGCTCCACCCATAGTGCATCAGGATGACGCCTAGGTCAAACCCATCCCCGTCCATCCGAATTCGGCGTGTCACCCACCTCGCTCGAATACCGGCCGGGCGAGCTCAACGAGGCCAGCGCACCGAGCACCATCATCACCGCGGCGGCGCTGAATACCACCGCCAGGCCGGCGTGGAACGGCCCCGAGATCAGCTGCGGGAAGAAGGTGTGCCCGGTCAGCTTCTCGGCGTCGACACCGGGCCGGCCCAGCGCACCCGAGGGCCCCAACAGTTCGGCAATCGGGTTGTAACCCAGGAACGCCGCGAACAGACTGCCCACCGGCGGGGCGTGCGCCACCTGATCGGCGACACCGCCCGCCACCCCCTGCTGTCGCAACCCGGCATCCATCGTGCCCGGCAGGGTGTTCGCCAGCCCGATGATCATCAGCGAGAAGAAGATCCCGATCGACAGCGATGTGCCGGCGTTGAAGAACGTGGCCCGCACACCCGACGCAGCGCCGCGCTGGTCGGCCGGGACACTGGACATGACGACGGCGCTGTTGGGTGCGGTGAAGATGCCGCCGCCAAGACCGTTGAGGAACACGACAAACGCAAACAATCGGTAGTCGAAGTCAACCGGGATAAAGATGAGCGCCACGAACGTCACCGCCATCAAGACCATCCCGCCGACCGCGAACGGCCGAGCACCATGCCGGTCGGACAGTATCCCGGCCAGCGGGCCGGCCAGCAGGAAGCCGATCGTCATCGGAAGCAGGTAGATACCCGACCACAGCGGGGTGGACTCGAAGCTGTAGCCGTGCAGCGGCAGCCAGATGCCCTGCAGCCAGATGATCAGCATGAACTGCAGGCCGCCGCGGCCGAGCGCCGACATCAGCCCGGCCAGGTTGGCCATCCCGAACGCCCCGATCCGGAACAGTCTGACGTCGAGCACCGGGTGCGCCACCCGCAACTCGATCAGCCAGAACACCAGCAGTGCCAGCGCACCGGCGCCGAGCGATCCGAGCACCCAGGGGTTGGTCCAGCCCGTCGGCGAATTGCCGTACGGCTGAATGCTGTAGGTGATCGCGGTCAGCAGCACCGTGAGGCCGATTCCCAGTGTCGCGGTGCCCGCCCAGTCCAGCTTGCCGGGGCTCCGCTCGCCGAGTTCGTGCAGAGACCGCAGCGACCAGACGGTGCCCAACACCCACCCAGAAGACGGCGCGCCAGTCCCATTCCGAGAGCAGCCCACCGAGCAGCAG
>JBDTKT010000191.1:0-4995 GCA_039935195.1 Mycobacterium sp.
CTTGACTGCCGTAGGTTTCGCATTCCTGCGATCGGCCTTGCTCACTGGCTGTTCCTCCCGGTTCGCTGTCGTCGCGGCTTAATGTTGCCATGCGATAGCGCCTCGGACGAGACCGACTGAGCGCGGAGGGGGCCGCCCGGCGGACGCTACATCCCGACAAAGCCTCGTCGGGTATCGGCGGCGGTCACGATAAGCTGGCTTTCTCAACCGGGGTGTGGCTGATCGACAGGAGATTCGCTGTGCAGACTGCACGCCGTTGGTCGTTGCGCACCATGGCGATCCTGATGGCACTGGGCGCCGCGGTGTTGGTCGTAGGCCACCCCGGTCGGGCCGCCGCCGGCCCCACGCAGGCGATGGGCGGCGGGGCCGGCATCGTCGTCAACGGCGACACGCTGTGCACGCTGACCACGATCGGCCACGACCGCAACGGCGACCTGATCGGCTTCACCTCCGCACACTGCGGCGGTCCCGGTGCCGAGGTCGCCGCCGAGGGGGCGGAGGCCAACGGCCCGATCGGCGTGATGGTGTACGGCAACGACGCGCTGGACTACGCGGTAATCCGATTCGACCCGGACAGGGTGAACCCGGTGGCCAACTTCGACGGCTTCGCCATCAACGGCATCGGCCCGGACCCGACGTTCGGCCAGATCGCCTGCAAACAAGGCCGCACCACCGGCAACTCGTGCGGCGTCACCTGGGGTCCGGGCCAGGATCCGGGAACCATCGTCATGCAGGTGTGCGGGCAACCGGGCGACTCCGGCGGCCCAGTTGTGGTCGATAACCTGCTGGTCGGCATGATCCACGGGGCGTTCAGCGAGGCGCTGCCGACGTGCGTGGTCAAGTACATCCCGCTGCACACTCCGGCGGTGGTGGTGTCGATCGGCGCGGTGCTGGCCGACGTCAACGACAAGAACCGGCCGGGTGCGGGGTTCACCCCGGTAGTGGGCTGAGCGGCTGCCGGGCAGCGTCCGCGCAGTTCTAGTCGGCTGCTCGGATCGCGTCGAAGACACCCGGGTCCACCAGGGTGGAGGTGTCGCCGAGTTCGCGGCCGTCGGCGACGTCGCGCAGCAGTCGGCGCATGATTTTGCCGCTGCGCGTCTTGGGTAACTCCGGCACCACGTGCACTTCCCGGGGACGGGCAATCGGGGAGATCTCCGTCGCGACCCGTTCGCGCAGTTCGTCGGTGATCGCGCCGCCGGTGCTGGTGTGGCTGGCCGTGAGCACCACGAAGGCGCAGATGTGCTGGCCGGTCTGTTCGTCGGTGGCCCCGACGACGGCGGCTTCGGCCACCGCGGGGTGACCGACGAGTGCGGACTCGACTTCGGCCGTGGAGATGCGGTGTCCGGAGATGTTCATGACGTCGTCGATGCGGCCCAGCACCCAAATGTCGCCGTCGGCGTCGTAGCGGGCGCCGTCGCCGGCGAAGTACCAGCCCTGCTCGGCGAACCGCGACCAATAGGTGTCGAGGAAACGCTGCCGGTCTCCCCAGATACCGCGGGCCATCGCCGGCCAGGGCGCGTCGATGACGAGGTATCCGGTGATTGGTTCGCCGTGGTCGGACTGGCCGGGGCGAAGTGGGGTGCCGTGATCGTCGACGATGAGCGCGGAGATACCCGGCAGCGGTGTCATCGCCGCGCCCGGTTTGGTGGCTACCACACCGGGCAGCGGGCAGATCATGGTGGCGCCGGTCTCGGTCTGCCACCAGGTGTCCACGACCGGGGTGGCATCGGCGCCGATCACCGTGCGATACCAGCGCCAGGCTTCGGGGTTGATGGGTTCGCCGACCGAGCCGAGCAGTCGCAAGTTGGACAGGTCGTGGGCGTCGGGAATCTCTCGGCCCCACTTCATGAACGTGCGGATGAGGGTTGGGGCGGTGTAATAGATCGTTACGCCGTACTTCTCGATGATCTGGAAGTGCCGGTGCTGGTCGGGGTACTCCGGGGTGCCCTCGTAGATCACCTCGGTGGCCCCGTTGGCCAGCGGCCCGTACACGGCGTAGCTATGCCCGGTGACCCAGCCGATGTCGGCGGTGCACCAAAACACGTCGGTGTCGCACTGGAGATTGAAGACGCAGGAATGGGTGTAGGCGCACTGGGTCAGGTAGCCGCCGCTGGTGTGCAGGATGCCTTTCGGCTTGCCGGTGGTGCCCGACGTGTAGAGCAGAAACAGCGGTTGCTCGGCGTCGAACGCCACCGGCGTGTGCTGGGCCGCGGCCACGTCCACGACGTCGTGCCACCACAGGTCGCGACCTTCCGTCCAGGCCACCGGTGCGCCGGTGCGGCGCACCACCAACACGTGTTCGACGGTGCTGCCGGTGTCATCGCGCAGGGCTTCGTCGACGGCGGGTTTGAGTGGGGCGGGCCTGCCGCGGCGGTACTGCCCGTCGGCGGTGATGACGAGCTTGGCGGCCGCGTCGTCGATGCGTGAATGCAGGGCGTTTGCGGAGAATCCGGCGAACACCACGGTGTGCATGATGCCCAGCCGTGCGCACGCCAGCATTGCGATGACGGCCTCGGGGATCATTGGCAGGTAGATCGCCACCCGGTCCCCGGCCACCAGCCCGAGCCCGGTCAGTGCGTTGGCCGCCCGGGACACCTCGGCGAGCAACTCGGCGTAGGTGATGCTGCGCGCATCGCCGAGCGGTTCGCCCTCCCAGTGGATGGCCACCCGGTCACCGTGACCGGCTTCGACGTGGCGGTCCACGCAGTTGTACGCGACGTTGAGCTTACCGTCGGCGAACCACCGCGCGAACGGCGCCTGCGAGTAGTCGAGTACCTGCGTGAATGGCGTGGCCCAGGACAGCCGGCTGGCCTGGTTGGCCCAGAAGGCGAGCGGGTCTTGCTCGGCTTCACGGTACAACTGCGCGTCCGAGTTCGCCCCGGCGGCAAATTCGACGGGCGGCGGGTACGACGACGGTGGGTCGGCAACGGTTCCGGTCACCGTCGTGAGCCTAATCACCGGCCCAGGTGTTCGTGCCACCGTGTCTCGGCGACCCCGGGGGCAGGCTTCGCGCCGTCCCGGCCTGAATTTCGTGGAAGGTAGTGTCACGGCTCGTGACCGATGACCCGCTGGCACCCCTGCTCGAGCTGCCCGGAGTCGCCGAGGCCAGTGAACAGGCCCGCGATGAGCTGGCCCGGGCCCACCGGCATCGCACCAACGTGCGGGGCTGGCAGGTGAGCGCCGCCGAGGCATCTTTGCGTGCGGCGCGGGCGTCGTCGGTGCTCGACGGCGGCCCCACCCAGGTCGACGACTCCGCGACCAACGACCCGGTGTTCGCCGGTGCACTGCGGGTGGCCCAGTCACTGGAAGGCGGCGAGACGTCGTTGATCGGGGTGTGGCGGCGGGCGCCCTTGCAGGCGTTGGCGCGGCTACACATGCTGGCGGCCGCGGGCCGGGTCGTCGATGAAGACCATCTGGGGCGGCCCCAGGGCGGTCCGGAGGTCGGACGTCGGCTCGAGATACTGGCCGACCTCGCCACCGGTGGCACCCGGGTACCGGCCCCCGTGCTCGCCGCAGTGGCGCACGGCGAGCTGCTGACACTGGCACCGTTCGGCAGTGCCGACGGAGTGGTGGCCCGGGCGGTGTCGCGGTTGGTGACGATCGCCACCGGACTCGACCCCCACGGACTGGGGGTGCCGGAGGTGATCTGGATGCGGAGCGCCGGTAACTATCGCGAAGCCGCTCGCGGTTTCGCCAGCGGTACAACCGAGGGCGTCACCGAATGGCTGGTGTTGTGCTGTCGTGCGTTGCAGGCCGGTGCGCGGGAAGCGGTGGCGATTGCTGAGGCGGGCGGCAAACGCTGAAACGCAGGCGCTGACCGGAACGACAAGGCGGGCGGCGCTCCGAATAATTCGAGAATAATTCGGCTCGCCGCCCGCTAGCACGGTACACGGTTACCAAGCGTCCAACGCAGGCTGCGTGGGTGGCCTCGGCGTTCGTGCGATGTACTCCGGTCGCAACCCCACCCAAGGGGTTGTGGTGACCGCGTATCTCGCGCAATTTCGCAGGCCCGCAACACTTCTGCCATCTTCGCGGCTGTGGCTCCGCGTGGGTACCGTTCTCCGTACTGGGAAGTCTGGCTCGGGAGGTCGATTCTTCTCTTCCGAGTCGACCTTGGCCTCGCCGGGCTTCCGTGACTCCTTTCTACTACGTGATGCACGACACAGCAAGGGCTAATCCTCGATGGCGTGCACAGTGACGCCGGATTGTGACCGCGCGTGTTTGCTGGCGAGGTCAGAACACCAGCCGGCGCAGCACCGTGTAGGTCAGTGCGCCCGCGGCGAGCGCACTGACGCCGACCGCTGCGGTGGTGGCCACCGCGGCCCCGGACGGAGTGGTGATCCGGTCCCGCAGCGACACCGGTCGCGAGAACGTCAACACCGGCCAGCCGTGTGCGAGCGCCTCCTTGCGCAGGGCGCGGTCGGGGTTGACCGCGGTCGGGTGCCCGACCGCCTGCAGCATGGGCAGGTCGGTGATCGAGTCCGAATAGGCGTAGCAGTGTTCCAGGGGATAGCCCTCGCGGGCGGCCAGCTCGCGGATGGCCTGCACCTTGCCCTCCCCGAAGCAGTAGAACGCGACATCCCCGGTGTACTTGCCGTCCTCGACCACCATGCGGGTCGCCATGGCATGGGTGGCGCCCAGCGCGCGGGCGATCGGTGCCACGATCTCCTCCCCGGATGCCGACACTACCACCACGTCGCGGCCGCACAATTTGTGGTCGGCGATCAACTGGGCGGCTTCGGCGAATACCAGCGGGGCGACGATGTCGTGCATGGTCTCGTTGACGATCGCCTTGACCTGTTCGACGTTCCAGCCGGTGCACATATTGGTCAGATGGCTGCGCATCCGCTCCATCTGATCGTGGTCGGCGCCGGACAGCAGCATCAGAAACTGGGCGTAGCTGGATTTGAGTACGGTTCGGCGGTTGATCAGTCCTTGGTCGAGAAAGGGTTTGCTGAAAGCGAGGGTGCTGGACTTGGCGATCACCGTCTGGTC
>JBDTKT010000192.1:0-21315 GCA_039935195.1 Mycobacterium sp.
CGATCGGTTCGGCGGCGGACCGCAGACGCCGATGCTCCCCAGCAGCTGGAACGAATCCGCCGACTCCCAGAACTAGTCGGTTTCGACGCCGCCGGACGCTTCGGAGTCCCCGGGGGGCACCGTGATCGCCCAGTGGCCGCGCCACTCCTGCTCGGTGATCGCACCCAGCGGGGCAGCGTCGAGTTCCTCGGCGAACCCCTCGCCGCGCCGGGTCGCCGCAATCTGCTGCTCGGCGCACCGCACCGCGTCCATGAACTCTAAAGACGCTGTCCGCAAATCATTTTCGGCATCATTGTCGGCGTCGACGACGACACGGATCATGCCCGCCGGAATCAGGTCCGACGGGAAGCCCGCCGTGCGCGACCGCTGCAGCACCTTCTGCGCCAGCGCCAGGGCCGGCGCAGCGGTGGGCAAGTCGTCCATGATCGAGTTTCTGGACTTCTTCTCCAGCGCCTTGCGTTGTTCCCACTGGGCCACCTGATCTTCGAGCGAAATCTCCTGACCGGCAAGCACTGTCGGCACCCGATTGTCGAGTTTGCGCAGCAATGCGTCGGCGACGTCGTCGATGTCGAACGGGTTTTCCGGGGCCTCCTCGGCGATGCGAGCGTGGAACAGCACCTGCAGCAGCACATCCCCGAGTTCCTCGCAGAGCTCGTCGGCGTTGCCACCGCGCACCGCGTCGAACAACTCGTAGGTCTCCTCCAGCAGGAACCGCCGCAGCGAGTCGTGGGTCTGCTCGCTCTCCCAGGGGCCGGCGGTGCGCAACCGGTCCATGATCGCGACCGCGTCGATCAGCCGATCACCGGCCGGCGCGTCCGGCGCACTGATCAGCTTCTCGCCGGCCGCCAGCCGGGCGATGACTGCCGGATGGTCGCGGTCCGATGACAGCAGCGCCGGAGCGGCGGTACCGGCGGGCCCCCCGAGCACCGGGTGCACCGGGTGTGCCGCGGGCAGCGACCACGACACCGCGACCGGTAGTTCCTCGGTGTAGGCAACCTCGCCGGCCAGCAGGCCGACGGCCTCGACCGGCACCAGCGACGGCCGGCGCGGGTCCACCAGGATGACGGTCACCCGGGCTGTCGCTGCCCGGCGGTCACGGCGACCTGCCCCTGCGGTTTGCCGCCGAGCGCAGAGATCAGGTCGGCGACCATCTGGACCAGCTCCAGGTCCCGGACGCGGGGTGCCCCGACTCCGCCGCCGGTCCGGGGAATCGGAACCTGGACGGTGGCCGTCGTGGCGCGATAGTTCGCGGCCGGGTAAAGGCGCTTGAGTCGCAGCTGGCCAGAATCCGGCAGCGTCAGCGGCGCCAGTCGCAGCGTCGTCGGCGAACCCCCGGAAACCGCCGCCACCTCGGTGACCCCGGCCTCTCTGCACAGCAGCCGCAAGCGGGCCACCGCGATCAACCGGCCGGCCACCTCCGGCAGTGGGCCGTAGCGGTCGACCAACTCTTCAACCACTGCGGCGACTTCGTCAGCACTGGGCGCCGCGGCCAGCCTGCGGTAGGCCTCCAGCCGCAGCCGGTCGCTGTTGATGTACTCCGGCGGCAGGTGGGCGTCCACCGGCAGGTCGATGCGGACATCCTTGGGTTCCTCGGTGGTGACGTTCTCGCCGTCGGCGACCGCCTTATACGCTTCAACGGCCTCGCCGACCAACCGCACATAGAGGTCGAAACCCACCCCAGCGACGTGGCCGGACTGTTCAGCACCGAGCACGTTGCCCGCCCCGCGGATCTCCAGGTCTTTCATGGCGACCGCCATTCCGGCGCCCAGCTCGTTGTTCTGGGCGATGGTGGCCAGCCGGTCGTAGGCGGTCTCGGTCAGCGTCGCGTCGCGCGGATACATGAAGTAGGCGTAGCCGCGCTCCCGGCTGCGGCCCACCCGCCCGCGCAGCTGGTGCAGCTGGGACAACCCGAAGGTGTCGGCACGCTCGACGATCAAGGTGTTGGAGTTGGAAATGTCCAGGCCGGTCTCGATGATCGTGGTGCACACCAGGATGTCGTATTCGCGGTTCCAGAATCCCTGCACGGTGCGCTCCAGCAGCTCCTCGGGCATCTGGCCGTGTGCGACCACGACCCGCGCCTCGGGTATCAGGGCTCGCACTCGCGCGGCGGCCGCGTCGATCGAGCTGACCCGGTTGTGCACGTAGAACACCTGGCCGTCGCGCAGCAGTTCGCGGTGCAACGCGGCGGCGATCTGCTTGTCGTCGTGCGGACCGACGTAGGTCAACACCGGGTAGCGGTCTTCGGGCGGGGTCAGGATCGTCGACATCTCCCGGATACCGGCCAGGCTCATCTCCAGGGTGCGCGGGATCGGGGTGGCGCTCATGGTCAGCACGTCGACGTGGGTTCGCAGGCTCTTGATGTGCTCCTTGTGTTCGACGCCGAACCGCTGCTCCTCGTCGACGACCACCAGTCCCAGGTTCTTCCATGCCACCCCGGTCTGCAGCAGCCGATGGGTGCCGATCACGATGTCGACGCTGCCATCCGCCAGCCCGTCGATCACCGCCCTCGATTCCTTCGGGTCGGTGAACCGGGACAGTCCCTTGACGCGCACCGGGAAGCCGGCCATCCGCGCGGAGAACGTCTGCAGGTGCTGGTCGGCCAGCAGCGTGGTGGGCACCAGCACCGCGACCTGCTTGCCGTCCTGCACCGCCTTGAACGCCGCCCGCACCGCGATCTCGGTCTTGCCGTAGCCGACGTCGCCGCAGATCACCCGGTCCATCGGCACCGGTTTCTCCATGTCGGCTTTGACCTCGGTGATCGCGGTGAGCTGGTCGATGGTCTCGGTGAATCCGAACGCATCCTCCATCTCGGCCTGCCACGGACTGTCCGGCGCGAACGCATGTCCCGGTGCCGCCTGCCGTTTCGCATAGAGCGCGACCAGTTCGCCGGCGATCTCGCGGACCGCTTTGCGCGCCTTGGTCTTGGTGTTCGTCCAGTCGCTGCCACCGAGCCTGGACAGCGCCGGAGCCTGCCCGCCGACATAGCGGGACAGCTGATCGAGGGAGTCCATCGGCACGTAAAGCTTGTCTGACCCGCCGCCCCTTTTGCCGGATGCGTACTCCAGGACCAGGTATTCCCGCCGCGCCCCGCCCACGGTGCGCTCGGTCATCTCCACGAACTTCCCGATGCCGTGCTGGTCGTGCACCACCAGGTCGCCGGCGGTCAGCGCGAGCGGGTCGACGGCGTTGCGCCGCTTGGCGGCCAGCCGCTTGCCCTCCGGTCCGGTGACCCGGTTACCGGTCAGGTCGGCCTCGGTGACGATGACGAGGTCGGTGGTGTCGCCGCGGATCACGATCCCGTCGTGCAGCGTGCCGGCCAGCACCCCGACCACCCCCGGAGCGGGCGCCGAACCCGCCTCTAACATCGTTGCGGCGGTGTCTGATTCGGCCAACTGCTCGACGACACGACGTGCCGTGCCGGTACCGGGCACGATCACCGCCGCCGAGCCGCCGGCCGTGATGTGCGCCCGCAGCATCGCGAAGATGCCCTCGATGTCGCGTTGCTGGCCGCGTGCCGACGGGGCGGCGCGGACGTCGAGTTCGATCGCGGACTCGTTGGAGAGCTGGCTCAGCGTCCACCACGGATGCCCGGTATCGACCGCAACGGCTCTGACCTCTTCGAGTTCCCGGAATCCCGAGCCGCCCAGCGCTTCGACGTCGATCGGAGTGTCGCCGCCGATCGCCGCCACCGACCAAGACGCCTCCAGGAACTCGCGCCCGGTCTTGATCAGGTCGGCGGCGCGGGTGCGGATCTTCTCCGGGTCGCAAACCAGCACCGGCGTACCGGCGCCGAGTTGGTCGGTCAGCAGCGCCTGCGGGCCGGGTCGCAGCACCGGCCCGAGTGCCTCCATCCCGTCGACCGGGATCCCCTCGGCGAGCTTGGCCAGCATGTCGGCAACGGTGCCGGTGATGGTCTTCTCGGTGCTTGCACCGGTGGAGGTCAGCGCGAGTAGTTCAGCGGCCCGGGCCCGCATGTCATCGGTGAGCAGCAGCTCCCGACAGGCCACCGCCACCAGGGTGCCGGCCTCCAACTCGGGGATCGAACGCTGGTCGGCGACCGAGAACGGCCGCATCTCGGTCACTTCGTCGCCCCAGAATTCGATCCGCATCGGATGCTCGGCGGTCGGGGGGAAGACGTCGAGGATCCCGCCGCGCACCGCGAACTCACCACGCCTGCCGACCAGGTCCACCCGGGTGTAGGCCAACTCGACGAGCCGGCTGATGACGCCTTCGAACGCGGTTTCGGTCCCGACAGCCAGGGTGATCGGCTCGATCTCCCCCAGCTTCGGGGTCATCGGCTGCAGCAGTGAACGCGCCGTGGTCACCACCACGCGCAGCGACGGCCCCAGGCGCGCGTCATCGGGGCGGGCCAACCGGCGCAGCAGCAGCAACCTCGCCCCGACGGTGTCCGCGCCCGGGGAGAGCCGCTCATGCGGCAGCGTCTCCCAGGACGGGAACAGCGCGACTGCGTCACCGAACACCCCGCGCAGTTCGGCGGTAAGGTCGTCGGCCTCGTGGCCGGTGGCGGTGACCACCAGCAGCGGGGTTTGGCGGGCCAGTGCGGCGGCCACGAACAGCCTTGCCGCCACCGGGCCGACCAGTGCCAGTTCGGCGGGTCGGCCGGCGGCGCGCTCGGTGAGATCGCGGAATGTCGGCGTCGTCAACGCCTGATCGACCAGCCCGGCGATCGGGGTCGCGATCGGGGTGTGGACATGGGGGTGCCCCGGCGAGGTAATGATGCGAGCCATTCTAAAGGGTCACCGCGAGCGTCGACGATTCACGTTGCGGCACTGGCCAAACCGGCGTGCGCCCGGTCACATCCGAGGCTCACACCAGTTCCGCGGCTATTCGTCGTGCAGCACCGGGTCGGGCTCCAGGTTGCTCAGCCCGTTCCAGCACAGGTTGACCAGGTGGGCGGCCACCACATCCCGCTTGGGTTCCCGCACGTCCAGCCACCACTGGGCGGTCATCGACACCGAACCGACCAGCGCCTGGGCATACAGCGGTGCCGTCTCGGGGTCCAGACCGCGCCGGGCGAAGTCGCCGGCCAGGATCGACGACACCTGACTGATCGCGTCGTTGAGCAGGGTGGAGTAGGTGCCCGAACTGATCGACGCCGGGGAGTCGCGGATCAGGATGCGGAAACCGTCGGTGTGCTCGTCGACATAGGTCAGCAGCGCCAGCGCCACCCGTTCAATCCGCAGCCGGGACTGGTTGTTGGTGGACATGGTCAGCGACGAGGTGATGCCATCAAGCAACGCCGACATCTCCCGGTCGACGACCACGGCGTACAGACCCTCTTTGCCGCCGAAATGCTCGTAGACCACGGGTTTGGAGACGTTGGCGCGCTGCGCGATCTCCTCGACCGAGGTGCCGTCGTAGCCACGCTCAGCGAACAGCGACCGCGCGACGTCGATGAGCTGGTGCCGCCGTTCACGACCGGTCATCCGAGCCCGCGGGGCACGCCCATCCTTCTCCAGAGCAGCCACGGCTGTCAGGGTATCGTCTCACCGGAAATACCGATCCGTCGTGGTGTAATCGGCAGCACCTCTGATTTTGGTTCAGAAAGTTCAGGTTCGAGTCCTGGCGACGGAGCATTGACCCGTATTCCGCCGCGAGCACGCGGGAAATGACACGCTAGAGCGCGTATCTGCTGGGGTACCACCCGCTTGCGGGGGAAGCACCACGCACGCTCGCGCAAGGAGGCTCGATGACGCCCGCAGACGAGACCGCGGTTCTGGTCTTGGCGGCCGGAGCCGGCACCCGAATGGTCTCCGACACCCCCAAGGTGCTGCACACCCTGGCCGGGCGCAGCATGCTGTCGCACGCCCTGCGGGCGGGCGCCGGGACCGCGCCACGGCATCTGGTCGTCGTACTGGGCCACGCCCACGAGCGCATCGCGCCGGCGGTAGCAGAGTTGGCCGACGCGCTGAGCTGCCGAATCGACATCGCCCTGCAGGACCAGCAGTTCGGTACCGGGCATGCGGTGCTGTGCGGCCTGAGGGTGCTGCCGGACGACTTCGCCGGCACCGTCGTCGTCACCTCCGGCGACATTCCACTGCTGGACTCCACCACGCTGCGCACCCTGATCGACGCCCACCGCGGCGCCCCGGCCGCGGTCACCGTACTGACCACGACACTGCCGGACCCCACCGGTTACGGGCGCATCCTGCGGGAGCGCGACGGCGCGCACAGCACCGTCACCGCGATCGTCGAACAGACCGACGCGACCCCGTCACAGCGGCAAATCCGCGAAGTCAACGCCGGGGTGTACGCCTTCGACATCGCTCCGCTGCGATCCGCGCTGGACCGGCTCGGATCGGACAACGCCCAGCACGAGCGCTACCTCACCGACGTGATCGGCATCGTCCGTGGCGACGGGCAGGCCGTGCACGCCCGACACGTCGACGACAGCGCCCTGGTGGCCGGCGTCAACGACCGGGTGCAGCTGGGGAAGCTGGCCGCCGAGCTCAACCACCGCATCGTGGCGGCCCACCAACTCGCCGGCGTCACCGTCGTCGACCCCGCCACCACCTGGATCGACGTGGACGTGCGGATCGGGCACGACACCGTCGTCGCGCCGGGCACCCAACTGCTCGGCGGCACTGACGTCGGCGACCGCGCCACGATCGGGCCGGACACCACCCTGATCGACGTCGTCGTCGGTGACGGCGCCTCGGTGGTCCGCACCCACGCCACCTCAGCGTCCATCGGTTCCGGTGCGGCCGTCGGCCCGTTCACCTACCTGCGTCCGGGCACCGTCCTGGGCGCCGACAGCAAGCTGGGGGCGTTCGTTGAAACCAAGAACTCCACGATCGGCACCGGGACCAAGGTGCCGCACCTGACCTACGTCGGTGATGCCGACATCGGCGAGTACTCCAACATCGGTGCGTCCAGCGTGTTCGTCAACTACGACGGTCAGAACAAGCGGCGCACCACGGTGGGCTCGTATGTGCGTACCGGTTCGGACACCATGTTCGTCGCGCCGGTCACGGTCGGCGACGGTGCTTACACCGGCGCCGGGACGGTGGTGCGTGACGACGTGCCCCCGGGCGCGCTGGCGGTGTCGGCCGGGCAGCAGCGCAATATCGAGGATTGGGTGCAGCACAAGCGCCCCGGTAGCGCATCGGCCCTGGCCGCCGAACGGGCCCGCAGCGAGCACCCTGACCAGGCATCGTGAAGCTGACCGAATTGGGGCAACCGGCTAACAACCCGGACGCTCGGCTACGTACCATAGGGCCCGAGTTAACTACCATCTCCAATGCTGGGGGCAGCGCGTGAGCCATGAGTGGACAGACAACCGTAAGAACCTGATGCTTTTCGCTGGTCGGGCACACCCCGAACTGGCCGAGCAGGTGGCCAAGGAGCTCGACGTACCGGTCACCGCCCAAACTGCCCGTGACTTTGCCAACGGTGAGATCTTCGTCCGCTTCGAGGAGTCGGTCCGCGGCTGCGACGCCTTTGTGCTGCAGTCCCACCCGGCGCCGCTGAACAAGTGGCTGATGGAACAGCTGATCATGATCGACGCGCTGAAGCGGGGAAGCGCCAAGCGGATCACCGCGATCCTGCCGTTCTACCCATATGCCCGCCAGGACAAGAAACACCGCGGGCGCGAACCGATCTCCGCTCGCCTGGTAGCCGATCTGCTCAAGACGGCCGGCGCCGACCGGATCGTCACCGTGGATCTGCACACCGACCAGATTCAGGGCTTCTTCGACGGCCCAGTCGACCACATGCGCGCCCAGCCACTGCTGGTCGGCTACATCAGGGACAACTACGCCGACCACGACGTCGTGGTGGTCTCCCCTGACTCGGGCCGGGTGCGTATCGCCGAGAAGTGGGCGGACTCGCTGGGCGGTGCCCCGCTGGCCTTCATCCACAAAACCCGCGACCCGCTGGTGCCCAACCAGGTGAAGTCCAACCGGGTGGTCGGCGAGGTGTCCGGCAAGACCTGCATCCTGATCGACGACATGATCGACACCGGCGGCACCATCGCCGCTGCGGTGCAACTACTGCGCAATGACGGCGCCGGAGACGTGATCATCACCGCCACCCACGGCGTACTGTCCGACCCTGCTGCCGAGCGACTGGCCGCCTCCGGGGCCAGCGAGGTGGTCGTCACCAACACGCTGCCGATCGGGGACGACAAACTGTTCCCTCAGCTCACCGTGCTGTCGATCGCACCGCTGCTGGCCAGCACCATCCGCGCCGTCTTTGAGAACGGTTCGGTCACCGGCCTATTCGACGGAGACGCATGACGGAGCCGACGCTGGGCCTCTCGACTATCTACCACAACCCGCGCTGCTCCACCTCACGTAAAGCCTTGGATCTGCTGCGCGAGAACGGCATCGAGCCAACCGTGGTGGAGTATCTGTTGACACCGCCGTCGCGGGCGGAGCTGGCCGCGATGATCACCGCCGCCGGCGTCGATGTGCGCAGCGCGATCCGCACCG
This sequence comes from Mycobacterium sp., assembly GCA_039935195.1. GTDB lineage: Bacteria > Actinomycetota > Actinomycetes > Mycobacteriales > Mycobacteriaceae > Mycobacterium. The sequence continues at coordinate 8,454 of JBDTKT010000192.1, forward strand.
GTGAGCCGCTGTACGCCGACCTCAACCTGGCCGGCGTGTCCGACGACGCGCTGCTCGACGCGATGACTGAGCACCCGATCCTGATTCAGCGCCCGTTCGTCGTCACCCCGAAAGGCACCCGGCTGGCCCGGCCGCTCGACGCGGTCCGCGAGATTCTGTGACCACCCGTGCGGGTGTTGCCGCGGCACTGACGTGCATGGCGCTGACGGGCGGGGCGCTGACCACCGGATGCGGTGCCAAAACGCCTGACTACCAGTCGGTCTGGGCAACGAGCAGCACCCCGACCACGACGACGGCACCCGAGGATTTGGTCCCGATCTCAAAGTACCTCGAGGACCACCAGATCAACGGCCAGGCGGTGGCGCCAAACGCGATACCCGACCTGCGGGTGTCAATCCCGACCCCGAAGGGCTGGTCGAAGCGGGAGAACCCGAAGCTCCCGAAGACCACCGAAGTGATCGGCAAGGGCGACAAATTTCCCCGCGCGATCCTCACTGTTTTCAAGCTCAACGGGGACTTCGATCCGGCCGAGCTCGCCAAGCACGGCCTCGTCGACACCGAAGCCACGCAGAACTTCACCCCGCTGGACTCCTCCACTGCCGATTACGGCGGTTTCCCGTCGACCATGGTCCAGGGCAGCCTCGACCTTGAGGGACAGCGGATGCAAAGCTGGTACCGGGTGGTCGTCGCCACCGGATCGCCGCCGGACAACCAGCGCTACCTGGTGCAGTTGACGATCGCCAGCTTTTCCGGCCAGGCCGCCGCACAGGCCGCCGACGTCGAGGAGATCATGAAGGGGTTCACCGTCGCGGCGAAGTGAGCGCGGCGGCCGGCGATTTCCGCTCCCCGGCGCTGATGCGCTAGCCTGACCAGGCGTCACGGCGAGGGCGGCCCGCAGTTCGGGCCACCGTTATCGGCGAGGAACTGCAGTTTGGTTGTCCCGATCTGGCCGTGCTTTCGTGCACACCCGACAACCACAGGAGAATTCATGGCCAAGTCAGCCGCCACCGGCAACCAGCTCACCGTCTCGGTGCGATCCGAGACCGGCAAGGGAGCGTCGCGTCGGGCCCGCCGGGAAGGCAAGATCCCCGCCGTCCTCTACGGCCACGGCGCCGACCCACAGCACCTGGAGCTGGTCGCCCGCGACTTCGCGGCCGTGCTGCGACACTCCGGCACCAACGCGGTGCTCGTCCTTGATATCGAGGGCAAGGAACAGCTGGCACTGACCAAAGCACTCGACATTCACCCGATCCGTCGCAACATCTTGCACGCGGACCTGATCGTGGTGCGTCGCGGCGAGAAGGTCGTCGTCGAGGTCACGATCGCCGTGGAGGGCGACGCCGCCTCCGGCACGCTGGTCACCCAAGACGCCACCACCGTGGAGATCGAGGCCGAGGCGATGTCCATCCCCGAGCAGTTGGTCCTCTCCATCGAGGGCGCCGAGGCGGGCACCCAGTTCACCGCCGGCGGGTTGACGCTGCCCGCGGGTGTCTCCCTGGTCTCGGACCCGGAGATGCTGCTGATCAACGTGATCGAGGCGCCGACCACCGAGGAGCCCGTGGCCGCCGCCGAAACGGCCACGCCGGGCGGCGCGGAGACCGCGGCACCCGAAGCCGAGTAGGCGGACCACGACGTGGCCGAGTCACCCACGGTACTGGTGGTCGGCTTGGGCAATCCGGGGGCGGACTACGCCCGCACCCGGCACAACGCCGGCTTCATGGTCGCAGACCTGCTTGCCGAGCGAATGGGATCGAACTTCAAGGCGCACAAGCGTTCCGGTGCTGATGTCGCCACCGGCCGCCTCAAGGGGCGGTCGGTGGTGCTGGCCCGGCCACGCAGCTACATGAACGAGTCGGGCCGCCAGGTCGGCTCGCTGGCCAAGTTCTTCTCGGTGCCACCCGGCGGCATCGTCGTGCTCCACGACGACCTCGACCTGGACTTCGGCCGCATCCGGCTCAAGCAGGGCGGCGGCGAAGGCGGTCACAACGGGCTACGGTCTATCGCGACCGTGTTGGGCAGCAAAGACTTTCAGCGGCTTCGCTTCGGGATCGGCCGCCCACCCGGACGCAAGGACCCAGCGACATTCGTGCTCGAGCCGTTCAATTCCAACGAACGCGAGCAGCTACCGACCATCTGCGAGCAGGCTGCCGACGCGGCCGAGTTGCTGATCGAACTGGGCCTCGAGACCGCCCAGAACGTCGTCCACGCCTGGACTTAACCCCGCCCGTTCGGTGTGAACCTAGGTGACCAGGGTGACCGAGTTGGCGCGGCGCAACTTGCCCGATGGCGTCTTGGGGATCGTCCCGGGTCCGAGCACCACCACGTTGCGGGGCCGCATATCAACCTCGGTGACCACCTCGTGGGCCACCTGGTGCTCGATCCGGCGCACCTCGACGAGATCCTGCCAGGCATTGGACTCCACTGCGACCGCGAAGCTCTCCCGGGAGTGGCCGGCATCGAGTCGCACCGCCACCGCGCAACCCGGCCGCACCCCGTCGACGCGGCCGGCGGCCCGCTCGATGTCGGTCGGGTAGATGTTGCGCCCGGCCATGATGATGACGTCCTTGATCCGGCCGCAGACCACGACGTGACCGTTCTCCAGCTGGTAGCCCAGGTCGCCGGTGTCGTACCAGCCGTGCTCGTCCTGCGCGGGCAGGAAACCCGCCATCGTGAGGTAACCCGGTGTGACCGCTTCGCCGCGGAGTTGGATGACACCGACCCCGCGTGCCGGTAACACGGTGCCGTCTTCATCGACGATGCGGGCCTCGATGCCGGCCAGCAGCGGCCCCAGGGAGGGCAACCGCCGGGTGTGGCCCTTGGTGGCCGGCACCGCTTGGTGCAGCGCGGCCAGCAGGTCGGCATCCACCTCGTCGACCACCAGGCCGGCGCCGCACTCGGAGAACGACACCGCCAGTACCGTCTCGGCCATGCCGTAGGCGGGCAGGATCGCCGTCGGACTGAGCCCGAACGGCCGGCCGGCGTCGATCAGGTCCTCGACGTCGGCGGGCTCGACCGGCTCGGCGCCAGACAACGCGAAACGCAGCGTGGACAGGTCGAACTGACCGGGTTGGGCCTGCTTGCGCAGCCGCTTGGCGAACAGCGAGTACGCGAAGTTCGGGGCCGCGGTCATCGTGCCCTTGTACTTGTCGATGAGCTTGGCCCACAGCAGCGTGTCGCGCAGAAAGTCCATCGGGGTTACCTTGACCAACTCGGCACCGAAGTACATCGGCACGGTGAGAAAGCCGATCATGCCCATGTCATGGAAGCAGGGCAGCCAGCTGACCATGACGTCTGTCTCGACGTCGTACTCGGCGCTGATGAACATCGCCTCGGCGTTGGAGTAGATATTGCGGTGGGTGATCTGCACCGCCTTCGGCGACCCGGTGGACCCGGACGTCAGCTGCATCAACGCCAGATCGTCCTCACAGGTCTCCACCGGGTCGGTCGGTTCGGACGCCAGCAACTGCTCGACGGTGAGTACCTTGAGGCCCTTCGCCTCCAGCACCGGCCGCGCCGGCATGAACGGATCGGAGATGATGACGGCCTTGGCCTCGATCATGTCGACGATGGTCACGGTGTCCTCCGCCCACACCGCCAGATCGGTGCGCGGGGTGGGCTGGTGCAGCATGGTCAGGCTTGCGCCGCGCATCCACAGCCCCTGCGCGGTCGGCGCGATCTCCACCGGGGCACCGGCCAACACCCCGACCGCGTCACCGTGGCCGACGCCGGCCGCCGCCAGTCCGCCCGCGATACGGCTCGCCTGCTCGTGCACTTCGGCCCAGGTATGCCGCACCGGGGTGTGCGGCTCACCAGTGACCATGCCCTTGGCGGATTCGCGGGCACTGCGAAACATCTTGTCGGTAAACCTGCTCACGACGGCCTCCTAGCCGGCACCGGTGCTTGCCACACGGGTTGGGATATGGGTCGAGATTTCATGCTCCACCTGCTGGCGCTCACTTCGTGATAGGCACGCGCACACGATTGGGGAACAGTTACATCTCGATACAGCAACGTGCGGCCGACCAGAACGCGACCGTCACAGCCACCCGCAGCCCGCCCACCGAAGTGGCCGGCAAAACCCCGGATCGCAGGACGCCCCTGACCGCAACTAATCACCGAATCGTATCTTAAACTCCCCTTAATCAATGGGCAAATCTTTTCGCGGAATTGGGGCCGTGTCACACCCCGGTGACCGGGGACGGCACCACGCGCGCCCCGTGCACGGGGCCGTCGGCCACCCGGACCGCGCGACAGCTGCCCGCCGCGGTCAACTCGACGGCGACGTCGGCCGCCGATTGTGCCGACTCACACAGAAACGCACACGTCGGCCCCGAACCGGACACGATGCCGGCCAGTGCACCCGCCTCGACACCGGACCGTAGCGTCCGCCGCAGCGCCGGATTCAGGGTGACCGCCGCGGCTTGCAGCTCGTTGCCCAGCAGTGGAGCCAGCCGGTGCGGATCACCCGCGGCCAGCGCCGCCAGCACCGGCTCGGCCTCGGGGAGTCGGGGCACTGCCCGGCCGGCGTCCCGGAGGCGGTCCAGCTCGGCGAAGACCGCGGGGGTTGACAGCCCGCGGTCGGCGAACGCCAGCACCCAGTGGAAGGTGTCCCGGGTCAGCACGGTCGCCAACTCCTCGCCACGGCCGGTGCCGAGCGCGGTACCGCCGTGCAGCGCGAACGGCACGTCACTGCCCAGTCGGGCGGCCAGCGAGCGCAGGTCGCGCCGCGGTACGCCCAACTCCCAGAGCACGTTCATCGCCACCAGCACCGCCGCCGCGTCGGCGCTGCCGCCGGCCATACCGCCGGCCACCGGAATGGCCTTGTTGATCGTGATCATCACGTCGGGCGCCCGGCCCACATGGTCGGCCATCACCTCGGCGGCCCGCCAGGCCAGATTGCGTTTGTCGGCGGGCAGCACGTTGGCGCCCTCGCCGGTAACCCGCAGCGACAACACGTCGGCGTCGCGAACCGTCACGTCATCGACCAGCGAGACCGCATGAAACACCGTGGTCAGTTCGTGATAGCCGTCGTCACGGCGGTCGCCGACGGCCAGATACAGGTTGAGCTTGCCGGGCACCCGCACGGTCACCGACCCGGTCGGCACCCAATCTGCGGCGGTGTCTCCGTCGGACGCGGTCACCGAATGAGACTAACGCTGCACAGGGTTACCACCCGAGCGGCTTATCCGCCCACGCTGCACTCGTTACTACAGTCCGCTGAACTCGCTGGTGAACCCGCTGAAGGCATTCTCGATGGCGATCAGCTCGAAACCGGCCGCCAGGGTAGTCAGCCCGGTGGTGAACGCAGCCGGCATACCGAGCGCGTCCTGCAGGTCACCTGCCGAGAGGTACTGACTGAAGAGGTCAAAATCGTACGTTGGCAGGGTAGTGACCAAGGCGTTGGTGATGTCCGCGGTCGGCAGCAGAGCGGAGTACAGGCTTGACAACCCCCCACTGAATGCGTTGACGATGTCAGTGAGGCTGGGCAACGCAGTAGTCGTCGCCCCGTTTGTGACCGCGTCCGTGACGGTGGTCGACATATGCGACAGATCGCTGGTGAATGCGGTCATTCCCTGCTGAGCGCCGTTGCTCAATGCGGTCATGAGGGCACTCGAGTCGACGGGCGGGGCCAGCCCGAACGGGGTGGGCAGATTCGCCGGGCCGGTGTCCCAGCCGCCGGTGCCGTTTGCGAGGTCAGCGGGGGTGTCGAGATTGCCGTAGCCCATGTCGATCATGATCTTCAAATCCGGCTGCAGCAGGTCGGCGATCGCATTGCCGAAAGAGCTGCCCCGTATCAGGTCCAGCAACGGCAGATCGTGGGTCGGAATCATGTAGTAGTTGGTCGCGTCGGCGGCGGTGGTCGAGCCGTCGGGCAGTTCCGCGGGATTATCGGCCGACCCCGGCAACAGGATTGAGGTACCGATCTGATCGGCCGTCAGTGACGGGTAATTGCCGTGTATCTCGAGGATTCCCAACAGGGCATTGAGGTCGGCCAGGAAGTTCAGCGGGTATTTCGGGAAGTCGGCGAAGCCGTCGTATTCCTGGCTGTAGATGGCGGTGTCCCACGGGGTGCCCGCCGGGGTGGCCCCGCTGAAGGTGATCCCCAGGCTCGGGACGGTCAGCTCCGGCAGCTTGTCGCCCACGGTCGGCAGGCTCGTGAAGTCAAAGCGGGACAGCAAGCCGCCATTGGGGTTGCTGGGGTCACCGAGCAGCACGAAGGCCAGTTGCTCCGCCGTCGGCTGCTGGTCCTGTGGCATGGCCAGCAGATCCTTCATCTCCAGCGAGCTGATTGTGGCGCTCTGCGAGTAGCCCAGCACGACGAGCGGGTTTCCGGCCGCGACCTGGTTAGTGATCGTGCTGTTGAGAATGCTGACGCCCTGCTGCGCCGACGTATCTAATTCCAGGTTCTTCACACCGGTGAACGGATACAGCCCTTCCGGGGTGAACAGCGGATTCACGTTGTCCGTGCTCACCGGAAACGTCGGCTGGCCTATGAACGACGGTTGGCCGTTATTGAAGTCGGGATAAGCCGACGGGTTGATGTACCGCTCACTGAGCGCCGTGAGGTAGCTCGGCGGTGGTATCGGCAGGCCGCTGCCGCCCATGATCCACGATTCGGTGTCGAGCAGCGCCGCCTCGGCGACCACGGTTTTCGCCGCCGCCAGCCCCGGGACCAGAACCGGGGTGAGAGCCGGTGCCACGCCCAAGGCAGCAGTGCCGACGACCGCGAGCGGGAGAATCCCCCATGCACGCAACCTACGAACCGTCATGGCGATCTCCCCTCGTCGACTAGACATACAACAGTGCTTGAATTTTTGCACTACATGAGTTTTTTGTCACTCCTATATGAGTAGTATTTTATATATTTCTAAGGAAATTAGTCTGCTGAACACACCAACCAGCGACTACCACGGTCAGGACCTGGAAGCCCGACATCCACGCAGTGCGGCACCCGACGCATCGAACCTGAGATACGCGATCGGCCGCACCCTATGTGTTCGCCGATAAAATCTCAGCGGGCGTCAGGTGCGACCGCCGGGGCCTTAGCCTTGGAGCATGGGCGACGCCGGCAGCACCTTCGGCGACTATCTCATCGACCGGGAGGTGGGCCGCGGCGGCCACGCCGTCGTATACCGGGCGCATCGCCGCGCCGACCCAGCGCACATGGTGGCGTTGAAGGTTCTCCACGAACGGCACCGCACGCCGGCGGAGCAGGTCCGGCTGGACCGCGAGTTCGAGTTCGCCCACGCCCTCGACCATCCCAACATCGTCACGGTGTACGAACGCGGCCCTTTCTGGCTGACCATGCAGCTCATCGGCGGCGTGAAGGCGACGCGGCTACCGACCCTCGCCGCCCAGCTGAGGGTTCTCGCGCAGATCGCCGACGCGCTGGATTACACCCACCACAGCGGCATCGTGCACTGTGACGTCAAGCCCGCCAACATCCTCGTCCCGGAGGACTTCCAGCACTCCGACGCGGTGCTGATCGACTTCGGCGCCGCACACGCCGTCGTCGAGGACGTGCACCGACGGCGGCAGAAGCACCCGGAGGTGTCGCTGCCCTACGCCGCCCCCGAGATGTTGCTCGGTCAGACACCCTCCGCCGCCACCGACGAGTACTCGCTGGCCTGCACGGCGGTCGAGTTGATCACCGGGAAACCACCGTTCACCGCCGACAACGCCGCCGAGTTGGCCGGTGCGCAACTGCGTCGTCAACCGCATATCTCCGAGGACCTCGGCCGGTGGGCGCGCGGTTTAGACGTGGTGCTGACCAGCGCGATGGCCAAGGACCCGGACATGCGATACAGATCCTGCACCGAGTTGGTAGACCAGATCACCCGGGTGCTGCGGTCCGGCTAACCCGACGCGTCGGCGGGGTCGTCGGAGTCGTCAGAGTCGTTGAAGCACTGCAGCAGTCGCACGAAATCGGCGACCGACAGCGTCTCACCGCGCCGTGCCGGGTCGATGTCGGCGGCCAGCAGCCACGCGGCGGACTCGCTGCCGGACCCCGCCCAGTCGGCGAGGGCATTGCGCAGGGTCTTGCGGCGCTGGGCGAACGCGGCGTCGATCAGCGCAAACAGCCGGCGTCGAAACACCTCGTCGTCCGGCCACGGCGTGGTGTCGTAGCGCTGGATGCGCACCAGCCCCGAATTGACCCGCGGCACCGGCCAGAACACCGTCGGTGGCACCGTCCCGAAGCGGCGAACGTCGCCGAAGAACCGCGCCTTGACGCTGGGCACCCCGTAGTCCTTGCCGCCCGGCGCGGCGGCCAACCGTTCGGCCACCTCGATCTGGACCATCACCAGCATGGTTCGAATGGACGGGAACTCAGCAAGCAGGTGCACTATCGCCGGGACCGCGATGTTGTAGGGCAGGTTCGCGACGACGGCCGTGGGTTCGACGGCCAGTTCCGCGAGACGCAGCGCCAGGATGTCGCGGTTGAGCACCGTCAAGCGCTGCGCTTCGTTGACCGCGTGTTCGGCAACGGTCTTCGGCAGCCGCGCCGCAAGCACCGGGTCCACCTCGACGGCGGTCACCGCAGGGCCGGCCTCGAGCAGTGCCAGGGTCAGCGAACCCAGACCCGGACCGACCTCCAGGACGTGGTCGTCCTGGCTCACCCCGGCGTCAGCGACGATCCGGCGCACCGTGTTGGCGTCGTGGACGAAGTTCTGCCCCAGCGATTTCCGCGGTCGGAGGTCGAGCTCTTCAGCCAGCGTCCGGATGTCGGTACGCCCGAGCAGCCGAATCGTCAGCGCCGCCCGCTACATACGGGCCAGGCGCCCCAGCCCTGCCGTGCCTGCGTGGTCTCTGCGATCGCGATCTGCTCCTCGCGGGTGGCCAGATCCGCGCGCGGCGCGTAGCGCAGCCCACCGTTGGCCGCCCAGGTGTTCAGGTCGAACTGCACGCCACCGTAGAAGCCGTTGCCGGTGTTGATCGCCCAGTTGTTGTGGGACTCACAGCCGGCGACGCGGTCCCACGCGACGCCGTAGATCGACTCCGGCACCTCGGTGCCAGGCTTGACCCCGACCCGCACCACCGAGTCGCGGGCGGGCGCCACGACGTCGTTGGACACCGGCAACCGGCCGTTCTCCTCGCCGTTGACGGTAGCCACCGAGAACGTCACATCCTGGAGGCCAGGCGTACCGGGGTCCTCGACCACCTGCCGGCTCATGTTCATCGTCGGGTCCTCGATGTGGCGCGCGGTCGGGGGCAGCGGCACCCGCTCGGTAACCTGCTGGACCCGGATGCGGGTCACCTGGATCTGCATCCCCTCGGTGACCGGCGTCGACGCCGCGGGCGTCACCTGGTCGGCCTGCTCGAGCGGGGAACCGTCGGCGGCCAGCAGTTCGGCGACGTTGGGGGCGGCCAGACGGATCGTCCGGACCGCGCCGCTGTCGTCGATCTGCACGGTCTTGGCGCTGACGACCGGTAGCGCCATCCCGGCCAGGGGAACCCTGCTGCCGCGGGAAGCCGTCGCTGGTGCGGTGTCGGTCATCGACAGCTGTGCCAGCGCCTCCTCCACGGTGGGCGCCGTCGTCCAGTACTGCTTGGCATCGCGGCCGTCCAGGGAGATCTGCACCGGCCGGCCCCGTCGCAGTGCGATGGTGTCGGCATTGTGCACCCGGGTGTCCGCGGCGGGCGTCACCTCGTCCCGTTCACCGATGCCGAAACCGTACTCGGCAACGATGTCGCTCACCCGCGACCGCATGGTCGTCACTGTGATCGGCGACCCGTCGATCTCCAGGGTCACGGTCTTGTTGCTGGTGACCGCAAACCCGCCGGCGAAAGCCAGCACCACCAGCAGCCCGGCGACCAACATCCGCAGCTGCGGCGACGGCTCCTGATTCAGCCTTGTCACTAGGTTCAACGCGCTTCCGCTCCTGACCCCGAGGACCCCATGGCACAGCGGAGCCCCATGTCGGCCCCGCGATTGATAACAAGACGGTAACGAACCGAGCCGGGTCGGGCAACCGAGTGTGACCTGCCCGACCTTTACGGCAACCCGTACACCCGACGGGCATTGCCACTCGTCACCTGCGCCAACTGCGCTGCCGACTCCCCAAGCAGCTCTGCGAGCGCCACCACAGTGTATGGGAGGCAGTACGGCTCGTTTGGGGCTCCGCGGTACGGGTGCGGTGTCAGAAACGGTGCGTCGGTCTCCACCAGCAACTGCTCGGCCGGGATCAGCGGGACGGCTTCGCGCAGGTCACGCGCGTTTCCGAAGGTGACCGTGCCGGACAGGCTGAGCAGCCACCCGGCGTCGACGCAGCTGTGAGCCATCTCCCTTCCGGAGGAGAAACAGTGGAAGATCACCGTTTCCGGAGCCCCCTCGGCGGCCAAGACGTCCAGCACGGCGGCGTCGGCGTCGCGGTTGTGGATCATCAGCGGCTTGCCGACCCGCTTGGCCAGGTCGATATGCCAGGCGAACGCCTCCCGCTGGACGGCAGGCTCGGCGCAGCCGTCGAGGCGGCCCGGCCAATAGAGGTCCATCCCGGTCTCCCCGATCGCCACCACCCGCGGGTGGGCGGCCAGTGCCTCGATCTCGGCGCGTGCGGCATCGGTGAGCGTGTCGGCGCGGGTCGGGTGCAGGGCCACCGCGGCGTAGACCCGCTCGTCCCAATCGGCGGCCTGAGTCACCCAGCGCGCTGAGGCCAGGTCGTCGGCGACGGTCACCACCGCCTGCACACCGACCGCAGCGGCGCGGTCGACGATGGCGCGCACCCCGTCGGCGTCGGCGGCACCGCACGCATCGAGATGGGTGTGCGCATCGATCAGCGGGGCCAGCGACGGCGGGGCCGGCGGCGCTTCTCGTTTGGCTGACCGTTGGGAACCCACGGGCACACAATAGGGTGGAACGTGATGACGAAGATGCAGCCCTACTACATCACCACCGCGATCACCTACCCCAACGGTGACCCCCACATCGGGCACGCGTATGAATACATCGCCACCGACGCGATCGCCCGGTTCCGCCGACTCGACGGCTTCGACGTGCGGTACCTGACCGGCACCGACGAGCACGGACTGAAGATGGTCGAGACAGCCGCGGCAGAGGGTATCGCGACAGCGGAGCTCGCCCGGCGCAACTCGGATGTGTTCCAGCGGCTGCAGGAGAAGCTCAACATCTCCTTCGACCGGTTCATCCGGACCACCGACCCCGACCACCTGGAAGCCTCCAAGGCGATCTGGGAAAAGATGTCGGCGGCCGGGGATATTTACCTCGACGCCTACTCGGGTTGGTACTCGGTGCGCGACGAGCGGTTCTTCACCGAGGCTTAGACACGACTGGCCGCGGGAGACCCAGCCGGAACGCGGGTGGCCGCCGAAACCGGCGCACCGGTCACCTGGACCGAGGAGCCGACTTATTTCTTCCGGCTGTCGGCCTACACCGAACGCCTGCTGGCGCACTACGCGGCCAACCCGGACTTCATCGCCCCGGACGTGCGGCGCAACGAGGTGGTCAGCTTCGTCTCCGGCGGCTTGCGCGACCTGTCGATCTCACGGACTACATTCGACTGGGGCGTGCCGGTGCCCGGACATCCGGACCACGTCATGTACGTCTGGGTGGACGCGCTGACCAATTACCTGACCGGGGTGGGCTACCCCGACACCGACTCGGAGCTGTTTCGCCGCTTTTGGCCGGCCGACCTGCACATGATCGGCAAGGACATCATCCGGTTCCACACCGTCTACTGGCCGGCGTTTTTGATGGCGGCCGGGGTCGAACTCCCGCGCCGGGTCTTCGCGCACGGCTTCCTGCTCAACAGCGGCGAGAAGATGAGCAAGTCGGTGGGCAACGTCATCGACCCGGTCGCGCTGGTTGAGAAGTTCGGCGTGGACCAGGTGCGGTACTTCCTGCTGCGCGAGATCCCGTTCGGCCAGGACGGCAGCTACAGCGACGAGGCGATGATCACCCGGATCAACACCGACCTGGCCAACGAGTTGGGCAACCTGGCGCAGCGGTCACTGTCGATGGTGTCCAAGAATCTCGGCGGGGTCGTCCCCGAACCGACCGCGTCGACCGCCGACGACGAGGAACTGCTGGCGCTGGCCGACGGGTTGCTGGACCGGGTGCGGGCCGCCTTCGACAACCAGGCCGTGCATCTGGGGCTGGAGACGATCTGGCTGATGCTGGGCGCGGCCAACAGGTATTTCTCCGCTCAGCAGCCGTGGGTGCTGGCCAAGAGCGAGTCCGCCGCGGACCGGGCACGGTTCGGCACCGTGCTCTACACCACGCTGGAGGTTGTGCGCATCGCCGCGCTGCTGGTTCAGCCGGTGATGCCCACGTCCGCCGCCAAACTGCTGGATCTGCTCGGCCAACCCGACGGCGGACGGTCGTTTGCGGCAATCGGTGACCGGACCAGGCCCGGCACCGCGTTGCCGGCGCCGGTTGGTGTGTTCCCCCGCTACCAGGCGGAGTGAGCTTCTACCGCCGGTGCTGGCCTACCCCGCGTCCAACCGGACAATGACTGCGACCCGGCCCCGCTCGTCCCGATGCGCGACGGCATGCCCCGTCCGGTCCGCACCGTCTAGCCGAATAGTCAGCGGGCCGCCGTCGCCGAGGAAATTGCGCCACCACGCTTTGGCGTCGGGCACGGCGACCCCAATCGTCACCTGGTCGCCGCTGCGCCGGTAGCCCGCCGGGAGGCTGAACGTCTGCCCAGACCGTCGCCCGACATAGCTGATGCTGGTGAACCACCGACCCACCAGCGGACCGAGCCACGGCGAGTCGACCAGTGCCGTCGTCATGCCGTTGACCGTGTCGACAAACTTCCGGGCCGGGCCACTAAATCCCATCGGTCGAGCGTACCGCCGTCAGTGAAACGCATCACAGACTGTCACGTCGCACCCAGCGCCGGTG
>JBDTKT010000193.1:0-8099 GCA_039935195.1 Mycobacterium sp.
CGAATCCGGGCTGGGCCCGGTGACGGTGCTGGGGCGCGCCGACCTGCTGGAGCAACCCCGAAACACCCGGCCCCGACCTGGCTGGCCGGCTACGAAATCGCCACAGTGACCGCCCGGTTTGAGGTGGACCGCCCGCCCGCAGTCGAAGCCGAAGCCGAAGCCGAAGCCACCCTGCCGCTGTACGCGCGCTACTGGCTGCACAATCGCGGACCGGCCCCGCTGGGCGGGCTGGCCGCGGTCGCCCACGTGCACCCGCAGCGGGTCGCAGCGGTCGCCGGTACCGAGGTGACGGTGCGACTGACCGTGGCGAGCGACTGCACCGACGCCCAACTTGCCGGCACGGTCTCGGTGGTCTGCCCACCCGGCTGGACGGCGGTCCCGGCCGCGGTGCCGGTCGCGCTGGCGCCCGGCGAGCACTTGGCCGTCGATGTGGTGCTGCGCGTCCCGCCGGAAACCGGCCCGGGCTGCTATCCGGTGCGCGCACAGTTGCAGCTCACCGGCGACAACCTGCCGCCGTCCTGGCGGCAGCCGGTGGAAGACGTCTGCCTGGTGTCGGTCGGCGCCGCTGATTCGCGGCTGCTGTACCTGGTCGACGGCCCGGCCGACGTCGTGGTGACCACCGGCGGGTCCGTGCGACTGTGCGCCACGGTGGGCACCGATGCGTGCGCCGACTTGGCGGTGGAGGCGCATCTGGTCAGCCCGTGGGGTACCTGGGAGTGGATCGGTCCGGCGGCGCAGGGAGCGGTACTGCCCGCTGGCGGCAGCGTTGAACTGGGGTTCGACGTCGCCCCGCCCGTGTGGACCGAGCCCGGCACCTGGTGGGCGCTGATCCGGGCCGGCTGTGCCGGTTCGCTGGTCTACTCGCCCGCGGTTCGGGTGACGGTGCGATGAGCGGGCTCACTCTGGCACTCGACGTCGGCGGTACCAAGATCGCGGTCGGACTGGCCGACCGGTCCGGTGCGCTGGTGCACACCGCGGTCCGGCCCACCCGGGGCGACCAGGACGCGGAGCAGGTGTGGGCGGTGGTCGCCGAATTGGTCGACGAGGCACTGCACACCGCCGGCGGTGCGGTCGACGCGGTGGGTATCGGTTCCGCCGGCCCGATTGATGTACCCGCCGGCACGGTCAGCCCGGTCAACATCGCCGACTGGCGCGGCTTCCCGCTGCGCGACCGGGTCGCCGCCGTGGTGCCCGGGGTGCCGGTGCGGTTGGGCGGCGACGGCCTCTGCATGGCGCTCGCCGAATACCGGCACGGCGCCGGTCGTGACGCGCGGTTCCTGCTCGGGATGGTGGTGTCCACCGGGGTGGGCGGCGGGCTGGTCCTCGACGGGGCGCCGTACTTCGGCCGGACCGGCAACGCTGGCCACGTCGGCCACGTCGTCGTCGACTACGAAAGCGGCCAGAAGTGCCGGTGCGGCGGGCGGGGTTGCGTCGAAGCGATCGCGTCCGGCCCGGCGATGGTGCGCTGGGCGCTGGCCAACGGCTGGGCGCCGCCGTCGGGGGCACTCGGTGCCGACGCCAAAATGCTGGCGGAGGCGGTCGCCGCAGGCGATCCGGTGGCCGGAGAGGCGTTCCGCCGGGGCACCGCGGCACTGGCCGCGATGATCGCCTCGGTGGCCGCGGTGTGCGACCTGGACCTGGTGGTGATCGGCGGGGGTGTCGCCAAGTCGGGCGGGGTGCTGTTCGATCCGCTGCGCGCGGCGCTGGTCGACCACGTCGGGCTGACATTCCTTCGCAGCCTGCGGGTGGTGCCCGCCGAGCTCGGAGGCGACGCCGGACTGATCGGCGCGGCCAGGCTCGCGCGGACACTGTGAGCGTCGGGCCCGCGGTATCGGAGCGCCGGCAGAACCGCCACCGTTTTTGCCGAAGGCGGGTGATCACGCTAGGGTGAGCTTCGATCCACCGAAGACCGTCGGTCACCGAGCAATCGGTCGAAGGTCCGGGAACACCCGGGCGGCCCACGCAGGAGGACGAGGCACCCGCCGGCGTAAGCCGGTTTTTCTCCACGCCCCGGCCGCAACCTGCGTCGGGGCGTTCGTCATTTCTCAGGTGGGCGAAGACCACAGCATGAAGTAATCAGAGACTTCCGACCCAGAGGAGGTATGTATGGCGCGGGCTGACAAGACCGTCGCCGTCGCGAACATCGTCGAGCAGTTCAAGGGCTCGACCGCGACCGTGATCACCGAATACCGCGGTCTGACGGTCGCGAACCTGGCTGAGTTGCGCCGTTCCCTCGCGGGGTCGGCCACTTACACCGTCGCCAAGAACACGCTGGTCAAGCGGGCCGCGTCGGAGGCCGGCATCGAGGGCCTCGACGAATTGTTCGCGGGTCCGACGGCGATAGCGTTCGTCAAGGGCGAGCCGGTGGACGTGGCGAAAGCCATCAAGAAGTTCGCCAAGGACCACAAGGCGCTGGTCATCAAGGGTGGCTACATGGACGGCCACCCGCTGACCGTCGCCGAGGTGGAGCGCATCGCGGATCTGGATTCCCGCGAGGTGCTGCTGGCCAAGATGGCCGGCGCGATGAAGGCCAACCTCTCCAACGCGGCCGCCCTGTTCATCGCGCCTGTGTCGCAGATGGCCAGGCTGGCGGCGGCGCTGCAGGAGAAGAAGCCTGCCGAAGCCGTCCAGACCCCGGCCGAAACCCCGGCCGAAACCCCGGCCGAAATAGCGGCCGAAACCCCGGCGGAAACCCCGGCCGACGCCGCCGAATAACCCCCAAACCGAAACTTCCTAACCGGAATCAGAAAGGACCGACACCATGGCTAAAATTTCCACCGACGAACTGCTGGACGTCTTCAAGGAGATGACCCTGCTGGAGCTGTCGGACTTCGTCAAGAAGTTCGAGGAGACCTTCGAGGTCACCGCCGCGGCCCCGGCCGCCGCCGCTGCCGCCGCCCCCGCTGCCGCTGAGGCCGCCGAGGAGCAGACCGAGTTCGACGTCATCCTGGAGTCCGCCGGCGAGAAGAAGATCGGCGTCATCAAGGTGGTCCGCGAGGTCGTCTCCGGCCTGGGCCTCAAAGAGGCCAAGGACTTGGTCGACGGCGCCCCCAAGGCGGTGCTCGAAAAGGTCGGCAAGGCGGCTGCCGAGGAGGCCAAGGGCAAGCTGGAAGCTGCCGGCGCGACCGTCACCGTCAAGTAGGTCGAAGCTGCGCCAAGCCCCCGGAACCCGTCAGGGTCCGGGGGCTTCTGGCGTTCTTATACCGTCATGCACCGATCGTCCTCGCCGGTTTCTCTCCGGTAGCTTCGATGATGCTCGTGGCCGTCTGGCCGATGTTATACAGTGGCCTGAGCCACAGGGGAGCGGTGGCACAACCAACATCGCGGAAGGACTTCCCATGGGCGTCGCCATTGAGGTAGAAGGGCTGGCCAAGTCCTTCGGGTCGGCTCGAATCTTTGAAGATGTGTCATTGACAATCCCAGAAGGCGAGGTCAGCGTGATGCTGGGCCCGTCGGGCACCGGCAAGTCCGTCTTCTTGAAGTGCCTGATCGGTTTGCTGCGGCCAGAACGCGGCTCGATCATCATCGACGGCACCGATATCATCGAATGTTCGGCCAAGGAACTCTACGAAATCCGGACGCTGTTCGGGGTGCTCTTTCAGGACGGTGCGCTGTTCGGTTCGATGAACCTCTACGACAACACCGCGTTCCCGCTCCGCGAGCACACTAAGAAGAGTGAGTCACAGATCCGTGACATCGTCATGGAGAAGCTCGAGATGGTCGGCATGCCGAACGACGGGCACAAGTTCCCCGGTGAGATTTCCGGCGGTATGCGCAAGCGCGCCGGCCTGGCCCGCGCCCTGGTGCTCGACCCGAAGATCATCTTGGTCGACGAGCCGGACTCGGGCCTGGACCCGGTCCGCACCGCCTACCTGAGTCAGTTGCTCATCGACATCAACGCCCAGATCGACGCGACGATCCTGATCGTCACACACAACATCAACATCGTTCGCACCGTCCCGGACGACATCGGGATGCTGTACCGCAAGAAACTGGTGATGTTCGGTCCGCGCGAGGTGCTGTTGACCAGTGAAGAGCCCGCCGTCAAGCAGTTCCTCAACGGCCGCCGCATCGGGCCGATCGGCATGTCCGAGGAGAAGGACGAGGCGACCGCGGCCGCCGAGCAGGCCGCGATGGACGCCGGCCAGACCGATGGCGGCACCGAAGAGATCGAGGGTGTGCCGGCGCAGATCGTCGCATCGCCAGGAATGCCGGAGCGTAAGGCAGTCGCCCGTCGTCAGGCCCGGGTGCGCGAAATTTTGCACACCCTGCCGCCGGCGGCGCAGGAGCTGATCCGCAAGGAGCTCGACGAGGCTGACGCAGCCCGAACCCAGACGACTCGTTTCCAGTGAATCGTCCGGACCGAGCTCCCCGAGCTCCCCGAGCTCCCCGGGCCGCGCTGGCGACATCCTGGCGCGCTACCTCTTGACGGACGGACGCAAACGGGCCACTCTGTTCAGCAGCGTTTGCGCGGAAGTCGGTCATCGGACCAGCACCGGGCGTCGCAGTTGAGTAATGCGCGGTCCTGCGCTATTGTTGGACGTTGCGCTGGCTACCTCCTGCCCACCTTGCCCGCATCCGAAACCGCAGTACAGCCTGAGCCCCGTTTCGGGGCTCGGTGCCCGGCGGTTTGGCTGCATGTGTGAGACCCGGACAGATCGTCCGTCAGCCGAATCAACGTAAATATTGCAGCGAACGGGTCGGCTGACCCGCTGGCCGCATCAGGTGCCGGAAGGATGCATCTTGGCAGTCTCCCGCCAGAGCAAGAAGAACCCCAACGAGAATTCTTCGCAGAGTTCCCCTTACAGTTCTGTACCCGGGGCGCCAAACCGGATCTCCTTCGCCAAGTTGCGCGAGCCGCTCGAGGTCCCCGGACTGCTCGACGTGCAGACCGACTCGTTCGAATGGCTGATCGGCGCGCCGCATTGGCGTGAGAAAGTAGCCAAGCTCAACGACGGTCGGCCGTTCGGAGGCCTCGAAGAGGTGCTCACCGAGCTGTCGCCGATCGAGGACTTCTCAGGCTCGATGTCGCTGTCGTTCTCCGACCCGCGATTCGACGAGGTCAAGGCTCCCGTCGACGAATGCCGCGACAAGGACATGACCTACGCGGCGCCGCTGTTCGTCACCGCGGAGTTCATCAACAACAACACCGGCGAGATCAAGAGCCAGACGGTGTTCATGGGCGACTTCCCGATGATGACCGAGAAGGGCACGTTCATCATCAACGGCACCGAGCGGGTCGTGGTGTCTCAGCTGGTGCGGTCGCCGGGCGTGTACTTCGATGCGAATATCGACAAGTCCACCGAGAAGACGCTGCACTCGGTCAAGGTGATCCCGGGCCGCGGCGCGTGGCTGGAGTTCGACGTCGACAAGCGCGACACCGTCGGGGTGCGCATCGACCGCAAGCGCCGCCAGCCGGTCACCATCCTGCTCAAGGCACTCGGGTGGACCTCCGAGCAGATCCGGGAGCGGTTCGGCTTCTCCGAGACCATGATGTCGACGCTGGAGAAAGACAATGCCGCCAGCCCCGACGAGGCGCTGCTGGAGATTTACCGCAAGTTGCGCCCGGGCGAGCCGCCCACCAAGGAGTCCGCGCAGGCGCTGCTGGAGAACCTGTTCTTCAAGGACAAGCGCTACGACCTGGCGCGGGTGGGTCGCTACAAGATCAATAAGAAGCTCGGCGTACCGGTCGTCCACGGTGAGCCGGGGCAGCCGTTGCCGACCACGCTGACCGAAGAAGACATCGTGGCCACCATCGAGTACCTGGTGCGCTTGCATGGCGGCCATTCCACGATGACCGTGCCGGGCGGTGTCGAGGTGCCGGTCGAGGTCGACGACATCGACCACTTCGGCAACCGGCGACTGCGCACGGTCGGCGAGCTGATCCAGAACCAGATCCGGGTCGGCCTGTCGCGGATGGAGCGGGTGGTCCGCGAGCGGATGACCACCCAGGACGTCGAGGCCATCACGCCTCAGACGCTGATCAACATCCGGCCGGTGGTTGCGGCCATCAAGGAGTTCTTCGGCACCAGCCAGCTGAGCCAGTTCATGGACCAGAACAACCCGTTGTCGGGTCTGACCCACAAGCGCCGCCTGTCGGCGCTGGGCCCGGGTGGTCTGTCCCGCGAGCGCGCCGGCCTGGAAGTTCGTGACGTGCACCCGAGCCACTACGGCCGGATGTGCCCGATCGAGACGCCGGAAGGCCCGAACATCGGCCTGATCGGCTCGCTGTCGGTGTACGCGCGGGTGAACCCGTTCGGCTTCATCGAGACGCCGTACCGCAAGGTCGTCGACGGTGTGGTGACTGACGACATCGAGTACCTGACCGCTGACGAGGAGGACCGTCACGTCGTCGCGCAGGCCAACTCGCCGATCGACGACGACGGCGTGTTCACCGAGACTCGCGTGCTGGTGCGCCGTAAGGGCGGCGAGGTCGAGTACGTGTCGTCGGACCAGGTGGACTACATGGACGTCTCACCACGCCAGATGGTGTCGGTGGCCACCGCCATGATCCCGTTCCTGGAGCACGACGACGCCAACCGGGCGCTGATGGGTGCCAACATGCAGCGCCAGGCGGTTCCGCTGGTGCGCAGCGAGGCGCCGCTGGTGGGAACCGGCATGGAGTTGCGTGCCGCGATCGATGCCGGTGACGTCATCATCGCCGACAAAGCCGGCGTCATCGAGGAGGTGTCGGCGGACTTCATCACGGTGATGGCCGACGACGGCACCCGGCAGACGTACCGGATGCGCAAGTTCAACCGGTCCAACCACGGCACCTGCGCCAACCAGCGTCCGATCGTGGACGCCGGCCAGCGTGTCGAGGTCGGCCAAGTCGTAGCCGACGGCCCCTGCACCGACAACGGTGAGATGGCCCTCGGCCGCAACCTGCTTGTCGCGATCATGCCGTGGGAGGGTCACAACTACGAAGACGCGATCATCCTGTCCAACCGCCTCGTCGAAGAGGACGTGCTGACCTCGATCCACATCGAGGAGCACGAGATCGACGCCCGCGACACCAAGCTGGGCGCGGAGGAGATCACCCGGGATATCCCGAACGTCTCCGACGAGGTGCTGGCTGACCTCGACGAGCGCGGCATCGTGCGCATCGGTGCCGAGGTGCGCGACGGGGACATCCTGGTCGGCAAGGTCACCCCGAAGGGGGAGACCGAACTGACCCCCGAAGAGCGACTGTTGCGGGCGATCTTCGGTGAGAAGGCTCGTGAGGTGCGCGACACCTCGCTGAAGGTGCCGCACGGTGAGTCGGGCAAAGTCATCGGAATCCGGGTGTTCTCCCGCGAGGACGACGACGAGCTGCCCGCCGGGGTCAACGAGCTGGTCCGCGTCTACGTGGCCCAGAAGCGCAAGATCTCCGACGGCGACAAGCTGGCCGGTCGACACGGCAACAAGGGCGTGATCGGCAAGATCCTGGCGGCCGAGGACATGCCGTTCCTTCCGGACGGCACCCCGGTCGACATCATCTTGAACACCCACGGTGTGCCGCGACGGATGAACATCGGCCAGATTCTGGAAACCCATCTGGGTTGGGTCGCCAAGACCGGCTGGAACGTGGAAAGGGACGCTGCTGGCGACGTCCCCGAGTGGGCGTCCAAGCTGCCCGATGAGCTGTTGTCGGTGGGGCCGAACACCATTACCGCGACGCCGGTGTTCGACGGTGCTCGGGAGGCCGAGTTGCAGGGCCTGCTGTCCTCGACGCTGCCCAACCGGGACGGCAAGGTGATGGTCAACGGTGACGGCAAGGCGATGCTCTACGACGGCCGCTCCGGTGAGCCGTTCCAGTACCCGGTGACTGTCGGCTACATGTACATCATGAAGCTGCACCACCTGGTGGACGACAAGATCCACGCCCGCTCCACTGGTCCGTACTCGATGATCACCCAGCAGCCGCTGGGCGGTAAGGCGCAGTTCGGCGGCCAGCGGTTCGGTGAGATGGAGTGCTGGGCCATGCAGGCCTACGGCGCGGCGTACACGCTGCAGGAGCTCCTGACCATCAAGTCCGACGACACCGTCGGCCGGGTCAAGGTCTACGAGGCGATCGTCAAGGGCGAGAACATCCCCGAACCGGGTATTCCGGAGTCGTT
>JBDTKT010000194.1:0-9826 GCA_039935195.1 Mycobacterium sp.
GCGCGGGCCATCGGCCCGGGGATCGGTATCGACATCACCCGCGCCGACGGCTCAAGCGGCATGAGTTGCACCGCAGGATTTTTGGTGCACACCAGCGACGGCCGCCCCGGATTGCTGTCGGCGGGGCACTGCAACGAGCCGGGTACACCGGGCGTGGTGGCCATCCACCACGGCGGCCTCTATGTGTATCCGACGGTCGGCCGGTTCGCCGAGAGCGTGTACGGCGGCAACGACTGGAACGACTACGACATCGCGCTGATCACCCTCGATGACAGCGACAAGGTGGCGCTGACCTCCGACATCGACGGCCATCCATTAGTCGGTCTTGCCGAGCGGGTCGAGGTCGGTGACACGCTCTGCCATTTCGGAATCCGCAGCGACGAGGCGGTGTGCGGACCGGCGGTCCTGGTCGAGGAGAACAAGGTGCAGTTCGTCGCGACCGGTAGGTGCGGCGACTCCGGCGGCCCGGTCTACCGTCTCCGGCCCGACGGCGCGGCCGAGGCGGTCGGGATCTACATCGAAGTCTCCAACGGCGACTACTCCAAACCTACCTGCGATGAGCCACATGAGTTTTCGATCGCGCAACTGATCAATCCGTGGCTGCGAGCCTGGGACCTGACGCTGGTTACGACGGGATCGACATAGCCACCTGCCACCCGTCAGTAGCCGTAAAATTCGGCGGACTTTATGGCGTCGTCATCGATGCCCAATTCCTGAAGCATGTCCAGCATCGCCAGGGTCATCGCCGGCGGTCCGGCCAGGTAATAGATCGGACTCGCAAGATCAGTGAGATGCCGTTGCAGCAGTTCCGGACGAATGACACCCGTCTCGCCCGACCAGCGCTCTGCTGAGTTCGCCGGCTCGGTCATCGTCGCGATCAGACGGTAGTGCGGGTTCGATTCCTGCATGTCCTCAAGCTCAGGGAGGAATGCCGCGACTTCGGGCCTCCAGTTGGAGTAGAAGAGATGAATCGGATGCTCCAGCGACTCGTACACGGCATGACGCGCGATGGACAGAAACGGCGTGATGCCGATGCCGCCGGCCATCAGCACAGCCGGTCGTGAGGCATCTCGGTGCAGCGCCAGATCACCATCGGCCTCGCTGATCGTGACCGCGGTTCCAGGCGGTGCGTCACTGAGCGCATCTTTGAATGCACTGTCTCTGATGCGCATGGCGACCATCAACTCGGCTTCATGGGGAGCACTGGCGATGGTGAACTCGCGGGTGCATCCCTTGTTGTCGGTCGTCGGCGGATCGATCAGAGTCATCTGAAACGACTGGCCCGCCTGGTACTCGTAGCCGGCGGGTTTGGAGAAGTAAAACGCCATGGTTTCTTCGGCGACCAACTCACGCCGCAACAGGTGCGCTTCATAAAGATCCACGGTGGACTCCTCCGTCGGTCGGCGTCGAAAACTTTCGACCGATACCGCTCAGGATGCGAAACGGAACTCTGTCTGCGTCGACTGCCGACCCCGGAATTGCAAGCCGTGTTCGGTGTCGAGCACCCGATGCCGAACAACCTTCCCCGGGTAGGCCAGGCCGCCGTACACGTGGCCGAGTGCGGTGTTGCTCAAGGTGGTGTGGGATCCGTCCTTCGCTGTGAAACCGGCGACGACGCCTTCGAACACACCTTCCACTTTGAAGGTGCCGCTGCCTTTGTCGACGTCGAACTCGATCGCCGCCCGGGCCAGCCCGACGATCTCTTTCACCAGGCCGGCCAGATCCGCCAATGGCCCGCCCACCTTGCCGGTGAATGCGTCGACGAGCGCATCCTCCTGGGTGTCGTCGGCGCGGTCATCGACGATGACGAACACCCGCGTGTTGACGTCGAAGATGTTGTCGGCGTGGTGGCCGAGCAGGGCCAGGTTGAGATCGGACACGTCGACCCCGTTGATGTCTCCGCGGTCGATGTGGAATACCCAGGTGAACCCGCAGTTGTTGCCGTCGGCATTCTCACCGATCGTGCACGGGCACAGCGACTTGCAGCTGCACACCTCGGCCATTCGGCCTTTCAAGTCATATCCCACTGCGATCTCCTCTTAGCAGGTCTCCGCTTCGGTGACTCCGGTTCCGGTCAGTGATGATGCGCGCTGATCGGAGAATAAAACGACTCATACAAACCCCAGCCCGACATTTCATTTCCAAATAAAGCCACCGTTGCGGCTGCGATCAGCAACCCGATCCCCAACGGTATGACGAGCTGCCTGCCCCAGCGGGTGGTCTTCTCCGCCAACATCACCGCCGTCAGAATGAGCATGGCCAGCACATTTCCCAGCCCGGTGCCGAGCATTATGAGCATCAGCGCCCAGCAGCAGCCCAGGCAGGACAGGCCGTGACGCAGCCCCAGTGTCCAGCCGCCGCGGACACCGCGGCGGTAGTGCGCGAAAAGGAAAGCTCGGGGATCGCGGCACTGTGTCAGGCAGCGATCCTTCAGCGGGGTCAGTTGGAACACCCCGGCAATCGCCAAGACACCGGCCAGCATCAGACTCGGTCGGGCGGCGAGCCAGGTCAGATGTCCCGACGCCGCCCACGCCCGGATGCCGGCGGCCGTCACCAGTGCAACCAGGGCGAACGCCATCCACAGCGCGAGGTAACCAGCCAGAAAGGCCGCCCGAACCGTCATCGGTCTTGGCGCGCGGGCACTGACCACAGTGAACATCCGCACCATGGGAACCGTCGTCGGCAACATCATCGCCGCGGTCATCTCCAGCCATGCACCGGCTACCACGATCACGGACAGTGCGATGCTCGCCGCTGACCGGGTGGAACCGCCCTCGGTGATGAGGACATCATGATGATGACCGGCTGCCAGCAGCGCGACCCAGCACACCGCGGCAATCGTCCACAGCTGCCGACCGGGATCGCGAAACCACTCCCATGTCAAAGCCCGGGATCGGCTGGTCGCCTGGTTGGACGTCACCTTCTAGCCCGATACCCTTCTGCAGCTACATATTTTCGTCAGACTACCGGAGAAGTTTCCGGGTCTTTGGAGGCTGCTACCAGCACAGCATCGGCGGCAGCGCATCGTCGTCGCCCCCGTCGGCCTCATCGGTGCGGCAGTAGCGCCGCCCCGGTATCGAAACCTCCGCCACCGTTCGCCGAGGAGCCCCTCAGCCGACCCGGGTGGCGTCGTCGTATTTGCCGTTGAGCAGTTTCGACAGCGTTCCCGGCTGCCACGTGCGACCGGTCGGGGTGCGCTGCCCGGTCGAGTTCAGCACCCGCGCCGTCGCGGCCTGGGTGACGCCGCAGCCGTACACCAACCACCGGGCGTAGCGCTTCAGCATCGGCTTACGCTGCGCCCACGGCACCGTCGGTACCGGAAGTGCCGGCGGCAGCCTGTACTCGCCGCCCGAGGCGGTCTGGGCGGCGCTGCGCGTCGACGTCCGCCGGACGGTCGATGCTGCCCCCGCAGAACGCGCACCCGCGCCGGTGAGGGCCAGTTCGATTTCCCGGCTGAGGCTTTCAGCTCCGATCACCGCAAGCGCGGCATGGTCGAGATTGTCGACAGCCTGGACTTCCCGCCGCAGGGCAAAGTCGACCTCGTTGATCCCGCGCTCGTTGACGTCCGGGATCGGTATGAGTTCCCGGAGAAACCGCAGGTTCAGACCGTGCCGTTGCAGCACCAGGCTCAGCCGCCGCAGGTGCTGCTCGTGGACGAAGTCCTCGCCGGGGAACGGCACCCAGACATCCATGCGCCCGGTGATCGCGCGGCCCAGCGCGGCCACCACCGCATCGACCTTCGTCAGATCGGCGGTGCGGACCGCCTCTCCGTCCCGGAAGCCGAAGACGTCGACGATGACGTAACCCTTGTCCGCCGCCCTCGCGGCCAACTCGTCGCGGTGTGCCGCGGTGTCCTGGTCACCGAGCAGGATAACGGGAACCTGCGGCGAGGACTGCTGTCCGAAATCGGTCATGATCACCTCCCGATCTGCAAAGCCTCCACCCGGAGGCGCTCTTACCTGCACCGACTGGTGCAGGTCGCTTCGTCATCCGATCCACCCACGAGCGTGGGGTTGGCGCACCGCCCAGTCGGAGCTTGACGACGGCATCTCTTGAAGCTGACTCCAACATATCGCCGGGCACCGACAAGTTTTGCCGGGCAGCGGTTCCCAGCGTCGCGACAACGCTCGATGTCGGTGGCCGCCGATAGCGTGCGGATATGAACCAACCGATCATGGACTGGCCCGGCGTGCTTGAGCCGTCGCTGTTATCCGATCCGGTGGTCGCTGCCGGACACCACCTGGCCGACGCGGCCAAGGAGGGGGACTGGCCGGTGGTGCTCAAGCTCCTCGACACCAACCACGCCCTGAGCGTCAACCAGTGGCGGCCGGGCGGCCCCCAGTGGTTCACTCCGCTGCATCAGGCCGCATGGCACGGCGCGCCGGCTGAAGTCGTGGTGAAGATGCTCGGGCACGGTGCGCTGCGCTCCCTGCCGGATGCGAAGGGCCGCACGGCCCATGACGTCGCCGTCGAGAAGCAGCAGTCGGCTGAGCTGGTCGCACTGCTGGCCCCGGCGCCGTCGCCGCTGACCCGGGAGCGAGCCCTGGCCCTCGACGCGAACCTGGAGTGGGTGATCGATGGTCGAATCCACACCGATCAGATCCTGGAGGGCTACAGCGACCACGACCTGCGACGGGTCCTGCGCTACCCACCGGTCGCGGTGCTCCACGAGCCCGCCAACCGGTCGGTGTGGTTCCCGATACCCGGCATGTACGGCGGCTTTCGGATCACCCTGCGCCGCGGATACCTGGAGACGACCAGCTGGATCCGGGTTGTCGGCGACTCCGGGCAGACGCATGTGATCACCCACCGGGGCACGACCCTGGTCGACGAAGGTTTCACATAGCCCCCACCACTAGCCCCCACTCCGTTGCCATCACAGGACCAAGCCATCACACGGATCAAGGGAAAGCCATGGCGCACAGGCCATCTGCTTTCCCTTGATTGTCGCGGCGCATTCGACTCCTCCGCGGCGGAGTCTGACCGGGGACCCCGCGGTCCATCACCTCACCCGCGGAGCACCGTGTCTAGACCGGCTGGGTCGGCTGGGTCAGTCCCCTCCCCCGGCCGCGGGGTGCAGACGGCGCAACGCTTTCTGAAACGCCCGCCTCGGGTCGGCGCCCGGCAGCACCTTGAGCACGTCCCTCATCGCGTCGTCGATCGCCAGGTGCTGACGCCGGGCACCGTAGAGCGCGGCAATCGTCGGGGTCCGACTGTAGGCCTGCACGCAGTGCAGAAACACCGTGCGCCCCTCGGCCCGCAGGTGCTCGACGGCGCGCGCCGCGTCGAGCAGCACGAAGTCGAGGTGATCGTTGTCGTCATCGTTGTCGATCAGCCGTACGTCAAGACGCGTCATGCCGGCGAGCGGGTCCGCCGGGTCCGGCGGGTCCAGCGGATCCCGGTAGGCGACCCGGCAAAGCGACACCACCGCGTCGACCCCGTTCGGCAGGTGCTGCAGCCCGGCGAAGCCGCCGATCCACACCTTTTCGTCGTGCGGATGCCGGACGACCTGGCGAGCTTCCGGGTAACCGTTATAGGTGTAGTCGAAATTGTCGGGCCGGCCCTTGTCGATGATCTTCTCGGCCAGCCGGACCAGGTCGTCGCCGCGCAGCCCCGGCCAGCCGTGCAGCACGAGTCGCCACTGCGACGGCACCGTCGACGCACCGTAGGCGGCACCCAGCAGCCCGCCGGCGATCGCGGCCACGGTATCGGTGTCCCCGCCGCCGCGCACCGCAGCTTCCAGTGCCAGGCGCAGATGGTCGACCTCGAATACCCCCTCGGCCGGGGACTCGTCCGGGACGGACGTCGTGAAGATCGCCGACCAGGCACCCTGCAGCGCCGCCACCACCCAGCCGTTATTCGACGCGAACGCCGCGGGCTGCGAAGCCTCGGCTTCGTCGAGCCGGGCCGCCCACAACTCCCGCCGTTCGATGTCGAGCAGATCCAACCCGACCCGCACGTCCAACTTCGCGGTCCGCACCGCGTGCCGGATCGCCGCGCACCACAGCACGCAGGCGTCGCCGGCATCGGGGTCGTAGTGAGTGAGCTCGCTGATCACGCGGGCCGCCTTCGCCAGCGCCGCCTCGTCGTCGTCGAGGTAGGCCAGGGCCACCGGCGCGGTGCGCATCAGCGAGCCGTTGCCGGCAGTGCGCCCGGTGCGGTCGTGCAGCGCCTCGGACTCCTCCCGGGCGGTGCGCGCAGAAATACCCCGATGCTTTGCCGAACGCAGCACCGAGCTGGTCTGCACACCGATGTCTTTGGCGCCCAGCGACCACTCGTACCAGCGCTTGACGATGAGGTCCTGCTCCGCTTCGTCACACAGGTCCGCGCCGGTGGCGGCAACCTTGGCGATCGCCACCGCCATGGACGTGTCGTCGGTCCATTCGCCGCGCGCAAAGCCGCCCAGCCCGCCGCCGATCATCGCCACCGGCTCCTGGGCCCCGCGGGGCGGATCGAATTCGTAGCCCGCGCCCAGGGCGTCACCGGCGGCAGTGCCCAGCAGGGCGCCGCAGGCCCGGTCGCGTTCTGGGAAAGACAAAGGATGAGGATGAATCGTGGCCATGGCACAACTCCTTAGATGCCCGGCCTCCCGCAGGAGGCGCTCTTGCCAACGGTGTCTGTTGTTAAGCGAACGGTAGCGCCGGGCACCGACAAGTAAGCTGCGCCGAACCCGGCCCACAGCTGACCCGGTACGGTTGCCCACTATGGATTGGCAGCCCGGCGACATCCCCGAACTGCACGGGCGCACCTTCGTGGTGACCGGCGCCAACGGCGGCCTGGGCGAGGTCACCGCCGGGGTGCTCGCCGGCAGGGGCGCCACAGTCGTGATGGCCTGCCGCAACGTGGTGAAAGCCCAGCAGATCGCCGACCGGATCAAGGCCGGCAGCACGGGCGACGTTCAGGTGGCCGCACTGGATCTGACGAGCCTGGCTTCGGTCCGGGACTTCGCCGCGCAACAAGGCGAATTCGACGTCCTGGTCAACAATGCCGGCATCATGAACGTGCCGATGTCGCGCACCGCGGACGGGTTCGAGTCGCAGTTCGGGGTCAACCACCTCGGCCACTTCGCGCTGACGGGACTGCTGCTGGACAAGATCGGCGACCGGGTGGTGACGGTGTCGAGCATCGCGCACAAGCAGACCCCGAAGTTCTGGATCGACGACCTCAACTACGAACACCGCTTCTACCAGCGCAACCTCGCCTACGCCCAGTCGAAGCTGGCGAACCTGATGTTCGCCCGCGAGTTGCAGCGGCGCCTCACCGCGGCGGGATCGGCCAAACGGTCCTACGCGGTGCATCCCGGGGTGTCTGGCACCCACCTGTTCGACAACGACAAGACGGTGGCCGGCATCGTCGCCAAATACGGCATGGGCCTGGTCGGTCAGCCTCCGGAGCGGGCCGCGGAGTCGATGCTCTTCGCCGCGACCATGCCCGACGCCGACCCGACCGCCTACTGGGGCCCGACCCGCCTGATGCAGGCCCGCGGCCCGGTGGGGCGCTGCCCGTCGAACCGGTTGTCGCGCAATCAGCAGTTGTGGCGCAGGCTCTGGGAGAAGTCCGAGCAGATGACCGGCGTCATCTACAGCTTCTGATCAAAGACGATGCGAGTTGACGGCCGCGACATCGTCGTCACCGGGGGGTTGCTCCAGCCGCTGACCCGGCGCACCAGCGACATCCTGCGACTGGCCGGCGCGATGCTGTTCCTGGGGATCGTGATCGCCGGTTCGCTGATCACCCGGCGCGAATGGGTCGCGCTGGAAAGGTCCGTCTCCCAGATCGTCGACTTCCTCCCGCCCACCCAGTCCCGCCTGCTGTACCTCGTGTACGGGATCGCCCTGCTGGCACTGCCGTTCGCAATCTTGATCACCCTGGTCAGCGCCCGGCGGTGGAAACTGCTCAGTGCCTCCGCGGTTGCCGCACTGCTCACAGTGCTGTCGCTGTCGATGCACCGCCACGGAATCTCCACACCGCACTGGCACTTCCATCGTGCTGATCTGCCCGTCCGGGTGCTGGCGCAGTTCCTCAACGACCCCCGGTGGATAGCAATGCTCGCGGCGGTGCTCACCGTCTGCGGTCCGTGGCTGCCCGACCGCTGGCAACGCCGGTCGTGGGCGCTGCTGCTGGCATTCGTACCGATGCACCTGGTGGTCAATGCCGTCGTCCCGGCCCGCTCCCTGCTGGGGCTGGCAGTGGGGTGGTTGGTGGGCGCCCTGGTGATCCTGGTGGTGGGAACCCCGGGCCTCGAGGTGCCGCTGGCCGGCGCGGTGCGGGTAATGACCCGCCGCGGCTACGCCGTCTCGGAGCTGACGGTCATCCGGCCGGCCGGGCCCGGGCCGCTGGTGCTGTCGGCCGCATCGACGCAGCCGGACCCGGCGCCGGCGCCGGTGATCGAGCTGTACGGGCCTCATCAACGCATCGGCGGAGCACTGAACCAGATCTGGCACAAGCTGCGGCTGCGGCACACCGAGGCGCCACCGCTGCACGCCTCCATGCACCGCGCCCTTGAGCACCGGGCGCTGATGGCCGTCGCGATCGGCGACCTCGGCATGTCCAACACGGCGCCGATCACGGTGGCCGCACTCGACCGGGGCTGGACACTGTATGCACACCAGCCGGCACGGGGCGTCCCGCTCGTCGAATCCGCAGCGACGACACCGGTTATCCAGGTGTGGAAATCATTGCGCCGCATGCACGATCAGCAGATCTCACACGGCGACCTACGCAACGCGTACATCACCGTCGAAGACGGCACCGTGCTGTTCGGCGCATTCACCAACGCCGAATACGGCGCCGGCAGGGCGCAGTTGCACTCCGACATCAGCCAACTGCTGGTGACGACGTCGGCGCTGTACGGTGCGGAGTCCGCGGTCAGCGCGGCGATCGAGGTGTTCGGCCGCGGCGCGGTGCTGTCCGCGTCCCGGCGGCTCACCAAAACCGGCGTCCCCGCGCGGGTGCGGGGCTCGGTGACCGACGCCGGCGAGGTGATCGTCGCCATCCGCCAAGAGGTGCTGCACCAGACCGGGGCGGACCAGATTGAGTCCAAGACCGTCACCCGGTTCACCCGCAGCCAGATCATCGAACTGGTGCTGCTGGCCGCGCTGGTCTACGTCGCCTACCCGTTCCTCAGCGCCGTGCCGACCTTCTTCTCCCAGGTCCGGACCGCAGACCCGCGGTGGGCGCTGGTGGCTCTGGCGGTGACGGCACTGACCTACCTCAGCGCGGCAACCGCGCTGTGGGCTGCCGCCGACGGGTTGGTGAGCTGGAAGAGGCTGACGATCATGCAGGTGGGCAATACTTTTGCCGCGACGACCACCCCGGCCGGGGTAGGCGGGCTGGCACTGAGCACCCAGTTTCTGCAGCGCAGCGGCCTGAGCCCGATGCGCGCCACCGCCGCGGTGACGCTGCAGCAAGCGGTGCAGGTGATCGTCCACATCACGCTGCTGATCGGTTTCATCGCCGCCGCGGACGCATCGGCTCAGCTGTCCGAATTCGTCCCCGACGCCCAGGTGCTCTTCCTGGTCGCAGGTGTGGCGCTGGGCATCGTCGGCGCCGTCGTGCTGGTGCCCAGGCTGAGAAGCCGGCTGACGACGACGGTGCACCCCAAGCTCAAGGAGGTGACGGCCGAACTGGTCCAGGTGTTACGCAGGCCGAAACGGCTGGCGCTGATCCTGCTCGGCGACGCCGGAACCACCCTGGGTGCGGCGCTGGCGCTGTGGGCCTGCGTCGGGGCTTTCGGCGGCAGCACCACCCTGGTCACCATCGCCCTGGTGACGATGGTCGGCGAAACACTGGCCTCGGCCGCACCGACCCCGGGTGGCGTCGGCGC
>JBDTKT010000195.1:0-4839 GCA_039935195.1 Mycobacterium sp.
GCCGCCGGCTACGGACTGGTGTCGTACTGGACCGCCTACCTCAAGGCCAACTATCCGGGCGAGTACATGGCCGGGCTGTTGACCTCAGTCGGCGACGACAAGGACAAGGCCGCGGTCTATCTGGCGGACTGCCGCCGCCTGGGCATCACCGTGTTGCCGCCTGACGTCAACGAGTCGGTGCTGAACTTCGCCTCGGTGGGCAAAGACATCCGGTTCGGGCTGGGCGCGGTCCGCAACGTGGGTGCCAACGTGGTGGGCTCACTGATCGGCACCCGCTTCCGAAAGAGCCCTTTCAGCGATTTCTCAGATTATCTGAACAAGATCGACATCGCCGCCTGCAACAAGAAGGTCACCGAATCACTGATCAAGGCGGGTGCCTTCGACTCGCTGGGCCATCCCCGCAAGGGGCTTTTCCTGGTGCACGCCGATGCGGTCGACTCGGTGCTGGGTACCAAAAAGGCCGAGGCGATGGGCCAGTTCGACCTGTTCGGCGGCTCGGATGAAGCGGCTGAGGCCGCCGGCACGGTTTTCGGCATCAAAGTGCCCGACGAGGAGTGGGCCGACAAACACAAGCTGGCCCTGGAACGCGAGATGCTGGGACTCTACGTTTCCGGGCATCCGCTCAACGGGGTGGCGCACCTGCTGGCCGCCCAGACGGATGCGGCGATCCCGGCCATCCTGAACGGCGATGTCGGCAACGACACCCAGGTGCGGGTCGGCGGCATCCTGGCTTCGGTGAACCGGCGGGTGAACAAGAATGGAATGCCTTGGGCCTCAGCACAGTTGGAGGATCTTACCGGCGGCATCGAGGTGATGTTCTTCCCGCACACCTACTCGGCCTACGGGGGGGAGGTCATCGATGACGCGGTGGTGCTGGTCAATGCCAAGGTCGCGATCCGCGACGACCGGATCTCGCTGATCGCCAACGAGGTCGTGGTGCCCGACTTCACCAACGCATCGATGAACAGGCCGCTGGCGGTCAGCCTGCCGACCCGGCAGTGCACCATGGACAAGGTCACTGCACTGAAGCAAGTATTGACCCGCCATCCAGGTACCTCGCAGGTGCAGCTTAGGCTGATCAGCGGGGACCGGATCACGGTCTTAGAGTTGGACCCCTCACTGCGGGTGACCCCATCGTCGGCGCTGATGGGCGATCTCAAGGCATTGTTAGGCCCCGGCTGCCTCGGGGGCTAAATCTTTACCACACATTTAGACAATTTCCGGTAGCGACATCGTCTCACTTGTGTAACATCAGAAACTTACAACGCCATATGTGTTCTTTTTTCACCTGAGACTCGGAGGATTTTCATGTCGGCGCCCTATCGTCTCTCATCGATGTTCGGCCTACTCGCCGCCGTCGGACTGGCCGGGTTGTTCGGGTCGACGGCCCTTGCCCACGCGGATCCGGCTACCACCGTCGCGGACAGCTACAACGCCGACGGCTACCCCGTCCCAACCGCCGCCGACATCGCCGCTCTCCCGGACGACTGCTCCGGTGCGGTCTGCCTAGTGATGGGCGACCCGATCGCGGGCACCTATGGCGGGTTCCGCCCGTACATGACCGACTGGCAGGGGACTCAGGGCTACAACGTTGACGTGACCCAGGCTGACGGTTCGACGATCACCGCCGGCAGTTACGACGTCCAGATGCAGGACTTCTGGTCGTCACTTATGTCCGTCTCGCAGTATCACTACGGCGACTTCGTTCCGAACGCCGCGGCCGGCATCGACCCGAGCGACCTGAACGGAATGGGCGACCTGTCCGGGGTATCGGTGTACGACACCAGCTACCTCGATGGCGCGTTCAAATTCTTGGCGATCAACGACCCGGGCGGCCTGAGCTACTACGTGACCACCACTGAGACCGCCACCGGGACGTTCACCAACACCCTGGTGACTGGCGCCAACGCGTCGGCCGACTACTACCAGATGGGTGACGCCGCCCCCACCTTCTTGTATAACAGCCTGAACAACGGCGGCGAGTTCCCGCAGGTGCCCGACTTCGCGACGCCGCCGGACCCGTGGGCGGCGCTTGATTTCAACCCCGCCGACTATCTCGGCGGCGCCCTTGCGGCCCCGTAGCCGGGACCGGTGCAGGGCGCGACGCAAAGTCACGCCGGGGAGAGTGGCCCCGTGCCTTCGGCGATCACGCCGAGGCCGGGGTGGCCTCAGAACCGGTAGCGCAAGATCCGTGCCTTGCGGGCACCGGCCTTGGTCCGGCCGGCGAGCCTGGTCACCACCCGGATTCGGGGCGGGAACAGGTCCACCTCGGGGGCGTGGGTCAGGCTGGCCTCCTCCACCAGTCGTAGCCGCGGATGCCACGTCTCGGGAACGTCGGCAGCCTTGAATCCGGGGTTGACCCACTGGCTGCCGATCACACCGAACATGCCCTGCGGCGCCAGCTTCATCGCCAGCCAACTGAGCCGGCCGACTCGTCCATAGTCGTTGAAGGCCAGCTCTCCCGAGCCGAAATGCTCGACGATCCGGCCGACCAGCGCCACGATCACGGGCACGGGCACGAACGCGAACAGTCCGTCGGCGATCAACATCGTCGGCCGGCCGGCCGGAATCCCGTCCGTCCAGTCGCCGGTGGCCAGCGACGCCGCGATGGAGTGGGCCCGCTCGGCCGGCGGCACCACGGCATCGCGCAGCGCGATCACCCGCGGCAGGTCGACGCTGTACCAGTCGACGCCGGCCGGTGGCCCGACTCGCATCATCGGCGTGTTGAGTCCCGCGCCGAGTTCCACCACGACGGCATCGGGGTGGTGTGCCGTGAAATCACGCACCCGGTCGTCGAGCATCTTGGCGCGCAACGCGGTCTGGCAGACGATGTTGGCGGGCACGTCGAAACCGGCGAAGTCGTAGTCGATCCGGCCGACGATCTCGTCGGCAAGGGTGTCGTGCAGTACCGGGTTTGGCCAACGGCTGTCCAGCGCACGGGCGTAGAGCGTCAGGAAGGCTGTCTGTTCGAGCAGGGTGAACTCGGTGACGGCAAGCGGCATGCCCGTCACGGTACCGCTCGGCACGGAGCGGACACGCGCACCCAAACGGGTATCGCTGCGCGCACCGCGTCGCGCCGCTAACGTCGGTGACATGGAAACGCAGGAGGCGACCACCATCGAGGTGACGGCCGACGGTGCTCGCGGATCGATCACGCTGAACCGGCCGGAGAAGCTCAACCCGCTGGGCACTGCGACGCTGATCGAGCTCATTGCGGCAGCCCGCTGGTTCGACGCGCGGCCGGCGGTCAAGGTCGTCGTCGTCGGCGGTAACGGCCGGGCGTTCTCGGCCGGCGCCGATCTGGCGGCGTTCGCTGCCGCCGACGGGGACGCCGCCGGGATGCGGGAATCCGCCGACGCCGGCCGGCGGATGGCCGACGCCATCGAGGCGATGCGCGCGGTGACGGTCGTGCGACTGCACGGCCACTGTGTCGGCGGCGGGCTGGTGCTCGCCGCGGCCTGCGATCTGCGAGTGGCGGCGGAGACGACCCGGTTCTCGATACCCGAAGTCGACCTGGGGATTCCGCTGGCGTGGGGCGGCATCCCGCGACTGGTGCGCGAGATCGGCCCGGCGCTGACCAAGGAGCTGGTGATGACCTGTCGGCCGTTCGGCGCCGACGAAGCGAAGGCGGCCGGGTTCCTCAACCGGGTGGTGCCCGAGGCCGACCTGGATGAGGAGGTGGGCCGACTGGTCGCCCAGTTGGTCACCAAATCTGCGTTCACACTGACCGGTACCAAACGGCACACCAACGCGGTGACGGAGGGCATGGTGGCGACCGCGCGAAGCTGGAACGATGCCGACACCCTCGTGAGCGCGGTGCACGATGCCGAATCGCGGATGGCCGCAATGGCCTATCTGGCGCGGGTCAACCGTCGCTGAGAGTTCCCGGAAGGAGACCCACCATATGAGCATGCCCGAACGAACGACCACCCTGTGCGAGGCATTTCAGCGCACCGCGGCGATCGAACCTGATGCGGTTGCGCTGCGGACCATCGGCGGCACCCAGACCCTGACCTGGCGCGAGTACGCGACGCAGGTGCGTGAGTTCGCTGCCGGGCTGGCAGGACTCGGGGTGAAACGTGGTGACACGGTGTCGTTGATGATGGCCAACCGCATCGAGTTCTATCCGCTGGAGGTGAGCGCCCAACACGTTGGAGCCACCTCGTTTTCGGTGTACAGCACCCTGCCTGCAGATGAGTTGGCCCACTTGTTCGACAACGCGGGCACCAAGCTGGTGATCTGCGAGGAGCAATTTGTCGACCGGATACGCGCCAGCGGTGCGGTCGTCGATCACATCGTGTGCATCGACGGGTCCCCGGACGGCACCCTGTCGGTCGAGGACCTGATCGCAGCCGGTGCACCAGGCTTCGACTTCGAATCCACCTGGCGGGCTGTGCAACCCGACGACGTGGTCACGCTCATCTACACCTCCGGTACCACCGGCCCTTCCAAGGGCGTGGAGATGACGCACGCCAACCTGCTGTTCGAGGCCGGCGCGCTCGATGCGGTCCTCGGCGTGCGCTTCGGCGACCGCATCACGTCGTTTTTACCCTCGGCGCACATCGCCGACCGGACGATGGCGTTGTACAACCAGGAGGTGTTCGGGGCCCAGGTCACGGTGGTTCCTGACGCGCGGGCGATCGCCGCCGCGCTGCCCGACGTGCGGCCCACCATTTGGGGCGCGGTGCCGCGGGTCTGGGAGAAGCTGAAGGCCGCAATCGAATTCGCTGTCCAAAATGAACCGGATCAAAATCGGCGGGCGGCCCTGCAGTGGGCACTGTCGGTCGGGGCGAAGCGATCCGCAGCGCTGATCGCCGATATTGCGGTGCCCGACGATGT
>JBDTKT010000196.1:0-11372 GCA_039935195.1 Mycobacterium sp.
CGGCGGGGTCACGCAAGGCCCGGCTGATCGAGACGGCCGGGTTCTTCACACTGATGGTCGAGCGAGTCGATCCGACGTTGCGCTACGTCGCCGTCGAGGGCGCCGTCAGTCGCATCCAGCGCGGCACCGACGACCACCACGTCGAGCTCGCACACCGCTACCTGCCGCCGGAGCGGGCGGAAAGATACCTCAAGCTCGCCCTTTCGAGGCTGGGCGAACAGGTCGTCATCCATCTTCGACCGCAGCACTGGGTCTCGGCCGACCTGGGCACAATCTGACCGCTGCGCGCGTGCCACGCAGCCGATTGTGCATCCCGGTGCCGGCAGGCCAGTCGCGAAAGCCCCTGAAACTTCGTTGTTTCAGGGGCTTCCGCTCCGCATCGGCCCGCTGGCGCGGGACTACGCGTGGAATTTAGGTGAGCGACTTCGGCGGGTTGAACCGGTCCCCGTACTTAGCCGCCAGTTCCTTGGCCCGGGCGACGAAGCCCGCTTTGCCACCCGGGTAGCCGACAATGTACTGAGCGGTGCCGCCGGTCCACGGCGGGAAGCCGATGCCCATGATCGCGCCGATATTGGCGTCCGCGGTCGACGTCAACACGCCCTCATCGAGGCATTTCTGGGTCTCTAGCACCTCGGCGAACAGCATCCGGTCGATCATGTCCTGCAGCGGCGGGGTCGAGGAACCCGAGTTGAACGTCTCGGTCAGGCCCGACCACAACCCGGTCCGCTTGCCGTCGACGTACTCGTAGAAGCCCGCACCCTTGAGTCGCGAGGGACGGCCGAGTTCGATCATCTTCTCGACGACGACCTCGTTCATCTGCTTCTCGTACTTGCCGCCGGCGGCCTGAATGCCCTCGCGGGTCGCCACGGCGATCTTGTGCATCAGCTCCAGGTTCAGCTCGTCGGAGAGCTGCAGCGGTGCGGCCGGGTAGCCGGCCTGAAGGCCCGCCTGCTCGATACTGGCCGGTTCGACGCCCTCACCCAGCATGGCCAGCGCCTCGTTGATGAAGGTGCCGATCACTCGGGAGGTGTAGAAGCCGCGGCTGTCGTTGACCACGATCGGGGTCTTGCGGATCGCCAGCACGTAGTCGAACACCCGGGCCAGCGCCTCGTCGGACGTCTTCTCACCACGGATGATCTCCACCAGCGGCATTTTGTCGACCGGCGAGAAGAAGTGGATCCCGACGAAGTCCTCCTGCCGCTTGACCCCGGTCGCGAGACCGGTGATCGGCAGCGTGGAGGTGTTCGACCCCAGCAGCGCGTTGGGCTCGACGATGTCCTCGATCTCCTGGAACACCTTGTGCTTGAGGTCCTGGCTCTCGAAGACCGCTTCGATCACGAAATCCACACCGGCCAGATCCTGGGGATCACTGGTCGGGGTGATCCGGTCCAGGAGTTCGCTGGATTTTTCTGAGGTGGTTCGCCCTCGCGACAGCGCCTTGGCTTCCAGCTTCTCCGAGTAGGCCTTGCCCTTGGCAGCGGCTTCGGCGCTCACGTCCTTGAGCACCACGTCATAGCCGGCCTTGGCCGACACGTAAGCGATGCCCGCACCCATCATTCCGGCACCGAGCACGCCGATCTTCTTGATCGAGGTCGCTCCGATGCCGTCCGGACGGCTGCCGCCGCCGTTGATGTGCTGCAGGTCGAAGAAGAACGCCTGGATCATGTTCTTGGCGACATTGCCAGTCACCAGCGACGCGAAGTAGCGACTCTCGATGCGGCTGGCGGTGTCGAAGTCGACGTTGGCGCCCTCGACAACGGCGTCCAAGATGGCCCGCGGCGCCGGCATCGGCGCACCCTTGAGTTGCTTGCGCAGCAGTGCCGGGAACGACGGCAGAACCGCCGCCAGCGCCGGGGTGGACGGGGTGCCACCGGGAATTCTGTAACCCTTGACGTCCCACGGCTGGGTGTGCGCGTCCGGGTTGGCCTTGATCCATGCCTTGGCGGCCGGCACCAACTCCTCGACGGTCGGCAGCACCTCGTCGATGAGGCCGACCTCCTTGGCCTTCGCCGGCTTGAACCGGGTGCCCTGACTCAGCACCGTCATGAACGCGTTCTGGATGCCGAGCATCCGCACGGTGCGGGTGACACCGCCACCGCCGGGCAGCAGGCCCAGCGTCACCTCGGGCAAGCCGAGCTGGCTGCCCTTGGCGTCGGCGGCGATGCGGTGGTGACACGCCAGCGCGATCTCGAGGCCGCCGCCGAGCGCGGCGCCGTTGATCGCGGCGACGACCGGCTTTCCGAAGGTCTCCAGCGTGCGCAGGTCGGCCTTGACAGCCTCGACCATGTCGAACGCCAGCTGGGCGTCCTGGGGGCCGATCTGAATCATCGCCTTGAGGTCACCACCGGCGAAGAATGTCTTCTTGGCACTGGTGATGACCACACCGGTGATCGAATCCTTCTCCGCGACAAGGCGTTCCACAGCGTTGTGCATGGACTCGCCGTAGTGCTCGTTCATTACGTTGGCCGACCCGGTCGGGTCGTCCAGGGTCAGCGTGACGATGCCGTCGGCATCCTTGTCCCACTGGATGGTGTTCTCTGCCATAGGTTTTTCCATTTCCTTTCGGAGCAATACTTCAGACGCGCTCGATGATGGTGGCCACGCCCATGCCGCCGCCGATACACAGGGTGATCAGCGCGCGACGCGCGCCCCGACGCTCCAGCTCGTCGACCATGGTGCCGGTGATCATCGCGCCGGTCGCACCGAGCGGGTGACCCATGGCGATGGCACCGCCGTTGACGTTGAGCTTCTCGTCGGGAACATTGAGATCCTTCTGGAATTTCAGCACCACCGACGCGAACGCCTCGTTGATCTCGACCAGGTCGATGTCGTCGATCGTCATACCGGCCCGGTCAAGAACGCGGCGGGTGGCAGGGGTGGGCCCGGTCAGCATGATGATCGGGTCGGCACCACTGGTGGCCGCCGCAACGATGCGGGCCCGCGGGGTCAGCCCCTGGGCCTTCCCCATAGCCTCGGACCCGACCAGCACCAGCGCGGCGCCATCGACGATCCCGGAGCTGTTGCCCCCGGTGTGCACGTGGCTGATCTTCTCGACGTTGTGGTATTTCTGCAGCGCGACGGCGTCGAAACCGCCCATCTCGCCCAGTCCGTCGAATGCCGACTTGAGCTGGCCCAGACTCTCCACGGTGCTGCCGGGCCGCATGTGCTCGTCGTGGTCGAGGATCAGCAAGCCGTTCTGGTCTTTGACCGGCACCACCGACTTGGCGAAGTAGCCGCCCGACCAGGCCGCGGCGGCCTTCTCCTGCGACCGCGCCGCGTAGGCGTCGACGTCTTCGCGGGAGAAGCCCTCGATGGTGGCGATCAGGTCGGCCCCGATGCCCTGCGGCACGAAACCCAGCTGATAGTTGGTCTCCGGGTCGCTGGCCCAGGCACCGCCGTCGGAGCCCATCGGCACCCGACTCATCGATTCCACCCCGCCGGCGAGCACCAGGTCGTCGAACCCAGCCCGCACCTTGGCGGCGGCGACGTTGATCGCCTCCAGCCCGGAGGCACAGAACCGGTTCAGTTGCACGCCGCCGGTGGTCACCGGCAGGCCGGCAGCCAGCACCGCGGTGCGGGCGATGTCGCCGCCCTGGTCGCCGACCGGCGACACCACGCCCATCACGGCGTCGCTGATCTGGTTAACATCCAGGTCGGGGAAGCGCGAACGCAATTCGCCGATCAATCCCACGAGCAGGTTCAGCGGCTTGACCTCGTGCAGTGACCCGTTGCGCTGTTTGCCGCGCGGCGTGCGGATGGCCTCGTAGATGAAGGCTTCTTCGGACATGACTGATTCCTCTTCAAATTGGGGTTGACGATTACGTCTGCTGGGAGAATAGTCCCCTGTCGGCCAGGCTAACAGGGCCGCCTATCAACCTGTTGGTTGGGCCTGGGCGCGGGCAGTTGGCCGGCCCGCCCCGATACGCTCGACAGCCATGACGGTTTCGCGGCTAGTCTCCCGCCTCGAGCCCTACGCCACCACCATCTTCGCCGAGACCTCAGCACTGGCCGCGCGGGTCGGTGCGATCAATCTGGGCCAGGGTTTCCCCGACGAAGACGGGCCACCCGCGATGCTGCAGGCCGCGCAGGACGCGATCGCCGCCGGGGTCAACCAGTACCCGCCCGGCCCCGGTATCGCCGCACTGCGGGAGGCGATCGCCGGCCAGCGCCGCCGGCATTTCGGGATCGACTACGACCCGGAGACCGAGGTGCTGGTGACGGTCGGGGCCACCGAAGCCATCGCCGCGGCGGTGATCGGCCTGGTCGAACCCGGCTCCGAAGTGCTGCTGATCGAGCCGTTCTACGACTCCTACTCCCCGGTGGTGGCGATGGCCGGGGCGCGGCGGGTCGCGGTGCCGTTGGTGCCCGACGGCCGGGGTTTCGCCCTGGATGCCGACGCGCTACGGCGTGCGGTGACCCCGGCGACCAGGGCGCTGATCGTCAACTCGCCGCACAACCCGACCGGGACGGTCCTCACCGAGACCGAACTGGCCGCCATCGCCGAGATCGCGGTGGCCGCCGACCTCTTGGTGATCGCCGACGAGGTCTACGAACACCTGGTCTTCGACGGGCGTCGGCATCTCCCGCTCGCCGGCTTCGACGGGATGGCCGAGCGCACGATCACGATCTCCAGCGCGGCGAAAATGTTCAACTGCACCGGCTGGAAGATCGGCTGGGCCTGCGGGCCGGCGGACCTGCTCGCCGGGGTGCGGGCCGCGAAACAGTATTTGAGCTATGTCGGCGGGGCTCCGTTTCAACCGGCGGTGGCGTTGGCGCTGAACACCGAAGACTCCTGGGTGGCCGAACTGCGGGCGACAATGCAGGCCCGACGTGACCGACTGGCCGACGGGCTGAGCCGGATCGGATTCGGGGTGCACGACACCTTCGGCACCTATTTTCTCTGTGCCGATCCCCGCCCGCTGGGATACGACGACAGCTCGGCGTTCTGCGCCGCATTGCCGCACCAGGTCGGGGTGGCGGCGATCCCGATGCCGGCATTCTGCGTTCCCGCGGCGGACGCGGGGGCTCCGGCCGTCTGGAATCACCTGGTGCGCTTCACCTTCGTCAAGCGCGAAGACACCATTGATGAGGCGATCAGACGGCTGGAGGCGCTGCGCGACGGGTCGATCACTGCTCCCGGTCAGCAGTACCCATGACTCGCTGACGCAGTCGCTCGGTAGCGACCTGCAGCACCAATTTGCTGGCTCGCCGGACGATGAAGGCCGGGATTGGGCCGGACGGCTCGACGGTGATGTCAAACCGAACCCGGGTCCGGTCCGGACCCTCGCGTTTGAGGGTGTACTCGACGTGCTGAGCGCGCTGCTGTGCGGTCGACTTGGCGTCCCAGACCATCCAGTCGGGACCCCAGTGGTATTCCAATATCTCCTTGTCCACCAGACCCAGCACCTTGATCGTCGCCCGGACGTGGTGCGGCCGGCCGTCCTCGTATTTGTCGAGGACTTCCATCTGCTTGTGCACCGGCGACCAGGACGCTATGTCGGCCACATCGGCGAGTGCGTCGAGGATTTCCTCCGCCGACGCATCGATGACGATCTCACGCGATGCTCGTACAGCCACTACCTCAACCGTAGCAACGTCGCTCGGTCGCGGTCAGCCTTTCTTGCCTTTGAGCATATGATTTCGCAGCCCGTCGGTGGCGCTCACCATCCCGCCTTTCAGGGCGCGCTTGAGCAGGAACCCCGGAATCGGTACCGACGGGTCGACGTCCATGTCGAACCTGACCTTGGTCACGTCACCCTCCGAGGTCAGCGTGTATGTGGCGTCCTGGGCCTTCAACTGGCCCGCCGACACTAACGTCCAGCCGACGCTGTCGGCCGTCCAGCTGTACTCCACGACCTGCTCGTCGGTGAGGCCGGCCGCCTTGATCCTGATCCGTACCCGGCGCGGCCTGCCGTCATCGTAGGTGTCGAGCACCTCGGCACTCAGATACTGCGGCGACCAGGTCGGGATGGACTCGATGTCGGCGAGAACATCGAGGATCTCCTCGGGGCTCGCTTCGATCACAACTTCGCGAAAATCCTTAACGGCCATGGCTGGCACCATAGCCAGGTCGGGTACGGCTTGCATATTTGCCTAGGCCTGGCCGCGTCAGCCAGCGACCGTAGCTGAGGCGGCCCAGGGAGTTCGTCCACATTCGCGACAGTCGGCTCGACCGTCACGACGGAATCCACGGGTGGCACGATGAAGCCATGCACCTGACCACCCCCCACCTCCGGACCACCGCCAGGGTCAGCGCCGCCCTCGCAGCCCTGTTCGCTGTCGCGACGTTCACCGTCGCACCCGCCGCCCACGCCGACGACGCCAGCTACCTGGCCATGCTCAACGCATCGGGGGCGCCGATCCCGGGGCCGGACAACGTCCGGCTGACCACCGGGCGCTACGTCTGCTCCCAGCTGCGGATGTACGGCAACACCGGGACCTACCGGGCCGGCACCTCACCGGGCGACCTGATCCGCCAGCTCACCGACACGTTCAACTCCAGCAACGAGGCTGCGCAGATTCAGATCGACGCCGCGCAGTCGGAACTGTGCCCTGAAAGCCTGCACCGCTGAGCCCCCGATCAGCCCGGCCGCGCGCCGTCGAGCGAGCGGGCGTAGTGGCCGGGTTGCTACCGATCGGGGTGATCGCCTGGGTGTTCATCAATGGAATCCGGATGATCATCGGACGCGACGTCCGGCCAGGCTGAGATACGCACGAGTTGAACTAACCCCTGCTGGTGGCCAGGGCCGGGATCGAACCGGCGACCTTCCGCTTTTCAGGCGGACGCTCGTACCAACTGAGCTACCTGGCCGGAAGGCACCAGGTGCCTCGCCGTTATGGCGACCCTGACGGGACTCGAACCCGCGACCTCCGCCGTGACAGGGCGGCGCGCTAACCAACTGCGCCACAGGGCCTTGCTGTTTGCTCCGCGTGACCGCGGTGCGAGTACCCCCTACGGGATTCGAACCCGCGCTACCGCCTTGAAAGGGCGGCGTCCTAGGCCGCTAGACGAAGGGGGCCAGAGCCGAATCTCTCCGGGGGCTCGCAGCGTGGTCACGTTGGGAGCCTCGCTAGCTTAGGGCAAGCCGGGCCCAATCCTCAAACGCAGGCCCGATTCGGCAGGCAGTATTCTGTTCCAGCACGGCCCCTATAGCTCAGTTGGTAGAGCTACGGACTTTTAATCCGCAGGTCCTAGGTTCGAGTCCTAGTGGGGGCACCACCAGCCGCGCTGCGACTGCAGCCGGCCCACCCGAGGTCGAGATCACGTCCTCAAATCCTCGAACAGGTAGACGCCCGCTTCGGCTAGGCTCTGTTGAACATTTCCCGTTACGGGGGCAGCGCCGGAAAATCGTGG
Source organism: Mycobacterium sp. (assembly GCA_039935195.1). Classification (GTDB taxonomy): domain Bacteria; phylum Actinomycetota; class Actinomycetes; order Mycobacteriales; family Mycobacteriaceae; genus Mycobacterium. The sequence continues at coordinate 7,355 of JBDTKT010000196.1, forward strand.
AGAAGGTGCGGGTAGATGATGGTTGGCGTGCTGTTGACCACCTTGGCCACCTTGGCCATTGGGGCCGCCATCGCCGGCGGGGGCGTACTGGCCGCACCCGCGACAGCCGCAGGACCGCCCTATAAGAGTTGCTCCGAAGCTCGCGCGGACGGCCGGTACAACATCACGCAAGATGACCCGGCCTACTCGTCCAGCCTGGACCGCGACGGTGACGGGATCGCTTGCGAGTCAAAGCGTTAGGAGATCCGATGGCAACTCAGATGCCGCGGTCGGGTTGGTATCCCGACCCATCAGGACCCGGGCAGCGGTATTTCGACGGCATGAAGTGGACCGAGCACCACGTTCCTCCGCCACCGCAGCCGACGATCGTGATTAACAACAACAATGCCGTCAACGCCGGCCCCGCCACCGTTGTCGCCAGGGGCCCCAACCACGCCTTGCACCTGATATTGACTTTGCTGACCTGCGGCTTCTGGTTGCCGGTGTGGGCGATCGTGACCGTCGTGAGTCACACGCAGGCTGGCCCGGGTGGGCAGTCGAGCAAGACCGCACTGATCATCGCCGCGGTGATCGGTGGCATGGCCCTTCTCGGTGTGGTGGGCGAACATCCCGTGATGCTGTTACCGGTGGCCGCCATTGCCGGCCTGGGCTACCTGGCGTACCGCGAGTACGAGCGGGGGGCCGAGCGCCGCGCCGAACAGGCGAGGATCGCGGCCCGCGCCGACGCCGAGAACCAAGCGTTGATGTTCGGCGACCCGTCGGGGATGTACGGCCAGTACCCGCCGCCACCGATGCCGCCCGACGATCGCGCCTAAGGCCAGCGCCGTCAGGACGTCAGCACCGCACTGAGATACGTCATCGCAGCGAAGGCCTTGGACAGCTCCTCGTCCGGGTAGGGGAAGCCGTTGGCTTCGTACAACTCCTCGACCGTCCGACTGGACACGCCCCAGCCGCCGTGGGTCAGGTAATCGACGATGTGGTTACGTTCGCCGTGGTAGACGAGCTCGCCGATATCGACGTTGAACCCGAACTGCCGCATCTGCGCCTGATGGGCGTGCCACGCGTCGGTCGCGAAGATCGTGGTGTCGGGGATGAACTCCAGTGCCAGCCGGCTGCCGGCGGCGCTGAGCGCAGTGACGTTGGTGAATAGGTTGTCCTGGGCGTCCGGCGGCAGGTAGACCACCAGTCCCTCGGCGCTCCACACCGTCGGTGCATCGGGGTCGAATCCGGCATTCCGCAGCGCGGCGGGCCAGTCATCGCGCAGGTCGACGGCAACGGCGCGCCGCTGCGCCGTCGGCTCGGCACCGAGGTCCCGCAGCGTCGTGGTCTTGAACTCGATGACCTGCGGCATATCGACCTCATAGACCACCGTGCCGGCCGGCCACGGCAGCCGGTAGGCACGCGCATCCAGCCCGGCGGCCAGGATGACCACCTGCCGGATGCCGCTGTCGGTAGCGTCGATGAAGTGCTGGTCGAAGAACTTGGTGCGGGCCGCCATGCCGTACGCCATCCGCAGCGGGTCGAAATCCGAGCCCTCGGCGGCGGAGAACTCCCCGTTCACCAATCGGGTGAAGACGTCGATACCGACCGCACGCACCAGCGGCGCCGCATAGGGGTCGTCGATCAGGGGCTCCGGACCGGCTGCGGCCAGCGCCCGCTGCGCGGCGACCATGGTCGCGGTCGCCCCAACACTGGTGGCCAGATCCCAGCTGTCACTGTCGGTACGCGCCATCGCCGAGCCTCCACCTCATCGAACAACATAGCTAAGCTACTTACTACCACAGTTGCCGCACGCCGAGGTCCGTCCACCGGCCCGGTTCGTCGACTACTTCATCAACGTGCTGCTCGGCAAGGCCGCCGAGTTTCGAGCAGCGTCATGAAACTCACGGCAGGGCACACCGAATGAAAACTTGATGCTACCGACTTACACAGATATATTTCCTGGAACTAGCCGACACAGACAGCCGGGAGCGCCAATGTCGACCAAGCTGACCGATCTTCAACTGCTGCACGAATTCGAGCCGGTCGTCGAGAAGGGCATCAACCGACACTTCAGCGTGACCAAGGACTGGAATCCGCACGACTACGTTCCGTGGGCGGACGGCAAAAACTACTACGCCCTTGGCGGGCAGGACTGGGACCCCGACCAGGCCCGGCTCTCCGAGGTGGCGCGGGTTGCGATGATCCAGAACCTACTGACCGAGGACAACCTGCCTTCGTATCACCGCGAGATCGCGATGAACTACGACATGGACTCGGCGTGGGGCACCTGGCTCAACCGCTGGACCGCCGAGGAGAACCGGCACGGCATCGCGCTGCGCGACTATCTGGTGGTAACCCGCAACATCGACCCGATCGAACTCGAGACGCTGCGGATGGAGACAGTCAACCGCGGTTTCAGCCCCGGCCAGAACCACCAGATCCAAGACGACCTGTTCGCCGACAGCCCCTTGGACTCGGTGATCTACGTGACGTTCCAGGAGTTGGCCACCCGGATCTCGCACCGCAACACCGGGAAGGCGTGCAACGAGCCGGTCGTCAACCAGTTACTGGCGCGGATCTCCCACGACGAGAACCTGCACATGATCTTCTACCGCGACGTCGCCGAAGTGGGCTTCGACATCGCGCCGGAGCAGGCGATGGACTCGCTGCACCGCGTGCTGGGTAACTTCACGATGCCCGGGTATGTGGTGCCCGAATTCCGGCGTAAAGCGGTGATCATCGCCGTCGGCGGTGTGTACGACCCGCGCATCCACCTCGAGGACGTGGTGATGCCGGTGCTGAAGAAGTGGCGCATCCTCGAGCGGACGGACTTCACCGGCGAGGCGGCCCGGAACCAAGACCGGATCGGTTCCATCGTGCGGGAGATGGAAGCGACCTGCGAGAAGTTCGAGGTCGCCAAGCAACGCCGGCTGGAGCGCGAGGCCCTCGTGGCCGAGAAGCGGGCCGCCAAGAAGGTGCTCCAAGCATCGCCGTCCTGACTGAAGACCGGGTCGAGCACCGGCCCGGCACCGGGCTGCGAATCGGTTCGCTAGAGCTCGCCAGCCCGGTTGTGCTAGCTCCGATGGCCGGTGTGACCAACGTCGCATTTCGGACACTGTGCCGCGAACTGGAGCAGTCCCGGCTCGGGACAATCAGCGGGCTGTACGTATGCGAGATGGTGACCGCCCGGGCCCTCATCGAGCGCCACCCGGCCACCCTGCACATGACGACGTTCGCGCCGGACGAATCGCCGCGCTCCCTGCAGCTCTATACCGTCGACCCGGACACCACCTACGCCGCCGTGCGGATGATCGCCGACGAAGGTCTGGCCGACCACGTCGACATGAACTTCGGCTGCCCGGTGCCCAAGGTGACCAGGCGCGGCGGCGGCGCGGCACTGCCCTACAAGCGCCGACTCTTCGGCCAGATCGTCGCCGCGGCGGTCCGCGGGACGGCGGGCACCGACATACCGGTGACCGTCAAGTTCCGGATCGGTATCGACGCCGCCCACCACACTCACCTGGACGCCGGTCGCATCGCCGAAACCGAGGGCGCCGCAGCGGTGGCACTCCATGCCCGCACGGCGGCGCAACGCTACTCCGGCACCGCCGACTGGGAGCAGATCGCCCAGCTCAAAGCACATGTTCGGTCGATTCCGGTGCTCGGCAACGGGGACATCTTCGAGGCCGGCGAGGCACTGGCGATGATGGCGGCCACCGGCTGTGACGGCGTCGTCATCGGCCGCGGCTGCCTGGGCCGGCCGTGGCTGTTCGGCGAGTTATCGGCGGCCTTCACCGGCCGTCCGACACCGACCCCGCCCACCCTCGGCGAGGTCGCCGACATCATCCGCCGGCACGGCGAACTGTTGGCGGCACACTTCGGCGAGGACAAGGGCATGCGCGACATCCGCAAACACGTCGCCTGGTATCTGCACGGATTTCCCGCCGGCGCCGACCTTCGCCGCGGGCTGGCGATGGTCAAGTCGCTTGCCGAGCTAGACGAACTGCTGTCGCAACTCGACCCCAACGTGCCGTTT
>JBDTKT010000197.1:0-7075 GCA_039935195.1 Mycobacterium sp.
CGCCACGGGGACGAGCTGATGTCGGGGGCTCTCTGCGAGCGTGCCGGATCGGACGGGGTCCCCACCCGAGATCAAGAACCGGGGCATCACAGTCTCTCACTCGCCGCGGCGGCGACCGCACTGCGCGTAGTGTCGATTTAGTGACGTCAGTGGATGTGTGATCAGCCGGAGTGTCGGTGTGCCGTCTGGCACCGGTGAACTGTGGGTAGCGACCTGATCGCCAGTCCCGTGAACCGGGTGATCGCAACCATGCAGAACGGTGTCGAGGTCCTGCGGTTCGGTGGCCTTCAAACCAGATCCCGTCCATCGCCGTTCACGGTCGTGGAACGGTGCGATATGTACCGGCTACGACGCTACTTCCCCGACGGCGCGAATGATCCGTCACGGCCGCCGGTGATACTTGTGCCGCCGATGATGATGTCGGCCAACGTGTTCGACGTCACCAGAGATCAGGGCGCGGTCGGAGTCCTGCATGATCTCGGTGTGGACCCGTGGGTGGTGGACTTCGGCTCACCGGACCGGGAAGCCGGTGGGCTCGAACGCACGTTGAGCGACCATGTCGTGGCGCTGAGCCGGGTCATCGACTCGGTGCACGCACACACCGGCCTCAAGGTGCATCTGGCGGGCTACTCGCAGGGCGGCATGTTCTGCTATCAAACCGCCGCCTACCGACGTTCCGAGGGCCTGGCCGGCGTCATCACATTCGGCAGCTCCGTCGATTCGCTTAGTGGTCTGCCGTTCGGGATTCCTGCGGGCGTGGCGGGCCGCGGCGCCCAGCTGGTCGCCGACCACGTCTTCAACCGTCTCTCGGTGTCCGCCTGGATGGCCCGTACCGGCTTTCAGCTTCTGGACCCGATCAAGACGGTCCAGGCGAGGTGGGACTTTTTACGGCAACTCCACGACCGAGAGGCGTTGCTGCCCAGGGAACAGCAACGTCGCTTCCTCGAGGTGGAGGGCTGGGTGGGATGGTCGGGTCCCGCGGTCGCCGAACTGTTACGGCAGTTCGTGGTCCATAACCGCATGATGGCCGGCGGCGGCGTGATCGATGACACGTTGATCACGCTCGCGGAAATCACCTGTCCGGTCCTTGCATTCATCGGCGAGATCGACAACATCGGCCAACCCGCGTCCGTGCGAGGAATCCGGCAGGCCGCCCCCCGTGCCGAGGTGTCCGAGGTGCTGTTGCGGGCAGGTCACTTCGGGCTGGTGGTCGGATCTACCGCCGCCACGCGCACCTGGCCCATCGTCGGTAAATGGGTGCTGTGGCAAGACGGTCGAGGGCCCAGGCCAGAGGGCGTGCAGGCGATGGAGGCCGACCCCGGCGTTGGGATCGATGGCGATGTGGGGTTGTCGTCGCGTATCGGTCACGCGGCGGGTGCGCTCGCCGAACTGGGCATCGGCGTGAGCCTGGGATTGGCCGGCGCCGCAGTGGCGGCGGCGCGCAGCGGCAGGGAGATCGCAGGAGAGGCCGTGCGTACCCTGCCTCGGCTCGCCCGCCTCGGGGGGCTGCAGCCTCATACCCGGGTGTCGTTGGGCGGGTTGATGGCCGAACAGGCGGACGGGGCGCCCGAGGAGGAATGTTTCCTCTTCGATGATCGGGTCCACACCAACGCGGAGGTTGATCGCAGCATCGACGACGCTGTGCGCGGCCTCATCGCCGTCGGCATCCGGCAGGGAGCGCACATCGGTGTGTTGATGGACACCAGCCCCAGCGCTGTGACCGCGATTGCGGCGCTGTCGCGGCTCGGCGCCGTGGCGGTGCTGCTACCCCCAGACAGTGACCTCGCCGCCGCCATCCAGCTGTGCGAGGTGGCCGATATCGTCACGGACTCACACCATCTGGCGGCGGCAGCCGCTACCGGAGCCAGGGTGCTCGTCCTCGGTGACGGCGGCACCGCGGACCTCTGCCGGACGGAGTCGGACCGGGTCGTCGAGTTGGACCGCCTCGAGGTGTCCGGTGCGCCGCTGCCGCAGTGGTATCGGCCGAACCCGGGCCAGGCACGTGATCTCGCCTTCGTGTTCTTCAGCACGACGGGAGGGCGTCGGGTGGTCAAGGGGGTTACCAATCATCGGTGGGCACTGTCGGCCTACGGCACGGCCGCTGCCGCCGCGCTCGGCCGCGGCGACACCCTCTACTGCCTGACCCCGCTGCACCATCCGGCGGGGCTGATGGTCAGCCTCGGCGGCGCGGTCGCCGGCGGGTCGCGCATCGCCTTGACCCGGGGCGTCGACCCAACCCGGTTCGCCGACGAGGTACACCGTTACGGGGTCACCGTGGTGTCCTACACCTGGGCGATGCTCCGCGAACTGGTGGAGGTGGCGTCGCCCGAGCTTGCCGAACATCATCCGATCCGCCTGTTCATCGGAGCCGGAATGCCGACGGGGCTGTGGCAGAAGGTGATCGACCGATTCGCCCCGGCTCGAGTGCTGGAGTTCTATGCCTCCACCGAGGGGGACGCGATGCTGGCAAATGTCGTCGGCACGAAGACCGGGGCCAAGGGTCGGCCGCTGCCGGGCAGCACCGAGATTCGGCTCGCTGGCTACGACGCCGCGACGGGCCGGTTCATCGAGGATGACCACGGTTTCGTTCGCCCCTGTGCGGACAACGAGGTGGGCGTGCTGCTAGCGAAGCCGCGCTCCGGACTCGATGCCGCGAGTGTGTCGATGCGCTCGGTTTTCGCCGAGGGAGACACGTGGATCACCACAGACCACCTGTTTCGCCGCGACCGCGATGGCGACTACTGGTTCGTCGACAACAGGAACACCGTGATCCAGTCGGTGCGCGGACCGGTCTTCTGCCAGCCGATCTGCGACGCCCTAGGTGAGATCACCGCGATCGATCTGGCCGTGATCTATCCCGTTGCCACCGCCTCGCACGACGTCGCGGTCGCGGCTGTGACGCTTGGCAAAGACGGCGTACTCACCGCGGAGACCCTGACCACCGCGTTGGGCGGTCTTCCCGGAGACCAGCGTCCTGCCATCATCCACATTGTTGACTGCATACCGCTCACGCCCTCCTACCGCCCACTGTCGACTGCACTGCGAGAGGCCGGACTGCCGGCGCCGGGGGAAAGGACCTGGTACCACGACTTCACTGACGGCCAGTATCGACAATCAGCCACCGATGGTGGTCAGGATGGATTCGTAGCCACTTGAGGCACGCCCGATCTCGGTGATCACCGGATCGACGGTGTTGACGCCGCCTGCTACTGCAGCGCGACGCCGAGTTCCTGGGCGAACACTTTGATCATGTGTTGCACGCCGATTTCGTTGCGTCCGATGATCATGTGGTCATGCCGGCCGTCACGCACACCTTCTCCACACTGCGGAAGCATCGCAAAGTCCTCATCGCGGACTGCCGCGTGGACAGTCTCGTACACCTCGTTGTAGACGGCGCGCTGCTCGCCGTCGAGCAGCTGAATACGCGGGTTCGACTGCCGTCATCGGTTCAACTCTGACAGCGGCAATGTGGCAGCACTGGCAGACTTGTCGGCATGGGTGTATTTGCGACCGGACAGCGGCTGGTCGACACTGCTCTGGACCGGGCAGTGGTACCCGGGTACTCCCGTCTCGGGTTCTGGATCCGACACGCCGGCTGGTCCGACAACGACCCGCGGGCCGGTGCACTCGCCGGAGCCACGGCGCTGGTCACCGGAGCGAACTCGGGGATCGGCAAGGCCACCAGTCGAGCATTGGCTGCTCTGGGCGCGACCGTGCTGATGACGGTGCGCGACCGCGACCGTGGCGAAGCGGCGCGCCGCGAGATCCTGGCCGCTCTCCCCGACGGCAACATCCAAGTAGAGGTGTGCGACGTCTCCAGTTTGTCCGGGGTGCGTGCCTTCGCCGCTGACGTTGCCGCTCGGGTGCCGCGACTGGACGTGGTGATCCACAACGCGGGGCTGCTGCCCGATGCGCGCTGCGAGACCGCCGAGGGCTACGAGCTGACCCTCGCCACCCATGTGCTCGGCCCCGTGCTGCTGACCGAGCAGTTGGCCGCGGTACTGGCCTCCGCACCGGATCCGCGGGTGATCCTGGTGTCCTCCGGTGGCATGTACACCCAGCAGTTGCCCGTGGACGACCCCGAATACCGCCACGGCACCTACCGGGGGGCTACCGCCTACGCGCGCACCAAACGAATTCAGGTCGCACTGACCCCGATCCTCGCGCAGCGCTGGGGAGCCCGCGGCATCACTGTCGCATCTATGCATCCCGGGTGGGCCGACACCCCCGGCGTCGCTACCTCGTTACCCGGCTTTCGTCGACTCACCGCGCCGCTGCTGCGCAGCCCCGAACAAGGTTCCGACACGATCGTCTGGCTGAGCGCGACCGCACCCACCCCACCGACGGGGCTGTTTTGGCATGATCGACGGCCCCGCCCCGAGCACTACCTGCCTACTACCAGACACATTGAACCCGACCGCGAACGCGTGTGGCGCTACTGCGCTGACGCCATTGGGGTATCCGCGCGGTGACCGAGCTTTTTCAGCGAAGGGATGGTTGACAATGATTCCGAGAATTGCGGCAGCGGTGTCTCGCCTCATCACGAGGAGCGCGTCGGTGGCAGCTCTTCTTGCGGAGGGCGGCGCTGCGGTGCTGGGGGTGCGCTACGGGACAGCGGAACCCCGGTTCGTCGTCGAGCGTGAGACGGGCGGATTGCAGATCCGCCGCTACGGCCCGCGGGTCGCCGCTGAGACGACAGTCGCGCAGGACGAAGCCGCTTCGCGCAATGTGGGGTTTCGGCGCCTGGCCGGCTACATTTTCGGCGGCAACCACGAGAGTGTGAAAATCGCGATGACCGCTCCGGTCACTCAAGCGTCCAGCGATGCCCGCAGTGGTCAGAAGATCGCCATGACAGCGCCGGTGGCGCAGACGGTTGCCGCGGACGACGCCTGGATGATTCGGTTTTTCATGCCCGCCGACTATTCGGTGGAAACGCTTCCCGCCCCCAATGATCCAGCCGTCAAGCTGGTTGCCGTGCCCGCCGAAACGGTCGCGGTACTGCGTTTCACCGGCGACCGCGGACCCGAGGCAGTAGCGTCACGCACCGTCGATCTGTTGGACGCCTTACAGGACACAGCTCTGGAACCCGCCGGCCCGCCGGTCGCATGGTTCTACGACCCGCCCTGGACCATCCCGGCTCTGCGCCGCAACGAGATTGCTGTGCCGGTGCGGGAACGTTGAATGAAACGAAGGGATCTGATCCGATGACAAAGACGGTGCTGGTCACCGGTGCCTCCGGATTCATCGGCCGGCACCTCACCCGTGCCCTGGCTGAAGCGGGTCATCACGTTCGCGCGATGACCCGCACACCGGACAGCTACCGCGGAGCGGGGACGGCCACCTACGGCGATGTCACCGACGTGGCGAGTCTGAACAATGCCCTCGCCGGTGCTGACGTCGCCTACTACCTGGTGCATTCGCTGGAAGCCGAGGATTTCGAGGAACGCGACGCCGAGGCGGCCGCGAACTTCGCCGGCGCCGCCGCTGCAGCCGGCATCGAGCGGATCGTGTACCTGGGTGGGCTTGGTGTGGACGACGGCAAAATGTCCGCCCACCTCCGTTCGCGGCGCGAGGTGGAGTCGCTACTCGGCGGATCGGGTGTGCCGGTCGTCGTGTTGCGCGCCGCCATCGTCATCGGCCACGCCGGAATCTCCTGGGAGATCATCCGCCAGTTGGTGGACCACTTGCCGATGATGCTGACGCCTCGATGGATCAACACCAGGATCCAGCCGATCGCACTGCCCGATGTGGTGCGCTATCTGATCGGTGTGCTCGACGCCCCGCTGACCGGCAGCCACGTGTTCGAGATCGGCGGCCCGGAGGTGTTGCGCTACATCGACATGCTCCAACGCACGGCTCGCATCCAGGGCAAGTCGTTGCCCAACCTCAGCGTCCCGGTGCTATCGCCCCGACTGTCGTCGTTGTGGCTCGCGCTGGTCACCGATGTGGACCTGGCGACCGCGCGCAATCTGGTCGACTCGATGACCAACGAGGTCGTCGTCACCGGCCATCCCATTACGGATCTGCTACCCGGCCCGACAATGGGTTACGACGAGTCGGTCCGCTCGGCCCTGGCGGAGCGCGCGGCCGCCGAGAGCGCCCTGACATGACTTGTGCAGGATCTGGACCGCACGGCGGGAGCGTACAGGTCGTTCTGTTGAAGACGACCGGTGCCGGCAAATCCCCTGACTGCACCCGCCGCCGTTCCTTGAACCCGACGAAGCGGGCGGCCGGCGGATAGGTTGAGGGACCGTGGACACGAAACGAACCTTGGAATTCAACGCGCGGAACATCGCCGAGTTCCGCCGTCGCGGCGGCCAGCTCGGCGGACCGTTTGAAGGAGCCCCGGTGCTGCTGCTGACCACCACCGGGGCTAAGTCCGGGCAGCCGCGCACCAGCCCGATGATGTATCTCTCCGACGGCGACCAACTCATCGTTTTCGCCTCCAACGCCGGCAAAGACACCCACCCGAGCTGGTATCACAACCTACGTGCGAATCCTTCCGCGACCGTCGAAGTCGAAACCGGCACATATGCCGTCACCGCAACCGAAGTCACCGGAGAAGAACATGACCGGCTTTACGCGATGCAGGCCAGCCGCTACCCCGGCTTCGTCGAATACCAGGCCAACACCCACCGCGTCATTCCGGTTGTCGCACTGACGAAGTCGGACATTACATGCAACACGGCCCGCACCACTTGACGTACAGCGCGGAGCAGATTTTCGCTGTGGTGGTGCAGTGAGACATGACGTTCACGGCAGCAGGTTTGACGCCTCGTCCCACATCCGAGCCACCACGTCACCAGCGGGATCCTCGGTCCCCAGGGCGGCACTCTGTCCGGCCCAATGGCTTTCTGGATCGACACTGTTAGGCCCGCCCGCTCGCCATTCGCGGACGAGTTGCATCTGGTCCGGATACGGCGCCGGGCGGGGCGCGCCGGCCTTCGTCCACGCCGTCAGGTGCGGTGTGGCCGCGCCTCGCGCTAGTCGGCCGGTGTAGGCGCGGGTTGTGATCGTGGCTTCAGGACCCAGGCCATCCAATGTGGCGGCCCAGTTCTTGCTGATGCCCGTCTCG
>JBDTKT010000198.1:0-4757 GCA_039935195.1 Mycobacterium sp.
GCGGCTTTGACGGCCTCGACCGGGTCGCGCAGATCCGACGGGTCGTCGTCGGTGACCGCCGGGATGATCGTGGTGAGTCGGTCGTCGGGTGCGCTCGGCCGAGGGCGGCGGGCCCCGGCATCGGCGGGTCCGCCCGGTGCACCGGCGTCTGTTGACCCCTCCCGGACACTGTGGTCCGGACGGTCGTCGTCCTGGTTATTCACTGGCCGTGCGAGCTCCGCCGGGCGCTGTCCGCCGACTCCGAGAACCCTTCGGCGGGCTCGCCATGCCCAGCACGTAGGACTTCACCAGGTGATTCCAGCTGCAAGTCCGGCACACCTCAACCACGTGCACGGAGAACTCAGGGAAGCGGACGGCCAGCAGAACCAGTTCCTCCGCGGTGCGCGCCGACCCGGACACCGCCCCCAGCTTGTCGCCGTACACCCATGACACCAGCGTGAGCTGCTCTTTACGGCAGATCGGGCACACCACCGTGCTGGGTTTCCCGTGAAATTTCGCGGCGCGCAGCAGGTACGGGTGGGCGTCGCAGACCTCAGAGACCCCGGTCCGACCCGAGTACACCTCGGCCAGCAAGGATCGGCGCCGGAGCGCGTAATCCACCACTTGCCGCTGTAATCGCACGGTCACCAGAGTACGACGGCTCCGCCCGTAACGGCATGGACCGAGCGGGTCTGTGCCGCCGGTCACTCCGGTGGCGGCGGTGGTGGTGGCGGCGGCGGCGGTGGTGGCGGCGGCGGTGGCATGGGGAACGGTGGCGGCTCCGGCGTCCACATCTCCTCCGGCGCAGGCGGCGGAGGAGCCGGCGCCCACATCTCCTCTGGCGGCGGTGGCGGCGGGGCGACCGGCACGCCCGCGTATCCCCCAATCTCGGTGGGTTGGGGGAACGGCTCGTTGGGGGTGCCCTGCAGGGCGCCGTCCATGGTCGCCTTCCAGATGTCGGCCGGTAGCCCCGATCCGTACACCGGCCCGCCCCACTTGTTCTTCAGCGGCTCATCACCCTTAGCGGTGCCCACCCAGACCGCCGTCGACAGCGCCGGCGTGTAGCCGACCATCCACGCGTCCCGGTTGGCGCCGGTGTCACCGAGTTGCGTGGTGCCGGTCTTGGCCGCGGCCAGTCGCCCGCCGGCCAGATCGTGCCCACCCGACCAGCTCGGAACCGGCTGCATGGCGGCACTGACGTTGTCGGCGACGCCGGCGGGAATCCGCTGCTCGTGGTGGTGCTCCGCGTGCTCCGCGTCGAAGAGCACCCGGCCGTCGGCATCAATCACCTTCTGCACGAAATGCGGGGGGTGATATATCCCCGAGTCGGCCAGCGTTGCGTACGCCGAGGCCATGTCGATCACCCGGGTCTGGTACTGGCCCAGCACGATCCCGTTCTCGGGCGGACCGCCTTTGCCGTCCTGGGACAGCGTGTGGCTGACGCCGGGGAAGCTCTCCGCGATCCCGGCCTGGTGCGCGGCGTCGGCGACGTCCTGCGGGCCGTGCTTGAGTTTGAGCATCAACCGGTAGTAGGCGGTGTTCAGCGAGCGCTTGAGTGCCTCGGCGATGTTGCATACGCCGCAGCTGGCGCCGCCCACGTTGCTGATCTTGACCCCGCTGACGGTCAGCGGGGAGCTGTCCACCTCATAACCCAGGCCAATACCCTGTTCCAGTGCCGCGACCAGTGCGAACACCTTGAACGACGATCCGGTCTGCATCCCGGCGTCGGCGAAGTCGAAACCGTTGGCGTCCGATCCGCCGTAGTAGGCGCGCACCGCCCCGCTACCGGGTTCGACGGAGACCACAGCGGCCCGCGTGTTCGGGTTCTGCCCCGCCAGATACTTCGCGACCGCCTTCTCGGCTGCCTGCTGTGCCCGGGGGTCGATCGTGGTGGTGACCCGCAGGCCCAGCATGTGCAGCGTCTGCTCCTTGATATTGAACATATCGAGCAGCTCCGTGGTCACCTGCCGTTCGATGAGCCCGTTGGGTCCGGTGGTCTGGTCGGCGATATAGGCACGATCGGGCGGCACCGTCTCCGGGAACCGCTGCGCGGCGCGCTTGTCGGGTTGCAGTGCGCCGGTCTCCACCATGCCGTCGAGCACCCAGTTCCACCGGTCGAGCGCGCGCTCCGGGTTGAGGGCGGGGTCCAGCGAGGACGGCCGCTGGATGACCGCCGCCAGCAGCGCGCCTTCGGCGACGGTCAGTTCACCGACGGGTTTGTCGAAGTAGGCCCTGGCTGCCGCGGCGATCCCGTACGTTCTGCGGCCGAAGTAGATGATGTTGAGATAGGCCTGCAGCACCTCGTCTTTGGACCACCGAGACGACATTTTCGCGGCGATCACGAGTTCTTTCGCCTTGCGGACTAAGCCGCCCATGCCGGCGCGCTCAGCGCCGACCAGCGCGTTCTTGACGTACTGCTGCGTGATCGTCGAACCGCCCTGGGTGTCACCGCCGAAGACGTTGTTCTTGATCGCCCGGGCGACCCCGGCCAGCGAATAGCCGCGATTGGAGTAGAAGTCGCGGTCTTCGGCGGCCAGCACCGCGTTCCGTACGTGCACCGGCACCTGGCCGATGTTGACGTCGACGCGATTGCCGTCTGGCGGAATGATTCTGGCCAGCACCGAGCCGTCGCTGGCCAGAATCATCGACACCTGGTTGGTGGCGATGTCCCCGGGCCCGGGGATGTCCACCCTGCGGTAGGCCCTCGTGAACGTGACGATCGGCAGCACCAGCATCACCACGACGGCCACGTATAGGCCGCGTCGGACCCACCTCCAGTTCAGTCGCCGCAGAAGCGGGCGTAGTTCCGGGACGGGCACATCCGACCGGGATGGCTCACGCTCACCCGACGCCGGTTGCTCTGGCGGTTGCTTCAGGGCCGCAATGACAGCTTCGATCGGATCTCGCAGGTCCGGCTCCACCCCCGGCACGTCCGTGCCGATGACGTCGTCCCCCGAGTTGTTCACGGCCCGAGCCGCCGATCGCCGTGCTTCGACTCCCGGCGGGCGGCCAGCAGGCATCCACCGCTAAGCGTCTCATCGACCGACCTGCACGGCCTCACGCCAATAAATTTAGGACGGCCACGTCCGCGTCGTAGCCCGAATTCAGATCCCCAAAATAGTCGGTTCGGCGCCGGTTACATCGGCGCGATGCTATGTCGCGATCCGCCGAAGCGTCGTGGCGGTCCAGCACAGGAGGTGACTCGTCCGCTGTACCTCGCGCTGCCGCGCATGCAGACCGGCGAGGACGCCACCCCGGCCGGGACCCCGGTGCGCCGCGAGCAGCGGGTATACCAGCTGTCCGCCGCCGGCCAGCGGCGTTTCACCGAGCCGTCACGACGCTGTGGCGCGCGTGATCAACGGTATTCCGTGGTCACGGTCGCCCCCGGACTTCTACGATCGGCCCCGTGGCGAAATGGCTGGGAACGCGGGCCAAGGACAACGACCGGCAAGACACTTGCCGGATCCTCGACACCGCACTCAACGACGGCGAGCTCTCGATGACAGAGCACCGGGACCGGATCGGCAGCGCCACCAACGCCGTGACTCTGGGCGATCTGCAGCACCTGGTGGACGATCTGCAGTCGGAAAGCGCCCCGGTGCGTGTGCCTGGGCTCAAATCCGTCCCGAAGTTCGGCGGCCGGGGCATCCTGGCCGCCGCCCTCGCAGTCTCGGTGCTGCTGGGAATCGGTATCGGCTGGGGCCTCTATGGCAACACCAGCTCCCCACTGAACTTCACGTCCGATCCGGGAGCCAAGCCCGATGGCGTTTCGGCCGTGGTACTGACCCCGCCGCGGCAGCTGCATTCGCTGGGCGGGCTCAGCGGACTGATGGAACAGACGCGCAAACGATTCGGCGACACCCTGGGCTACCGGCTGGTGATCTATCCCGAATATGCGTCGCTGGACCGCACAGACCCCACCGAAGGCCGCCGGGTTCTGAATTACACCTATCGCGGCGGATGGGGCGATCCCCGCAGCTCCGCTAAAAGTGGTGCGGGCGAGGCCGCGCCAGTTGACCTGGGCAAGTTCGATGCGAAGACGGTGGTGGGCATCCTGCGGGGCGCTCCGGAAACCCTCGGTATCAAGCCAGGCGACGTCAAGAGCACGTATCTGATCGTCGAACCCGCCCAGGACCTGACCACCACCGGCGCGCTATCGCTGTCGGTGTACGTCTCCAGTGATTACGGGGGCGGCTATATCAAGGTCGCCGGCGACGGCACCGTCAAACAGGTGAACTATCCGTCCTGATCCACAGCCCCGACACCCGCTCGCGGTTGAATGCGGCGTGATCAGCAGCTGATTTGATGCCGGTTATATCGGCGCGATACTATGTCGCGAACCGTCGAGGTGTCGTAACGGCCCAGCAAAGGAGGTGACTCGATGCTCGAGCTTGCGATTCTCGGACTCCTGCTTGAGTCTCCGATGCACGGCTATGAGTTGCGGAAGCGGCTGACCGGTCTGCTCGGAGCGTTCCGCGCGTTCTCCTACGGTTCGCTGTACCCCGCGCTGCGGCGCATGCAGACCGCCGGGTTGACCGCCGAGGACGCCGCTCCGGCCGGGACTCCGGTGCGCCGTGCGCGGCGGGTGTACCAACTGACCGACGCGGGCCGGCTGCGGTTCAGCGAACTGGTGGCCGACACCGGGCCGCAGAACTACACCGACGACGGCTTCGGTGTGCACCTGGCGTTCTTCAACCGCACCCCGGCTGAGGCCCGGATGCGCATCCTGGAGGGCCGGCGGCGCCAGGTGGAGGAACGCCGGGAGGGCCTGCGCAACG
>JBDTKT010000199.1:0-8315 GCA_039935195.1 Mycobacterium sp.
TCCAGCGCGAACAAGCGGTCGGTCTGTCGACCACGGCCTACCTGCTGGCCAAGAGCGCCATCTTCTGCCTGTTCGCCACCGCCCAGGCCGGGATCGCCGTCCTCATCGTGATCATCGGTAAAGGGGCGCCCACTCAGGGGTCGGTGTTCTTCGGGAAAAGCCACGTCGCGGCCGGCTTCGAGCTGTTCCTGACGGTCGCGGCGACCTGTGTCGCCTCGGCGATGGTCGGCCTGGCAATGTCGGCGGTGGCCCGCTCCAGCGAGCAGGTCATGCCGTTGCTGGTGGTGTCGATCATGTCGCAGCTGGTGCTCGGCGGCGGGATGATCCCGGTGACCGGCCGGATCGGGCTCGACCAGCTGTCCTGGCTGACGCCCGGGCGGTGGGGTTATGCCGCGGGCGCCTCGACGGTCGACATCAACGCGCTGATGGCCGAGGTGCCGCAAATCCCGCACGACAGCCACTGGAAGCACACCCACGGCGCCTGGCTGCTCGACATGGGCATGCTGGCATTTCTGTCGATCACCTACGGCAGCTTCATCCGGTGGAAGATCCGGCTACAGCGCTGAGTTCAGCGCTCATCGGGTTCACTGTCCAACCGCAGGCCGTGTGCGGCGGCATAGGCCAACGCCTGGCTTATATCGATACGCGCACCGGCCAGCGACGCGGTGGTCCACAACGTCGGGTCGACCCGGGCACCGCGCAGGTCCGCCTCGTCGAGTCGGGTGCCGATGGTGCGGGCGCCGGTCAGATCCGCGCCGCGCAGCACCGCTTTTCGCAGGTCGGCCTCCACCAGATTGGCTTCCCGCAGCCGGCAGCCGCTCAGGTCCACCGTACGTAGGTCGCTGCCGCCGAGGCCGGCCAGGGTGAAGTCCACGTCTTCGAGGATCAGCGGCCGCATGCGGCACTGCACGAACAACGAGCCCAGCATGCTGCACTGGGCGAATTCGGCCCCCGCAAGCGGGAGGTGCCCCCAGTGCACAACGATGCCCGCTCGAATCGGCAATTCCGAAATGCCGATCCGCGGTGCCGCGACTCGGCGAAATTGGCGCCGCTGAAGTCACATTCGTCGAACACCACCCGCTCGGTGCGAACCCGCGACAGGTCCTCGTCGCGGAAGTCGTGGCCAGAAAAAGTTTGGCCCTCAAGATCGGCCCACTGCGGCGCGTCGCTCAACCGTGCGACGCCAGGCTGGCCAGGGCGTACTCGCTGATCGCGATCAGCGCGTCACGAGCCGATCGCAGATCCCGCGCATCGACGCTGATCACCGGGATGTGCTCGGGCAGTGCCAGCGCCTTGCGCACGGCGGCGACCGGATATCGGGGCGCCCCGTCGAACTCGTTGACCGCGATCAGGAACGGCAGGTTGCGGTGCTCGAAGAAGTCCACCGCCGCGAAGCTGTCCTGCAGCCGACGGCAATCGGTCAAGACAATCGCGCCGATCGCGCCGCGCACCAGGTCGTCCCACATGAACCAGAACCGCCGCTGGCCGGGGGTGCCGAACAGGTACAGCACCAGCTCCTCGTCGAGGGTGATCCGCCCGAAGTCCATCGCCACCGTGGTAGTCCGCTTGTCCGGGGTGGCCTCGAGTGCATCGACACCGGCGGAGACGTCAGTCACCAGCGCCTCGGTGCGCAACGGCATGATCTCCGAGACCGTGCCGACGAACGTGGTCTTGCCGACGCCGAATCCACCCGCGATGACGATCTTCGTCGAAGCGGGATTCTTTGGGCGGACCGGCCTATCCGAGCGCTCGTAGCCCACGGAGCGTCCTTCCTATCAGTTCGCGGCGTTCATCTCGGGTGGACCCGTCCGTCAGGATGGGCCGTATCCGGAGGTAACCCGCAGTGACCAGGTCGCCGACCAGGACGCGCACGACGCCGAGCGGCAGATTCAACCGAGCGGAGACCTCGGCGATCGATGGGCTCGCAACGCAGAACCGGACGATGCTGGCGCGCGGGTCGGTGGCGGGCCATTGCGAGGCCGGCGCCGACCGCACCGTCAGTACCGGCGCCTCCAGCGGCAGGTTGACGTCGGTCTGGGTTCTACCGGCGGTCAGCGTGTACGGGCGTACCAGCTTCGCCTCGGCTTCGGGCGGTGCGGAAAACGGCGGCTCAGGTAGCTGCATTGCAACTCACGAACGCTGTGGCGCGGTCCGGGGGGAGGACTGCACCACGGCGCCCACCCGTTCTACGAGCAGTGCCATTTCATAGCCGATCTGACCGATGTCACACGATCTCGCGGCCAACGTCGCCAAGTTGGAACCGTCGCCGACCCGCATCAGCAGCAGGTAGCCGTTCTCCATCTCCACCACCGACTGCAGCACCGGGCCACCGTCGAACAGTCGCGACGCCCCGGTGGCCAGGCTGGCCAGTCCCGACGACACCGCGGCCAACTGATCGGCTTGCTCCTTCGGCATGTGCTCGCTGGCCGCGACCAACAGTCCGTCGACCGACACCAGCACGGCATGCGCCACCCCGTGCACCTCGCGCGCGAAGCTGGACACCAGCCAGTCCAGTGAGTCGCCCGGTGCGTGCCGTTGGTCGGGGCGGTTTGATGGGAATGTCATGGGTGATTGTGTCCCTCGCTCGTGTCGAGGCCGACGTCCCGGGCGTGTGACCGCCCGGCGCGTACCCCACCGAAGTGGCTGCTCATCGAGGCGCGGATCGCGTCGGGGTCCCGTGTCGGTGCCTCGTGCGCGGGCGTGCGAGGTTTCCCGTTCGATGCTCCCGGTTCTCCGGCGGGTTCTTCGGTGGCCCGGTGGTGCGCCGATACCGCCGCCCCCTCATCCGGGTTGTCCGGCGTGGCCGAACCCGGCACCAGTCGAACGCCCGGCTCACGGACCGGCAACCCGTGTTCGGTGCGCTCGGTGACCGGCATGTTCTCCACCTCGGCGGCTATCGACCACCCGTGGTCCCACACCGACTTCCAGTCCAGGTCGTGGGACATCTCATGCGAGTCGCCGAGCGACTCCGACAGCATCCGCTGATAGATCGTGTCGGTGACGGGATCGTGGGCCGACGGGGCCGCGAGGCCGGGTTCGTCGTGCGCGCCCGATTCGTCACCCGCGACGCGCGTCCGCGCCGAAAAGAACGCCGACGTGTCGGCGAGCGACACCCTCTCTACGGGCGGTGCAGGCACGACGGGCGGTGCCGGCACGACGGGCGGTGCCGGCACGACCGCCCCGGGTTCTGTGCTGCCCTCCCACCACGGCTGTGGCAGCTCGCGCCGCGGTGGGGACGCTTCGACGGCGGCCTCGGCGCTTTCCTCCGGCACGGCGGGCACGCCGGTGATGCCACTGGATCCCGGAGTACGCCGCGGCAACAGCGAGACCACCGGATCGGCCGACCGGTAATCTTCGTGCCACTCCGGCTCCGCGCCGCCCGCGTACCGCGCGCCGGCGATCGGCTCGGAAATCGGCTCGGAGAACGGCTCGACAAACGGCTCGGAGATCGGCTCGAAATCCGGTGCTGCCGGCCGAGCCGGCTCTTCAGTCGCGAATCCGTCGGTCAGCAGATAGGGCGGCAGGCAGACCTCGGCGGTGATGCCCCGCGAACCGGGTGAGGGCGGGAACAGCCGAACCTCTATACCGTGTCGTTCGGCGAGCCGGGAGATCACGAAAAGACCCATGTGCCGGGCATTCTCCGGAGTCAGCTCACCACCGGCCGACAATCGCATGTTGGCCATCCGCAGGTCCGTGTCGGTCATGCCCAGGCCGGCGTCGACGACCTCGACGACCACCGCCCCGTCGCTCTCGAACGCGGCGACGACCCGGACCATCTCCGTCGGCGGCGAATAGCGCAGCGCGTTGTCCATCAACTCGGCAAGCAGGTGAACGGTGTCGGCCGCGGCCGTGTCGACCACCGTGACCGTGGGCACCAGCACGGTCTGCACCCGGTGGTAGCCCTCCACCTCGGAGGTAGCCGCGCTGATCACCGTCGCCAACGCCAACGGCACCGCATGGCCCCGGTCGTGTGACTTCCGCGCGCCGGCCAGCACGAGCAGGTTGGCGCCGTTGCGCCGCATCCGGGCCGCCAGGTGATCCAGGCGGAACAGGCTTTCGAGTCGATCCGGATCGTCCTCGTCACGCTCCAGTCGGTCGATGAGGGCCAGTTGCTGGTCGACCAAGGACCGATTGCGCCGCGACATGGTCTCGAACATCTCGCTGACCAACCGCCGCAACCTGGCCTCGTCACCGGCCAGCAGCAACGCCTGAGCGTGTAGTTCGTCGACCGCGTGCGCGACTTGGCCGACCTCCTCGGTGGTGTACACCGGCAGCGGCATGGGCTCACGCTCGTCACCGGACCGCACCCGGGCGATCTCATGTTCGAGGTCGGTGTGGGCGATCTGCAGCGCCCCGTCGCGCAGGGCGCGCAGTGGGCGCACCAGCGACCGCGCCATCAGCCACACCACCACCAGCGCGATACCGATCGTCGTCAGCACCAGCACGATGTCTCGGATCGCGGCGTTGCGGCGGTCTGTCGCCTGATCCTCCACCGACTTGATCAGCGCCCCGGAGGTCTCGCTGATCACCCGGGCCGCGATCTCGTCGGTGGTGCGTATCGAGTCCCGCAGCACCGGGTTGTTGGGCAGCACCTCGTCCGGGTTGGAGATGACCGCCATCCGGGTGACCATCTGCTGCTGCAGGGTCGTGACTTCCGGGGAGTCGACGCCGAGCACTTCGCTCATCCCGAACAGCGTCGACGGCTCGGTGCCGGCCAGGGTCATCACCGACGCGCGCAGTTCCGGGTCGGGCAGTTCGCCGCCGCGGTTGACCAGCAGTTGCTGCATCATCATCTGGCCGCGGGCGCCGACCGCACGGCTCAGGCCCTCGGTCTGCGCCCGGATCTGCGCGTCGTCTACGCGCACCGACCCGTTGATCGCGTCCTCCGCGGTCAGCAGGATCGGCGCGTAACCGGTCACCTCGTCGCGCAGTCCGATCTCGTTGGACAGCACCATGTCCATCAATGCCTGACCGCGCTCCGCCAGGGTGGTCACCCCGGACTCGACGTCGGCCGCCGCGTCGGTGTGTGACAGCCGCGACTGCAATTCATATTTGCGGTTCTCGTAGTTCTTCTTGGCACCCTGGGCGTCACCGTCGGAGGAGGCGGCCACCAGCGCGCTACCCAGCGCCGTCATGTAATTGGTGATCGCCGGAACCATCTCGGCGCGGTCGGCGACCAATCGCAGTCGACTGGCGTCGCCCAGCGCACTGGAGACCCGCAGGCCGCCGAAGACCCCGGCCAGCACCATCGGCAGCAACGCGATCGCCAGAACCTTCCAGCGGACCGGCCAGTTGCGCACCGACCACCGCGACGGCCGCTTCACCGTCTCGGCGGACCCCGCCTCCGGCCCGTCCAGCGCGTCGGCTGCGACCGGCTCCACCCCGTAGGGCTGGTCGAAGAACGTCACCGCTCTACGGCCGCGTGACCGGCCGTTCGCCTGAGTTTCACGATTCGCGCCTCATTCATCGGGTGTCCCGCAATTCACACCCGCCGGTGCGGCGGGCGGTGCAATAGGGACCTTGATATGTCGGCATAGCAATTCGACGAGTATGCCAGCCGGCCGACACGGTGAACAGAGTCTTTACTGAACAGCAGACTTCTCGAGACCGCAGCGTGTCCTTGCTGTCAGCGGTCGAGCAAACAGATCGGTAGTTCAATCGACGGTAAGCACCATGGGAAATCGACTGCGCTCTTTCCGGCGCGTCTTTCGGGAAACACGGGCAGCCGCCGATAGGAGTGGGGCTTTCGCGGTGACACGGCGTGATGCCCACCGGAGTCGCTGCACCAGCAGCGCCTCCCGTCCCCGCCCCACTGTCCGCTATATCGGTACCGTTCCTGATTAGTGAGCAGCGGTGAGTGCTGTTCGGTTGCGGCCCGAACGGTGTTGGCCGCTGGCGGCGGGTGTTCTCCGGCGGACCGGCGCGCATCGTGTGCGTACCGGTGGGCCGGAACTACCGCGCCTGCCAACGTGGCCGGTTTGGTGGTCGGGCCTGGCCGGTGGTGTGCCCGCAACGGTCCTCTGTCCGTTGCGGGGTCCTGTCGGCCGTCGCCTGATCGCCAATCCGAGGCCACGTCTGCCGATCGCGGTCGCCGCGCCGTGATGGCCGGTGACCGGACCGGAAGTCTGTTGTTGCAAGGGTTTCACCCAGTGTTGGGCACCCCATTTGCTGGTGTAGGCCGGATCCACGCCGATGATCGCGATACCGCGGCGGGCGGCCATGCCGGTCAGCCGGGTGCGGAAGCGCGCGGTGGGGATCCCAGCCACGGTGCGGCGGAACCGTTTCCCTCGCCGGCCACGCCCCATCGTCTCGCGGCCGGTCGCGCGGGCGTCGGCGAAGTCGAGGTTCTCGATGACCACCGCAGTGCAGGTCGCGTGATCGGCGGTATCGAGCAGCGCGGTGATCGCCGCACGGACCCGCCCATCACGCCGCGATGCCGCCAGACCCGCCGTGTCGACCGGGATCGTGATCGGCTTCCCGACCGGGTTCCCGGCCCCGTCGAGCACCCAGCCGGCCAGGTGATCGGCGTTGAGGTCGACACCGAGCACCGGGCCGGTGCGCAACTGCTCGATCGACCGGGCCGGTGCGGGCGCATCCTGTTTCCAGGAGGCATCCAGATACCAGCGGCCCTTGGCCGGGTCGAAGGTGATGTCGTAACGCACCGCGCGCCGCTGGGCCACCCGGGCGGCCCACTCAGGACCGCGGTGGTTGAACGCGACCGGTGTCGCTATATCGAGATGTGTCCCGAACTGGGCGACCAACGCGGCGGGGACTTTGATGCGTAACCGGCCCGTCTCGCCGACGCGGATAGTTTCGTTGCCACCGGCCTTGCCCGATTCGCCATCAGCGGTCAGAAACATCCGCCCGGCATCCCAGCGGGCCCGCCACTGATCCTGGGTCATCGCAGCTTCGTCGAGGTAGTTGCGGTTGCGCCACAACCGTTTCCCACCCACCGTGATCGACGGCCGCCCAGCAGCCAAAGCCTGTTCGGCGGCGGCCAGCCGCGAACGTAGCACTGCCAACCTTCGGGTCTTGGCGAATCGTTCCTGGGCCGTCCGGTACCCGCGCCGGCGACGCCCGCCCGCGCCGGAATGGCTGCCCTGTTCCCCGGGCCGCATCCCGCACCGGGACTCCAGCACACCGACGGCCTGCCCCAGATCGGTGACGTGGGCGTTCAGTGCGCGCATACCCAGCTGGTACTGGTCCTCGACGGCGCGGGTGATCGCCCCCGCCCACCGCGACGAGGACACCGCAGTCACCGCCTGCTTACGCTGCGCGCGCCACACGCCATGCGCCTTACGGTCCAACCCGCCAAGCGCCACTCGGGTCGCCAACTCGCCCCGATACACCCCGCCAAGGAACGCCCCGACCGCCGCCACCCAGGCGGCCTCATCCCCGCTCGGATGAATCCGGGTTCGGATCCGCACCCCGGCGGGCGCGGCCGCCACCACCGGATCACCGATCCGACGCAACACCCGCCGCTCACCCACAGGGCACATCCTCACCTGATGCACCGACAAACGCGCCCGGACCGACATCGCGCTGCGCGCAACCGACTGCCTTGATCGCCCGATTACGCGCGGAGCGACGACCGTAGAGTCGGGCGCAGAACGCGGTCAACACCTCCACCATGTCGCGCACCAGATCGTCAGTCACCTCGCCGCCGTCGAGTACCACCAACCGGCGTCCGTGCGCCGACAACGCCGCCTCCACCAACTCAGTATTCATCCGCCCCAGCCGATCCCGATGCTCCACCACCACCGTCGTCACCTTCGGGTCAGCCAACAACCGGCGCACCTTACGGCGGGATCCGTTCATCCCGGACCCGACCTCGGCCTCCACCCGCACCACCTGCACATTGGCCTGGGCCGCCCACTCGCTGAGCCAGGCATATCCAGCCAGCAGTTGCTACCCTTTCAAGTGCCGCGCAGCACTGAAAGGACACCTCTTGTTCCGGGTGATGTTCTATACGCCGTGCATCCCACCCAACACCGGCAACGCGATCCGGATGGTGGCGGTCACCGGCGCCGAACTGCACCTCGTCGAGCCGATGGGCTTCGACCTGTCCGAACCGAAGCTGCGCCGCGCCGGGCTGGACTACCACGACCTGGCGCACGTCACCGTGCACCCGTCGCTGCCTGCGGCATGGACCGCACTGGCCGGCGCCCGGGTGTTCGCGTTCACCGCACACGCGGACACGTCGTTCGCCGACGTGCGCTACCGCGCCGGAGACGTGCTGATGTTCGGCCCGGAGCCCACCGGTCTGGACGAGACCGTGCTCGCCGACCCGCACATCACCGCACAGGTGCGCATCC
>JBDTKT010000200.1:0-8511 GCA_039935195.1 Mycobacterium sp.
TTTCGGCGGTCAGTAACGGCGGGCGTTGTGGATCGGCCCGGACGATGTCATAGGCACCACCCGGACCGGCTGGCCGTAGGTGGACGAGTGGATCATCATGCCGTCCCCCACATAGATACCGGAGTGGGACGCGTCGGAGTAGAAGGTCAGCACGTCGCCGGGCTGCAGTTCTGCCAGCGAGACCGACTGCCCGCCGTTGGCTTGCGCCTGACTGGAGTGCGGCAGCGAAACCCCGGCCTGGTGGAACGCCCACATCACCAGCCCGGAGCAGTCGAACCCGCCCGGTGCGGCGCCACCCCACACGTAGGGCGTCCCGACCTGGGTTAACGCCGCCTGCACGGCGGTTGCGGCCGGGCCGCCGTCAACACCGGGCACGCCGAACGGCGTATCCATCCCGGGGGGCGGCGCGTCGCCTCCCCCGGCCGGCGGCAATGCGTCGGGGCCGGGCGTTCCAGGCACCGCCAGCGCCACTCGCTGCTGCGGGGTGAGTACGAAGTACTGCGACTTAACCACCGAGATCTGCAGCTGGAGGCGGCTCTGCTTGGCGCGCAACTCGGCACGCACCGCGGCGGCCTGCTCGGCGGCGGTCTTGGCGTCTTCGGCAGACTTGGCCGACGCCCGCTCGGCCTGGTCGGCCTGGTCGCTGGCGGCCCGGTAGCGGTCCATCTGCACCGACAAGTCGGCGGACACCACCCGCTGCACAGCCAGCTTGTCGATCAGTTGCTGCGGCGACTCGGCGGTCAGGATCGCGTCCATGCCGCCGGTGCGGCCACCCATGTATGTCGCGGCGGCGAACCGGTTCACCGCCGACCGGTAGGAACCCAACTGGTCTTCCGCGACGTCCAGCGCGGTCTGGTCATCGACGTGGGTTTTGTCGGCGGCTTGTTGGGCGACAAGCTTCTCGGTCAAGTCCAGTTGTGCGCTGTGCATCGCCTCGGTGGTCCGCTCAGCCTGCCGGGACAGCTCGTTGAGCTTGGCCAATGCGTCGTCGGCAGGGTCGGCGTGCACGCTACCGACCAGGGCGCCGGCCATAACAGTGAAGCCGACCATGACACCCACGGCAGGTCGTTTGATGGCGCGCAGACTAAAAAGCATACGGTCAAGCTCCAAGGTTTACATCCTTAACACTGCTCCGGACGCACCACGACATGCCGCCGTCGTGTAGCTACAGTCTCAAACAGGTTACGAAACCGCAACGGCGTTGTCCACCACGAGCTGCCACTCTAACAGTTCCGGCAGTCAGCACCTCAAAAGCGGCAGTCCACGGGTTACGCCGCCCCAGATCTGTGCCCACCGCGGATCGGGACCAGCCGCAGCCGGGGCGCGAGCCCCGCCCGGGCCAGCACATCCAGGGCTGCGCGCTCGTCCTCCAGTAACTCTTGCGGGACGCCGAGCAGCACGCTGACCACGCAGTCGTGACAAGCCGGCCCGCGGACGGCGCAGTGATCGCAGTCGATGACCACCGACTCCGCGTCGGCTCTGCTCCCGTCATCTTGGCCTGAGTTCTGTCCCATCAGCGGTTCCTCTCGATCGGTTGCCCGCACGGTAACCGTGGCCACCGACACGACGGCCCGGGCGCGATACCCGGGCCGTGTCGGTGCGGGCACCTAACGTCTAGGCCATGATCGCCCGCGACGCGGATCAGCTCAGCTTTTCCCAACTCGATGCCCACCTAGAAGCCCACCCCGGCTCGTTATCCGAGGTATCGCTGCGGGAAACCACCTTCGTGGTGGTGGACCTGGAGACCACCGGCGCACGAACCAGGGTCGACGGCGAGGCCGACGGTGCGGCCGACGCCATCACCGAGATCGGCGCAGTCAAGGTGCGCGGTGGCACGGTGGAGGGTGAATTCGCCACCCTGATCGACCCGCGGCGCACGATCCCGCCGCAGATCACCCGGTTGACCGGGATCACCGCGACTATGGTGCGCGGTTCGCCGACCATCAACGCCGTGCTGCCGACATTTCTGGAGTTCGCCGGATTCGACCGCGGTTCGGTGCTGGTGGCCCACAACGCCGGATTCGACGTCGGTTTCCTGTCCGCGGCCGCACAGCGGTGCGGTGTCGACTGGCCGCGTCCACCGGTACTGTGCACCGTCCGGCTGGCGCGGCGGGTCCTCAGCCGCGAAGAAGCCCCCAGCGTGCGGCTGGCGGAACTGGCCCGGCTGTTCGCTGTCACCACCACGCCCAACCACCGAGCGCTCGATGACGCCCGCGCCACCGTCGAGGTGCTGCACGCCCTGATCGACCGGGTGGGCAACCGATCCGTACACACCTACGGCGACCTGCGTTCGTATCTGTCCACTGTGACGCCCGTCCAGCGTCGCAAGCGGGTGCTTGCCGAGCAGCTGCCGCACCGGCCGGGGGTCTATCTGTTCCGCGGCCCCTCGAACGAGGTGCTCTACGTGGGCACCTCGACGGACCTGCGGCGCCGGGTGGGCCAGTACTTCAACGGCTCCGACCGCCGCCGCCGTATCGGCGAGATGGTCGCTCTGGCTACCCGGGTCGACCATGTCGAGTGCTCCCACCCGCTCGAGGCCGGGGTGCGGGAGCTGCGGTTGCTGGCCGCACATGCCCCGCCCTACAACCGCCGCTCGAAGTTCCCGCGGCGGCGCTGGTGGGTGACGCTGTCCGAGGAGGCGTTCCCGCGCCTGGTGGTGCTGCGCACGCCCCACCACGACCGGGTCGTCGGCCCGTTCCATTCCCGGGCCGACGCCGCGCAGACCGCCGCCCTGCTGGCACGCTTCACCGGCATCCGCACCTGCACGGCACGGCTGGGCCGGGCCGCCCGACACACTTGCCCGCCGCATGAAGTCAACCCGTGCCCCGCCGACCGCGACGTGACCGCCGCCCGGTACGCCGAGACCGTTCGGCGCGCCGCGGCACTGATCGACGGCACAGACAACGCAGCACTGGGCTCGGCCGTGCGGCAAGTGACCACGCTCGCGCAAGACGGCCGCTACGAGAGCGCCGCACGGTTGCGTGACCAGACCGCCGCCGCCATCGAGGCGCTGTGGCGCAGCCAGCGGTCCCGGGCGCTGGTGGCGCTGCCTGAATTGACGGTCGCCGCGCCGGACGGCTCCGCGGGGCAAGGCGGCTGGCAGCTCGCGGTCATCCGGTACGGCCGACTCGCCGCCGCGGGCTGCGCCGCCCCCGGGGTGCCGCCGCTGCCGGTCGTAGCCGCGATCAGTGCGGCCGCCGAATCGGTGATGCCCGAGCAGGCACCGCTGGGCGGCGCGCTGGTCGAAGAGACCACACTCGTCGCGCGCTGGCTGGCCACCCCGGGGGTGCGGATCGTGCGTGCCAACGGTCCCGGTGCACCGGAGGCCGCCGGGTGGGCATCGCCGCTGGGGTCCGCCGGACCGTGGACCGCATGGGCGGCGACCGCACGCTCGGCGCGGCTCGCCTCAGAGCTGAGAACCGAACCGGACCCAGCGGCCGAGCAGTTGTTCGGCCGCTCCGCTGTCGATCGCCGCGACGGCGCGCTCCAGCCCGTACTCCCAGGCCGGCAGCCATTCGGCGCTGCCGGATAGCCCGGCGTGGGCGACCATAGCGCCGGCGGCGTTGAGCACCACGGCATCGCGGACCGCGCCGGGGGCACCGCCCAACACCGCGTGCGTCTCCTGTGCGTTGGCCGCGGCGTCGCCACCGATCAACTGGCTCACTTCGGCGCGGGTGAACCCGAAGCCGGCCGGATCAAAGGTCAGCCGGTCGACCGTGCCGGCCTGTACCCGCCAGATGGTGCTGGTGGTGGTGGTGGTCAGCTCATCCAGGCCGTCGTCGCCGTGGACCACCAGGACGCTGGACCGCCGCCCGGCGAAAACTCTGGCCATCACCTCGGCCAGGTCGCCGAAGGCGCACCCGATCAGCCCCGCTCGGGGTCTGGCCGGGTTGGTCAGCGGTCCCAGCAGGTTGAACACCGTGGGAACTGCGACTTCGCGCCTTGCCGCCGCCGCATTCCGATACGACGGGTGGAACCGGGGCGCAAAACAGAACCCGATCCCAACCTCGGCGACGCTGCGCGCGACATCCTCGGGCCCCAGGTCGATGCGCACACCCAGCGCCTCCAACATGTCAGCGCCGCCGGAGAGCGAACTCGACGCCCGGTTGCCGTGTTTGACCACCGGTATACCCGCGGCTGCCACCACGATCGCCGCCATGGTTGACAGGTTCACGGTGTTGACGCCGTCGCCGCCGGTACCCACCAGGTCGACGGTGTCGTTGCCGATCGTGTCGGTCGGAACGCTGCGGCCGTGTCCGAGCATCACGTCCGCCAGTTCGCCGACCTCGACGGCGGTCGGGCCCTTCATTTTCATCGCCACGCCGAACGCCGCGATCTGGGCCGAAGTCGCCGCCCCGGTCATGATCTGCTGCATCGCCCAGGCCGCCTGCCCGCGGGCCAAGTCCGCACCGGCCGTCAGAGCGCCCAGCACCTGTCGCCACGAGGCTGCCTGCGATATATCTCGACCTGGCTCGACCACGCCGCCGATCGTCGCATGCGGCGCACACCCCGCCAAAGTCGCCCGCAGTCCGGACGAACCCGGGTCGATACGGCAATTGACACCAATTGCCCGCCCCGACTGGAGTTCGACAACTACATAGCGTCATACTTGCGGACGTGACGAGCGCTGTGGGGTCCTCGGGTACTGCCATTACGTCGCGTGTGCATTCGCTGAACCGGCCCAACATGGTCAGTGTCGGCACCATCGTTTGGCTTTCCAGCGAACTCATGTTTTTTGCTGGGCTGTTCGCGATGTATTTCACCGCACGCGCCCAATCCGGCGGCAGTTGGCCGCCACCACCGACTGAGCTGAACCTGTGGCAGGCGGTACCGGTGACGCTGGTGCTGATCGGGTCGTCGTTCACCTGCCAGATGGGGGTGTTCGCCGCCGAAAGGGGCGACGTGTTCGGGCTGCGCCGCTGGTACCTGGCGACCTTCCTGATGGGCTTGTTCTTCGTGCTCGGCCAAGCGTATGAGTACTACCACCTGGTGGGCCACGGCACCACGATCGCGTCGAGCGCCTACGGCAGCGTCTTCTACCTGTGCACCGGCTTCCACGGACTGCACGTCATCGGCGGGCTGATCGCGTTCATCTTCCTGATGCTTCGCACCACGATGAGTAAGTTCACCCCGGCACAGGCCACCGCATCGATAGTCGTCTCCTATTACTGGCATTTCGTCGATATCGTGTGGGTCGCGCTGTTCGCCACGATCTACTTCATCCGATGAGCAAGCACCCGATGAACAGGAGTGTCCGGTTGAAGACAATCTTGTCGGCCCGGCGGGGCCGAAGCCAGCCCATCGCCCGGCGGCGGCTCCGGCGTCGGCTGTCGGGCGGCTTGTTGCTCCTGGTGGCTCTGACCCTGGCAGGCGGGCTGGCCGCGGTGCTGACACCGACCCCGCAGGTCGCGGTCGCCGATGAATCCAGCTCGGCGCTGCTGCGGACCGGCAAGCAGCTGTTCGACACCTCATGCGTCACCTGTCACGGCGCCAACCTGCAGGGTGTCGCCGGTCGCGGGCCGAGCCTGATCGGCGTAGGTGAGGCCGCGGTCTACTTCCAGGTGTCCACCGGGCGGATGCCCGCGGCGCGCGGCGAGGCCCAGGCCCCCCGCAAGGACCCGATGTTCGACGACAAGCAGATCGACGCCATGGGCGCCTACGTGCAGGTCAACGGTGGCGGCCCCACCGTGCTGCGCAACGCCGACGGCAGCATCGAACAGGCGTCGCTGCGCGGCGACGACCTAGGCCGCGGCGGTGACCTGTTCCGGCTCAACTGCGCGTCCTGCCACAACTTCACCGGCCGCGGCGGCGCACTCTCGTCGGGTAAGTACGCACCGGACCTGTCTCCCGCCAGCGAGCAGCAGATCTACACCGCGATGGTGTCCGGTCCGCAGAACATGCCGCGGTTCTCCGACCGCCAGATCTCCCTCGAGGAGAAGAAGGACATCATCGCCTACGTCAGATCCGTCACCGAGGAGCAGCCCCCGGGCGGCTACGGACTGGGCGGGTTCGGCCCCGCGCCGGAGGGCATGGCGATGTGGATTATCGGGATGGTGGCTGCCATCGGCGCCGCAATGTGGATCGGGGCACGCTCATGAGCAACAACGACGTCGATGCCGCCGACCTGCCCGACGAAGCCGCGCTGGCGACGATGTCGCATGAGGAGCTCGTTGCCCTCGGCGGCCGACTGGACGGCGTGGACATTGTCTTCAAGGACCCCCGCTGGCCAACCGGGGGCACCCGTGCCGAGAAGCGCGCCGAACGCCATGTGGCGGCGTGGTTCCTGGTCGGCGGCGGTTTCGGGCTGGCACTGCTGCTGATCTTCCTGTTCTGGCCGTGGGAGTACGCACCCCAGGAGTCCCCGAACGGCCTGGTCTACGCGCTGACCACCCCGTTGTACGGGCTGACCTTCGGGCTCTCGGTGCTGGCGATCGGCGTCGGCGCAGTCTTGTTCGTCAAGAAGTTCATCCCGGAAGAAATCACGATCCAGCAGCGCCACGACGGCAGCTCCAGCGAGCTGGCCCGTAAAACGGCAGTGGCCAACCTGACCGATGCCTTCGAGGGTTCGACGATCGGGCGCCGCAAGCTGATCGGGTTGTCGCTGGGTGTCGGGTTCGGCGCGTTCGGCCTGAGCACCCTGGTGGCGTTTGCCGGCGGCCTGGTCAAGAACCCGTGGAAGCCGGTGGTCGAGACCGCCGAGGGCCGCAAGGCCGTGTTGTGGACGTCAGGGTGGACCCCACGCTATGCCGGCGAGACCATCTACCTGGCCCGGGCCACCGGTCAAAACCCTGGCTCGCCGTTCATCAAGATTCGCGCGGAGGACCTCGACGCCGGCGGGATGGAGACCGTCTTCCCGTGGCGGGAGTCCGACGGCGACGGCACTACCGGCGAATCACACGAGAAGCTGAACGAGATCATGATGGGCGTCCGTAACCCGGTGATGCTCATCCGCATCCGGCCCGGCGACGTGCACAAGGTGGTGAAGCGCAAGGGCCAGGAGAGCTTCAACTTCGGCGACCTGTTCGCCTACACCAAGGTCTGCTCCCACCTGGGTTGCCCGTCTTCGCTGTTCGAGGCGCAGACCTACCGGATTCTCTGCCCGTGCCACCAGTCCCAATTCGATGCGCTGACCTACGCCAAGCCGATCTTCGGCCCGGCGGCACGCGCGTTGGCGCAGCTGCCCGTCACCATTGACACCAATGGATATCTGGTCGCCAACGGCGACTTCGTCGAACCTGTCGGACCGGCCTTCTGGGAGCGCACTTCATGAGCCCGAAAATCGGCGATCTGCTGGCCAGCCAAGCAGATGACATCGACACGCGTTACCACCCGGCGACGGCGGCACGGCGAGCCTTCAACAAGGTCTTCCCGACGCACTGGTCGTTCCTGCTCGGCGAGATCGCGCTGTACAGCTTCGTCATCCTGTTGCTGACCGGCGTGTACCTGTCGCTGTTCTTCGACCCATCGATGGCCGAGGTCACCTACAACGGCGTCTACCAGCCGCTGCGCGGCATCCAGATGTCGCGCGCCTACGAAACGGCCCTGAATATCTCCTTCGAGATCCGCGGCGGCCTGTTCGTCCGGCAGATCCACCACTGGGCGGCGCTGATGTTCGCCGCCGCGATCATGGTGCACCTGGCCCGCATCTTCTTCACCGGCGCGTTCCGCAGGCCCCGTGAGGCCAACTGGGTCATCGGCTCGCTGCTGTTGATCCTGGCGATGTTCGAGGGTTACTTCGGCTACTCGCTCCCCGACGACCTGCTGTCCGGCACCGGCCTGCGGGCGGCGTTCTCGTCGATCACGCTGGGCATGCCGGTGATCGGCACCTGGCTGCACTGGGCGCTGTTCGGCGGCGACTTCCCAGGCGACATCATCATTCCGCGCCTGTACGCCGTGCATATCCTGCTGTTTCCGGGGATTATGCTGGCCCTTATCGGCGCGCATCTGGCGCTGGTGTGGTTCCAGAAGCACACCCAGTTCCCCGGCCCCGGCCGCACCGAGCAGAACGTGGTCGGCGTGCGGGTGATGCCGGTCTTCGCGGTCAAGTCCGGCGCGTTCTTCGCGATGGTTACCGGCATCCTCGGCCTCATGGGTGGCCTGCTGCAGATCAACCCGATCTGGAACCTGGGCCCCTACAAGCCATCACAGATTTCGGCGGGCAGCCAGCCCGACTTCTACATGATGTGGACTGACGGTCTGGCCCGGCTCTGGCCGGCGTGGGAGTTCTATTTCTGGGGCCACACGATCCCCGGGTCCGTCGCGGTCGCGCTGCTCATGGGTCTGGTCTTAATTTTGCTGATGGTGTACCCCTTCGTCGAGAAGCGGTTAACCGGTGACTATGCACACCACAATCTTTTGCAGCGGCCGCGGGATGCCCCCGTGCGCACCGCGATCGGTGCTATGGCTATCGCGTTCTACATCTTGCTGACGTTAGCGTCGTTCAACGACATCATCGCGTGGAAGTTCCACATCTCGCTGAACGCGACGACCTGGATCGGCCGGATCGGGATG
>JBDTKT010000201.1:0-7785 GCA_039935195.1 Mycobacterium sp.
TCTGATCGTGGTCGGCGCCGGACAGCAGCATCAGAAACTGGGCGTAGCTGGACTTGAGTACGGTTCGGCGGTTGATGAGTCCTTGGTCGAGAAAAGGTTTGCTGAAGGCGAGGGTGCTGGACTTGGCGATCACCGTCTGGTCGAGGTCTAAGAAGGCGGCCGTACGCGTGCGGGTGCCGGCGCTCGCCGGTGTTTGCAACGACGTTTGGCGTGGGGCGCCCGCGGCGGAGTCCGTCACCGGTCCAGCATAGGGCCGGTGGCCGTTCGGCTTCGTGTTGTATCGAAAACAGCAGTTCACGCGTGCGCACAGGCGAGGCCGACACGTCGGATCGGTTCGTGGACGACACTTGCGCTGGGCCGCCCTGTCGTGTGTATAGTGGCATCACTCGGCTTAGGTCGAGCGTGTATCGGCCCGACCCCCCGGGGCTGATACACAACGACCCTCGCCTCCTCCCCCCCTGGCGAGGGTCGTTTTCTTTAACCGGTCAATTGTTCGCTGGTTGACGTCCGTGGCATACCGGAACCTGTTCTAAAAATCGCTATTCATACCTTTCGGCTTGAATTCTGTCGGTGTTGGTCGCCTGACGCGGTGTTGGTCGCCTGACGTATCCACAGTTGGCACCTCATCCACATTTGACGTCGATGCGGCGGAGTCGGCTGGCGCCCGCGGGCGGGCCCCGACACGGTGATGGTGTGAGCACCGTCACCGGCCTGTTGGCCATGCTGAGTCACCCCGCGCTGCGCGACGAAATGGACCGGGTGGGCGCGGCGGTGGGCGCAAGGGTGATTTATCTGCGCGACTCGGCGCCGAACCGGAAAACCTGGGTGGCCGCCGCGGCGGTGGTGCTCGATGAGTCGGCCGCCGTGCGCTGCGGAAATGCCCGCCTGCCGCGGCGCGCCCACGTCGTCGTCCTCACCGATGCCGAGCCCACCGGAGCCACCTGGCAGGCGGCGGTCGCGGTCGGTGCGCACCGGGTGTTGACGCTGCCCGCCGACGAGCGTGAGCTGGTCGCCGCCCTGGCCGAAGCGGGCGAAGCGGCGCGCGACGGCGATCGGCACGGCGAGGTCGTCGCGGTTGTCGGCGGCCGTGGGGGAGCTGGTGCGTCGCTGTTCGCGACCGCGCTGACCCAGGCCGCCGGCGACGCGCTGCTGATCGACCTCGACCCGTGGGGCGGCGGGATCGACCTGCTGGCCGGCACCGAGAACACCGCCGGTCTGCGCTGGCCCGATTTGGCGCTGCAGGGCGGCCGGCTGACCTGGCTGGCGGTGCGGGAGGCATTGCCCGGGCATCGCGGTGTCAGTGTGCTGTCGGGCACCCGGCGGGGCCACGAGCTGGACGGGCGCACGGTCGACGCCGTCGTGGACGCCGGCCGTCGCGGTGGGGTCACGGTGGTCTGCGACCTGCCCCGGGCGATGACCGATGCGGTCGAAATTGCTTTGGGTACGGCTGATCTGGTGGTCGTGGTAAGTCCGTGCGATGTGCGCGCGGGTGCGGCCTGCGCGACGATCGCACCGAGGCTACGCGGGGTCAATCCCAACGTCGGTCTGGTGGTACGCGGGCCGTCGCCCGGCGGACTTCGGGCGGCCGAAATCGCAGAGGTGGCCGGGCTGCCCCTGCTGGCGGTAATGCGTGCAGAGCCGCGGCTGGCCGAGCGGCTCGAACACGGTGGCCTGCGACTGCGGCGCCGCTCGGCGCTGGCGGCGGCCGCCGACCGGGTCCTCGGTGTGCTGCCGTCGCGGCGTAGCGTGGCGGAGGCGGCAGCATGAGCGATTCGCTGATCGACCGGGTCCGGGAACGGTTGGCCGCCGAGTCGGCGGAGCTGCGGCCCCGGGTGGTGGCCGCGGCGATCCGGGCAGAATCGGGCGGCGTCCTCGGCGACACCGAAGTGCTGACCAACCTGCGGCTACTGCAGACTGAGCTGACCGGTGCGGGGGTTCTGGAACCGCTGCTGTGTGCCGACGGCACCACCGATGTCCTGGTCACGGCGCCGGATGCGGTGTGGGTCGATGACGGGGCCGGTTTGCGGCGCAGCCCGATCCGATTTGCCGACGAGGCGGCGGTGCGCCGGCTGGCTCAGCGACTCGCCCTGGCGGCCGGCCGTCGACTCGACGACGCGCAACCCTGGGTCGATGGCCTGCTGACCGGAATCGGCGCCGGTGGGTTCGTGGTGCGCCTGCACGCGGTACTGCCGCCGGTTGCGGCCGCCGGAACGTGCCTGTCGTTGCGGGTGCTGCGCCCGGCCACCCAGGACATCGCCGCCCTGGTCGCCGCGGGCGCAATCGCCCCGGAGGCTGCCGTGTTGCTCGGCGACGTGATCGCCGCCCGGCTGGCCTTCCTGATCTCCGGGGGCACCGGCGCCGGCAGAACCACCCTGCTCGCAGCCCTGATGGGTGCGCTACCCGCCGAGGAACGGATCGTCTGCGTCGAGGACGCCCCCGAACTGCAGCCGCGCCACCCGCACCTGGTCAAGCTGGTCGCCCGGGCCGCCAATGTTGAGGGTGCGGGCGAGGTGACCCTGCGAGACCTCGTCCGGCAGGCCTTGCGGATGCGGCCGGACCGACTGGTAGTCGGCGAGGTCCGGGGAGCAGAAGTCGTCGACCTGCTGGCCGCCCTGAACACCGGGCACGACGGCGGCGCCGGCACCGTGCACGCCAACAGTCCGGCCGAGGTACCGGCCCGGCTGGAGGCGCTGGGTGCGCTGGGTGGCCTGGACCGTGCCGCCCTGCACGCCCAGTTGGCCGCCGCGGTCCAGGTGCTCGTGCACGTCGCGCGTGATACCCGCGGGCTCCGGCGCCTCACCGAGATTGCCGTGCTGCGGCGTACCGACGCCGGGGCGGTGCGTGCTGTGCGGGTGTGGCATGTCGAACGGGGTATGACCGCCGATGCGGTTGAGTTGCAGCGCTTGCTGCACAGCCGGGCACCGGCATGACCGGCCCGGTGTCCGCCGCGCTGGCACTGTCGGTGGCGGTCCTGCT
This sequence comes from Mycobacterium sp., assembly GCA_039935195.1. Classification (GTDB taxonomy): domain Bacteria; phylum Actinomycetota; class Actinomycetes; order Mycobacteriales; family Mycobacteriaceae; genus Mycobacterium. The sequence continues at coordinate 2,977 of JBDTKT010000201.1, forward strand.
GCCGGTGTCGCCGCGACGCCGGCTGGGTCCGCGCGCCCGACTGTCCGCCCGCACCCCCGGGCCTATTCGACGGTCCGGCGCCGCCGTGGCGGGTGCCATCGGATGCTGCGTCGCGATCAGCGCACTGGTGCTGCCGGTGAACGTGAGCCTTGCCGGTGCGGTGCTTGGTGCGACCGTCGCGGTGCGCGGCCGCCGCCAGGTCCGCCACCGGGCGGCGGCCGCGGAGGCGCGCGCACTGGAGACCGCGTTGGACGTTCTGGTCGGGGAGTTGCGGGTTGGCGCGCATCCGGTGCGGGCCTTCGGCGTAGCGGCGACGGAATCCGGGCCGGGGCCGGTGGCCGCCGGGCTGCGCGCGGTCGCGGCCCGGGCCCGGCTAGGTGCAGACGTCGGCGCGGGCCTGCGCGGTGCAGCCGGGACTTCGGCGCTTCCGGCCCAGTGGGAGCGCCTCGCGTTGTACTGGCAGCTCGCAGGTGACCACGGACTGGCGATATCGACCCTGATGCAGGCAGCTCAGCAAGATATCGTTGAGCGGCAACGGTTTTCAGATCGCGTCCACGCGGGCATGGCTGGCGCGCGCGCCTCCGCAACAATTCTGGCCGCCCTGCCGATGCTGGGTGTGTTGCTGGGTCAGCTGATCGGTGCTCGGCCGGTAGGTTTTTTGATCAGCGGGGCCGGCGGTGTGCTGCTGCTGGTCGGGGTGACGCTGGTCTGTGCGGGGCTGCTGTGGTCGGACGGGATCACCGGACGGCTGACATGAGCGCGGTGCCGGTGCTGCTGGGCCTCGCGGTGCTGGCCGGACCCGGCCCGTCGACGGTGCGCGCGCGGGCCGGTCTGCGTCGCCGCGCCCAGTCGGCACGCGAGCGGACCGCGGTAGAGACCGATGTGCTGGCGCTGGCGTCGAGCCTGGATGTGCTGGCGCTATGCCTCACCGCGGGAATGACGATCTCGGGTGCCGCAACCGCTACCGCCGGGTCTGCGCCGCCACAGCTGGCCCGAATACTGCGGCGTGGTGCCAGCCTGCTGGTGCTCGGCGCGGAGCCCGCCACCGCATGGTCGGCACCGCCGGATGGGTCGCCCGGCACGGTCGACCCACCGACCGCGGCGGTATTGCGGCTGGCCCGCCGGTCGGGATCTTCCGGAGCTGCCCTGGCCGAGGGGTTCAGCGAACTCGCCGCGCAGTGCCGCCACGACGCCTCGCATGCGGCGACGGCGGCGGCCGAACGGGCCGGGGTTCTGATCGCAGGCCCGCTCGGGCTGTGTTTTCTGCCGGCGTTCGTGTGTCTGGGCATCGTTCCGGTGGTCGCCGGCCTGGCGGCGGACGTCTTGCGGGCGGGCCTGCTGTGATCGTCTGTGATTGTCGGAGGCCGGCACCTAACACTTCGCGGACGGACCGCGGGAACCCCGGATCGGGGTGAGAACGAAAGGAGGGGCAGTGGGCACATTGCGAACACAGACGGACGGCATCCTCGGGGCGGCGCGGCTGCGACTGATGCTGCTGGTGGCCGACGAGTCGGGAATGTCGACGGTGGAGTACGCGATCGGCACGATCGCCGCCGCGGCGTTCGGTGCGATCCTCTACACGGTGGTCACCGGCGACTCGGTTGTCTCGGCGTTGAGCCGGATCATCGGGCGCGCACTGAGCACCAAGGTGTGACGGGTTTACGGGAGTCGGCCGAAGATGCCGGTGCGAGCACGGTGGAGGCCGCGTTCTGCCTGGCCGCACTGGTGGCGATGCTGGTGCTGTGCCTGGCCGGGATCACCGCGGTGGCCATGCAGGTGCGCTGCGTGGACGCGGCTCGTGAGGCGGCCCGACTCGCCGCCCGCGGTGACGGATCGGCGGTGGCCGCTGTCGTCAAGCAGATCGCGCCGGCGGGTGCCACGGTGCGGGTGCGACACATCGACGGGTTCGTGGTGGCGACGGTCACCGCCCACCCGCACCTGTTGCCCGGGCTTGTCATCGCCGCCGAGGCGGTGTCGGCCGCCGAGACGGCCGGCGCCCTCGGGTGACACCGGCACGGCGACCGTGGTGGCCGTTGTGATGGTTGCGGCGCTGCTGGCCGTCACCGGCGGCGGCGTCTGCCTGGGCACGGCGGTGATTGCCCGGCACCGAGCACAGTCGGGCGCGGACTTAGCGGCCCTGGCCGCCGCGGCTCGGCTCCCGGCGGGCGTCGCGGAGGGTTGCGCCGAGGCCGCGGCGCTGGCTCACCGTATGCGGATCAATGAAATCGACTGTGTAGCCGACGGCCTCGACATCGTCGTCACGGTGCAGGTGCCGGTCACCTTCGCCGGCCGATGGGTTGGTTCGGCCCGGGCGGTGGCCCGGGCCGGACCAGGCGGTTAACCGCCGTCCTCAGTTTCGGACAACCTCGCGTCGGTGAGTTCGTCATCGGCGGGCAGCCGAAGCGCAACCAGCCCGGCGAAGACACCCTCCTCGAGTTCGATCCGGTTGACCGTGACGTGCACCGGCGCCCACCCGCCGCCCGGCTGGCGCATCCGGAGAATTCCCGAGGTCGGACCGTTGACGAATTCGGCTGTCATGCGGGAGATCAACGCTTCGTCGTCGGGGTGAACACGCGGCGTATCGACGCTGCCCCGCCAGTCGTAGAACGGGCACGGATCGTCCAGCCACTTCAGTGGCCGCCAGTCGCGGATGTCGACCACGACGCGATGCACTCCCGGCTGGGCTAACCCGTGCAGGGCCTGCTGCGTCAACAGTTCTGGCTGCTGCACCGCCCCGTCCAACTGCCCCCGCCAATTCATCCCGCGCGCCACCAGGTGGTCGCGCCCACCGGGGGTGGCCTCCCAGGCGGTCCGCGCCACAAAACCCACCCGGATCATGACGCCGTGAAAATCGGTAATATCCCAACTGTTGCAAATGAATTGACCCGGCTCAGGCCGAATTGTCGCCGCCAGCAGCTTGCTCTCGTCGGGGTTGAAATCGCGGGCCGGCAGTTCCTCGGCGAACGCCCTGCCGTGGGTCGCCTCGACTTCGGGGTCCTTACCGCTGTTGGCCAGCGACTCTGGTGTTTCGGTGGCCACCCCCAGGGTCAGGTCCCACTTCATCGGCCCCGGGATCGGACGCTCCTGCGGATCGACGTCGGCCGGTCCGCTCCAGACGTGAACGCCGTGCATGCGGCCGTCGGACATCAGGACCGGCTCGGTGCGGATCACCCGAGCGTTTTTCTTGGGGGTGATGCTCGCCAGGCTCTGCTCGGTTCGAACCGATTCGGCGATCGCCATCTGGATCGCGGTCAGCTGCGGGCTGCGGCGCAGGAACTGCGCGACCGGGACCAGATTTTCCAGCCGCCGACCCTGAGCGACCACGGTCGGCTCGCTCCCCAGCGTTTCCACCAGTAACCAGTCGTGGACCATACTGCGATATTACGGCGGGCGAGCTTCTGCCTGCGGCAACAATCGCCGCTCGCATCGTCCGGAAGCCCGCTGCGGCTTACGATCCCGGCATTCGATTTCGGCCGTTCGGCCGACTCTTCCGGCGCAGCTCAACTCAGGGAGCACTGCGGTCGGCACCGGTGAGCCGGCCGAGCACCAGGTGCAGCAACTGCACTGCACCGGCCTTGTCCAGTGGCTCGTTCCCGTTGCCGCACTTGGGTGACTGCACACACGACGGACACCCGTGCGGGCATTCGCACGATTCGATCGTCGCTGCGGTGGCGGCCAGCCAGGTGCGCACCGAGCGGAACCCGCGTTCGGCGAAGCCGGCGCCCCCCGGGTGGCCGTCGTAGACGAAGACGCTGGGCAGCCCACCCAGCGCCGCCGGTCCCAGGGCAGTGGACAGCCCGCCGATGTCACCTCGGTCGCAACTGGCCACCAGTGGCAGCAGGCCGATCGCGGCGTGTTCGGCGGCGTGCAGCGATCCGGGGACGCGCGGCTGGTCGATGCCGCAGCCGGCCAACGCGTCGATGGTGACGGTGTAGACCACCGCGGTGGTGGGCAGCGTAGTGGCCGGCATGTCCAGTTCGACGAAATCGACGACTTCCCCGGTCAGTCGCCTGCGCAGGTACCCGACGATCTGGTGCGTCACCGTGACCGGCATCAGGCCGAGGCTGACCGGCCCGAACCAGTGCCGCTCGCCGTCACCGGTGATGTCAATGTCGGTGATCTCCCGCGCGAACGTGGTGTAGCCCGGATCCTCGGCGTGGACGAACGCGATCTTGCTTTCGGTGTCCAGCGAATCGACCAGATAGGTCTCGCCCTGGTGCAGGTACACCGCCCCCGGGTGGACCGAGGCCGGTGCCTGGCCGGCATCGACGTTGCCCAGTAGCCGCCCGGTGTCCGCCTCGACGATCACGACCTGTCCGCCGGTGCTACCCCGGATGTCGACGTGAGGATGCGGGCCCCCCGATTCCAATAAGCCGGGAGTTGGGAAAAATTTGTCCGATCGTCGCCGCAGCAGTCCGTCGCCGACCAGCGTCGCGGCCACCCGTTCGGCACCCAGGTGCTCGATCTCGGTCTGGGTCAGCGGCAGTTCGGTGGCCGCGCACAGCAACTGCGGCCCCAGCACGTAGGGGTTGACCGGATCGATCACCACCTGCTCGATCGGTTTGTCGAGCAGCGCCGCGGGATGGTGGACCAGGTAGGTGTCCAGTGGATCGTCACGGGCAATCAGCATGATCAGCGCCGACTGACCGCGTCGGCCCGACCGGCCGGCCTGCTGCCAGAAAGAGGTCACCGTCCCCGGGAATCCGGCGATCAGCACCGCGTCGAGCCCGGCGATGTCGACACCGAGCTCCAATGCGTTGGTGGTGGCCAGGCCGTAGAGCTCGCCGTCGGCCAGGGCGCGCTCCAGGG